>NZ_JAKRFA010000028.1:0-54628 GCF_022348305.1 Alteromonas sp. MmMcT2-2
CCTTACTCATGTGACCTTCTCCTTCTTGATAGTGATTTGAACAACCCTATCTTGGCTCATTTGAAGCCTTTATGGGAGGAGAGGGTCCATACCATTAGTTCGGCGAACCAGGGCCGCCGGCCTCTTTGTAGTCGGCATCCCATCCATTTTGTAAGAACACCACAGGCATGCCTGCAGCCCGCGCTGTTTCAAGCACTTTAGTGGTGTTTTCAATGACTGGCGCCGTAGTAGACACATCAAAACCCGCCTTGTCTAAGTAGCCGTTTTTACTGGCATAAGCGTTTTGCAAATCCACCACAATAACGGCAGTTTCCGCAGGGTTTAACGTCAACGGTTCGGGCTTAGCTGGTAGTACGGGCTGCCCCGTCTGGCGCGCTTGAAAGCACCCTGAGACCTCAAATATTTCACCGGCTGACATTAGGCGGCTCCCGATGTGCTAAGCAAATGCTGACGGGATTTCATTAGCGGCTGAATTTTAGTGCCGAAATCATCCATGCCTTTAAGGAAGTCATCGAAGGTCAGCAATACACCTTCACAGCCCGGCACTGTGGCTATTTCATCAAGCATAGAGGCCACCGACTCATAGGAACCCACCAGCGTCCCCATGTTCAGGTTTACTGCTGAGGTTGGGTTGGTCATATCGCGGATATTCGTGTCTTTACCCGATTTCTTATCAGCAGCTCCTTGCGTTGCCATCCAGTCCAACGCTGACTGATCTTTGCCGTCTTTATAGCTTTCCCATTTCGCCATGGCGGCTTCATCCGTCTCATCGGCAATAACCATGATAAGTACCGCTGAACCTACGCTGCGACCGTGTTTTTCAGCCGCTTCAGTTAAGCGCGCTGCGGTTGGTGCAAAAGCGGTAGGTGTATTTACGCCTTTACCAAAGCAGAAATTATAGTCGGCATGACGGGCAGAGAAATCCATGCCTGCTGCGCTTTGACCGGCACAGATAAGTGGAATTTTTCGCTGTGGCTTGGGCAACATTCGGCAATCATCCATTTGGAAATGCTCGCCTTTAAAATCGCTTTTTCCGGTTTCCCATAATTCTTTGACTACCTGAATGTATTCATCCAAATACTCATAGCGGTTACCGAAAAATTCATCGCCCGGCCACATACCCATTTGCGAGTATTCAGGGCGTTGCCAGCCAGTGACTAGGTTTACGCCAAAACGTCCGTTGGAGATAGAGTCGATGGTACTGGCCATGCGCGCCATGATTGCAGGCGGCAAGACTAGTGTGGCAGCCGTGGCATATAGTTGAATTTTTGAGGTAACAGCAGCAAGGCCTGCCATTAACGTAAACGACTCTAAGTTGTAGTCCCAAAATTCGGTTTCACCGCCAAACCCTCGCAGTTTGATCATAGAGAGCGCAAAATCCATATCGTACTTTTCAGCCTTCATTACAATCTCTTTGTTGAGATCGAAGGAAGGTTTGAACTGAGGCGAATTTTTCGAAATTAGCCAGCCGTTGTTCCCAATCGGAATAAATACACCTATATCCATGTTGTACCTCTGCTTGTATGCGTTTTAAGCGGTTTATCCCGCTTTTTTTAAGGTTGCCGAATTCAAAACATTGAAGTGGCGGTATACTTAGTGAACAGCATAAAGCAGGCCAATTTATTTAATCTATAAATTTCAGTCACTTACAAAATTCAACAACCCAAATTGGACTTATTGGTTCAATTTGGAACACCAAGTCCAGTGCAATTGAACTTAATTGGTGCATATTTGTGCAAATGGGTTTATAGCGACGAGAACTCCACGTAAACTAAGCGCCTGATCACGGAAATTCCGGTAAAGAAGAGACAAGTAGTGAGTAAATCTGAAGGTCAAACAATTACGAAATCAGCGAGAGCATTTAGCCCGACCACGCAAAAGCGAAGAGAAAAAGCGTTATTAGAAAAGCGTACTCGCATTATGGATGCTGCCCTTTCCTTGTTCTCAAAGAACGGCGTGAGTGGCACCACTGTAGAGCAAGTATCGGAACTAGCGAATGTCTCAAAAAGTAATTTACTGTATTACTTTAAAAGTAAAGAGGGTTTGTACTTATCGGTTATTACCCACCTTTTAGATGTGTGGTTAACGCCCCTTCAGAGCTTTTCAGCAGAACAAGACCCTATAGAAACCCTGAGCGACTACATTAAAGTAAAACTTGAAATGTCGAGGGACAATCCAGCTGAATCTAAGCTTTTTTGCATGGAAGTGGTACAAGGTGCCCCTCTGTTGATAAAGGAATTAGAAACGCCGCTCAAAACACTGCTGGACGCGAAAAGCGCCGTCATTATCGAATGGATTGAAGCGGGTAAGCTAAAGCCTGTTGACCCTATACACTTGATATTCAGCATTTGGGCCATTACTCAGCATTACGCCGATTTCAGCGTGCAGATCAAAGCCGTAACCGGCAAAGATTTAAGCGATCCCGCTTTCTTCGAGAGCACGCTAAGCAACATTCAGCACATTATTTTAGGCGGGCTAAAGCCAGCGTAATACTTGATGCATGAGTTGCCATGGGCGTGGAATAAATTTGAGGGAGGGTCTTTTGGCGCTCTCGCATGTGGAGGACATTAACCACTCTTACAATGGTAATAGTGACGAACTTTCTTTCAAAAAACCTTCCAGTCGCTCGACCTGGGTAATTGCCACGCCCCCGTAGCGCTTTTCAATCAACTTTAAATCATACAGCTTCGTTAATGATTTATGTGCGGTAAGTACGGTAACGCCCAATCTTTCAGCATAATCGCTTTGCCTTAACGGTATAAAGACGTGCTTAGAGGTAAGATACGATTGATAAATTAGCTTAGCTAACTGGACGTGAGTGGGTAAGCGTCGAATATCATCCAACCTTTCCAGCGCCGAGTGAAGCTTTATTGCCAGTGACCGGGTGATGAATTCAGCAATCGCTGGATGTTGGCTTGTCAGAGAACGAAAAGCAGGTTCAGGTATTTGTAATACCTTACATTCCGTTAGTGCTTCAGCGTGATGCGTTCTTGCAAGTGATGCATACAATGTGAACTCGCCAAACGTATCTCCTCGTTGCAATACAGTAGTAATTTGATAACTGCCGTCCAGGCCATAATTACCAATCTTTACTTCTCCTGATACCACAACAGACAGCCCTTTGTTTTTACTTCCCCTATCGTGAATTGTCGAGGTAGCCGCATAGGTTCTTAGCGTTCCAAAAGGCAAACAAAGCTCGACGTAGTCGTCAGGCATAATGGTTTGCTGCTTGCCGTGAATGTAAGACATGACATTCAAATCTATACAAGTATATATTCTTGCATGTTAACGCAATGTAAATTCACTCTCAACAATCTCTTGGTGGGAGTCATTACAATGGGTTATCAATGGGCAATTTTAGCGGTTTTTATTATGTTTGCTTTGCTAGAAGCGAAGAATGGTAAGCTATTTAAAAAAGCGACAGAAGTAAGCGATGATGGAAAAGTAGAGCTGATAGGTACGTTACTCTTATTTATTGTAACTCAGCCACTGGTTCTATTTTGTTCTGCAACAATGATGGCACTAGCATTTCCCCAATATCAGGGAATACTTGTAGATTCCCCTATTCTCTTGCACATAGCGCTACTTTTGATTTTCGATGACATGATGCAATATTGGTGGCATAGGCTTTCACATTCCACCCGATTTCTTTACAACTTACATAGAGCCCACCATAACGCTAAGTACATGAGCGTTCGCATTATTTACAGAAATAACTTTTTCTATTACCTGTTTATGCCTTCGCTATGGTTTTCCGGTGCACTAATTTACCTAGGATTGGGTTGGACCTATGCCTTTTACTTGGTGATTAAACTTACCGTTATCACTGGCGCCCACGCGGAGTGGAAATGGGATAAGAGACTTTACAATATTCGGAGGTTACATCCTGTGGCCTGGGTAATTGAACGCACCATATCAACGCCTTCAACACATAGTGCGCATCACGGATTAAAAGCCGATGACGGCGTGACCAACTATAAAGGTAATTATGGAAACCTGTTGTTCTTTTGGGATGTGCTATTTGGTACCGCTAAGATCACCAGGCAGTATCCTGCGCAATACGGTATTGAGGGGATGTTTTACGCCAACTGGAAAGAACAGCTTATTTGGCCGCTTTATAAAACACCGCGAAAGCCTAGAGTAGTGCGAAGTCCATCGACGAAAGTGAACGACGCTAGCCAACCTTTGATACCGAACACAAAACAAATACCTACGGGTGAAACAATTGAAAGTAAAGCTTAGCGCATTGATACGCAGCAAGTGGGTTCGTGCTAGACTAGGGTCTTAATTTAGAACAAGCAGCGGCACTTTATGAATCAGCAACCTAATAATCCCTTACATGGCTTAACGCTAGAGAAAATCGTCACGCAACTTCACGAGCGTTACGGATGGGATGGATTGTATTACCGCATCAAAGTGAACTGCTTTAATAACGATCCTTCGATTAAATCGTCACTTAAGTTTCTTAGAAAAACCCAATGGGCGCGAGATAAAGTAGAGCAGCTTTATATACAGACGTTTAGTAATAATGCCTCAAATGGTGAATCTTAAAGCCATTTGAGCTGCAAAAGCTTGAAACCGGTTTCCACAAAAACGATTCAAGTGGGTCTGAGCCGCTTGGGACATTAGACAAATAAACCAAGCATTAGTACGAGAAAAAGCCCAATAAAACCTATTAGGGTTGCCATACACGTCCAAGACACAAACGTGTCTTTCACAGAAATATCAAAATAACGGTTTACGATCCAAAACCCCGTATCGTTCACGTGAGACATGGCCGTAGCGCCTGCCGCTATAGCAATTGTCATCAGGGCGAGTACTGATGGTGAAAACGCCAGTTCCTGCACTACAGGGCCCATTAAACCAGCAGCTGTTAACATGGCAACCGTTGCCGAGCCTTGAATAATTCTGACTGAAATCGCGATAAGAAACCCGGCTGCCAACGGTGGGAGCGGCGATAATGCGACAACATCGGCGAAGGCCTGCCCCGCCCCAGAATCGATGAGCACTTGTTTAAACATGCCACCCGCGCCTGTCACCAGTATGACTAAGGCAACCGGCTCTAACCCTCTTGATGCAATGTTTCTAATTTGTTCGCTTGATAAGCCTTGCTTCTTCCCTAGCACTTTAAAACAAGCAATGGTTGCAATGGTCAGGGCGATAAAGGGATGCCCAATAAATAGCAACGCCTCCTTCAAGACACCTTCTGAAAGCGTGAACTTTGCCAACGTCCCCACCAAAATAGCCACTAGCGGAAATGTCAGTAGCGCCGCAACTGAACCAAAGCTGGGGAGTTCCTTTGGCTTTTTATGTGAAGCTTCAATGATATGGTTTGGGACAGGTACGTGCAGGCGTTTCGCTAAAAATGTTGCGTAAATTGGGCCGGCTAAACACGCGCAAGGAATACCAACGATAAAGCCAAACAAAATGACTAAGCCGATATCCGCCCCTAAAATTGAAGCTACCGCTACAGGTCCTGGTGTTGGAGGAATAAAAGCGTGAGTGACAGCGAGTCCTGCTGTGAGCGGGATTCCGTAATAAATAAGCGACTTTCCTGATTTCTTTGCTAACGAATAAATAAGAGGCATTAATATGATAAGCCCCACTTCAAAGAAGACAGGTATAGCAACAAGAAACCCCGTTAACACAACCGCCCACTGACTATTCTTATCACCAAATTTATTGTTGATAGTTTGCGAAAGCCTATCAATGCCGCCGGATTCTTCTAAGAATTGCCCGAACATAGCACCAAGACCAACAATGGTCGCTACAAATCCCAGCGTGTTGCCCATGCCTGACTGCATGGAAGCCAGTACGTCGGCCGCTTGCATTCCCGTACCCAGGCCAACAAACGCTGCTGCCACAAGGATAGCGATAAAAGCATGAACTTTTCTAACTACAACTAAATATGTGAGAAGTACAATGCTACAAATGGCGACAAAAAGAAGGGAAAAAGTATCGGTCATACGTGCTCTCTGGTACCTGTTAGTGACATTGTCTTCATGTCGACGAAGCCATAATACGGAAATCACCCGCTACCTTTACAAGCTAAGTTGAAAAACCCAGCCAATGTTAAATATTTATTAATACAAGATAGCTATCTGGTAACACTATTATAATCACCCCTTGAACGCAACCGGTTTCCAAACTAATATTTATGAGTAAGATGGAGACCAAATAACTCGCTCTTGATGTACTCCTGAATTTTAATGTGAGAGATAAGCTTATGACCCATTGCCATGTATTTTTCGTTTCGGGAGTTTCAGGGACGGGAAAATCGACATTGAGCCAGCATTTAGCCCAACGTTTTGACATGCCTTTCGAAGAAGGAGATCGTTACCATAGCGAGGCAAACGTAGAGAAAATGTCTTCAGGTATACCACTGCAGGATGCAGACAGATGGGAGTGGTTAATTACGTTAAACATGATTGCCAAGCAACACATTCACGCCGGCCGGAACGTGGTTATAAGCTGTTCAGCGCTGCGCTCAGCCTATCGTGACGTGCTAACCAAAGATATCGCGCCTCACTGCCACTTTATTTACCTTCATGCGTCACAGTCTGTGCTTAGTGCGCGATTAAAACAACGGGAGCATTTTTTTAACGGTGATGCTATGCTCGAAAGCCAGTTTGCAGCCTTAGAGCTGCCTCCTAAAGACAACGCATTCATTATTGATGTTACACAAACTTTCGAGTGTGTTTCTCAGCAGGCGGAAGACTTTATACGCCCTTTGATATCGAATTAAACATCACGACATTAACACTCACTTCCGCGCGGATTAGCGGACCTAGCAGCACATAAAAAGATCGAAGAATGAGTAAGGTAAAAAAGTCACGCACAAAAATATCAGACGTAGCCAATCATTTGGGGGTTCACAAAACTACCGTATCTCGTGCGCTTAATAATTCTAGTGGCATTTCTAAATCACTCGCCCTTAAGATCAAAAATGCAGCGCGAGAGCTAAACTATATTCCGAACCGCGCCGCCCAGTCATTATGCTCAGACAATAATAGAACCATCGCGTTATTGCTTCCGTCTTTTGGAAACAACGTATTTAACGATGTGATGTTAGGCGTGAAGGCCGTGGCCGACAAAGCCAATTATGCACTGATGATTGGCGACTCGACCTATACCGAGCTTGGCGAGGAGCGTACTGTCGAATCTTACATTCAACAGAACGTGAGTGGATTCATTCTTACTTCTACGCGCCACACTGAAGAAACGAGAAAAATGCTGCTAGCCACAGGGACGCCTGTAGCCGAAATTATGGATATTTCTAGTGAGCCTTTTGATATTAACTACGGGGTAAATAACGAATTAGCAGCCCAGTCTATGACCCAGCATCTTATCAACAAAGGGCGTCGCAACATTGCTTTTTGCTCATTGTATTTAGATTGGCGTGCAATATTGAGAAAGCAGGGCTGGGCAACCGCACTGGACAATGCTGAGTTGTCCGCCGAGCGATATGTTTCCTCTAGAGCCGACGCCACATTTCAAGCTGGTGCTGAGCTTCTTTCAGAAACACTGCATAAATGGCCGGACACTGATGCGCTATTTTTTGTGAGTGACGAGCTTGCTGCTGGCGCGGTGATGGAATGTAATAGACGAGGTATCAAGCCTGGTAAGGATATCGATATCTGCGGTTTCAACGACTTGAGTTTTGCGCGCTCAATTTACCCTGCCCTAACAACCGTATCAGTCCCGCGCCGTAAGATGGCAGAAATGGCAGCTGAATCATTGATATCGCTAATAGAGGGCGAAGACATTGAACAAGCGAGCCAAGTTCTACCCTTTGAGCTTAAAATACGAGAAACCGCTTAGTAGACGTTTGGCAGCTTTAGCCCCTAGACTTGGTGCTCGAAAACCTGCGCTTCCTAACCTATTGCCTTTGAAGTTTGTGCTCAAAAATCCAGTGATAGAGTCATTTTAACGAAATTGCAGGGTCGTAAAGAAAACTCCCCTGCACACTCGCTCGATATTAAAGTGTAACCAATACTATTTAGGCATCAGTATAGAGTGTAGTTATCCACTTCTCTTCATTGATGAAATTCCAGCTCCAGTCGGCCCACTTATCGTCTAAGCCCATCGATTTAACTTCATCGAGGGTTTTGCCGTCTTGCTTAAGTGCCTTAACGTAGCTGAACGTTTCAGAGATCATAGCTAAAAATGCGCTGTATTCTTGCTTGTTACTGATGTCGCCGTGGCCAGGAATAATAACGGTTTCATCGTCTATTTTAGCAAGCAGCTGTTTTACTGAGTCCATATAGCCTTCCACATTACCGCCAGCACCTTGGTCGATGTAGGGAAAGCGACCATTAAAGAACAAGTCGCCGGTGTGCATAACGTTGGGTTGCTCGAACCACACTACGCTATCGCCGTCGGTGTGGCCTACCGCTAAGTGCATGACGTGAAGGGTTTCACCATTGAAGTAAATTTTTATGCCGTCTTCATAGGTGATAGTTGGCAGCGCTTCCGGTTTTATCTTTTCATCGTTAGCTAGGCGAACACGCACATTTTCGTGCGCCAGAATGGTCGCGCCTTTATGGCTGTGGAAAAACGCATTAGAGCCTGTGTGATCGCCGTGATAGTGCGTGTTTATCACATACTTTGGCTTGTCACTCCCGAGCTCACCAAGCTGGGCCGCTATCTTTTCTGCAAGCGGCGCAAATTGATCGTCGATGATCAAAACACCGTCTTCCCCAGCAGATACGCCGATATTTCCACCTGCACCTGTAAGCATGTGCACTGAGCCTTTTATCGCTGTCGCTTTAACTTCGACATCGGCAAATCTATCTTGTGCATTTGCGGGATTAATCGTTGAATAAACCAAAGGGCTCGCAGCAATAAACGCAGCCAAAATGTGTGCGCTAAAACGAGGTGCAGTTTTCATTATTATTTCCTTGTAAGAAGCCTGTTTATTAAAGACCTCTTACACTATGACCTAATTTCACAATTAGATCATTTTTTCATCATCTGGAATATTGCCAACATAGGCAAAACGGGGGAGTGTTTCTCCGTCTTTTTCAACCAACTCAACAAACATATCTAGTGGACGAACCCAAAGCGCTTTTTCGCCGTAGCATGGGCGGTATACCACTAGCTTACTTTCATCTTCTGAATGCGTCGCCACTTCGTATACATCGTATAAATTACCTTTGTAATGTTTGTAGCGACCTGGGGTTTTAAGTTCTTTCGAGTCCATAACGTCCTTCATTTAAGTGGAAAAAAATAGTAAGGGTTAGCCAATCGCTTTCATTTGCCAAAGATTAAATGGTCTTAGAAACTAAACTCTGTGGGATTGGCCTTTTATCGGGTAATACAAAAGCGTCAGTCTATCGCAGAGTATCAGTGCGTTAAGTATAACAAGTGGTTAGATTGAGGCTACTGCATGTTAGTACTTAAAAAGTACTGAGCTTATTGGCTAAATCGGTTCAAAAGGCAACACCAATTGCTGTGTTGATTGGTCGGCAGCAAGGCCTATGTGAACGCCAACAAGACGAATACCCCGCCCTGTTGCTCGTTCAAAGGCTTCCTGCATTAACGTGCGAAAATACGCTTCATCAAGCGTGGCACAGCGGTGTTCTACCGTGGTTAGTTGGAAGTCGTTAAACTTAAGCTTAACGCCCTGCGTGCGAATACGTACAGGCTTACCCGTTCGCTTCTTGTGATTTTCCATTCGCTCTTGAAGCTTTTCAAATAAATGTGGCAAAAAGTCTATACATTGCTCGAAGGTGTGAATGTCTTCGCTTAGCGTGCGCTCTACGCCGATAGACTTTCGCTCACGAGATACCGATAGTTCACGCTCATCAATACCGTGAGCTCGCTCCCACAGCACACTGCCAAATTTACCCAGCTCTTTTTGAATGCGCTCAAAAGGGTATTGGCGAACATCGTCGCAGGTATTAAGCCCCATACGCTGAAGCTTTTGCATGGTGACTTTGCCTACGCCCGGTATTTTCTTTAGTGGCATTTCGCGTACAAACTCATCGAGCTTATCAGGAGTAATAACACAAATTCCATCGGGCTTATTTTCATCGCTCGCCACTTTTGCCACAAACTTACAAGGCGCAACACCTGCTGAAGCTGTAAGCCCAAGTTCATTTTTAATGCGTTCACGTATTTCTTCAGCAATTAACGTGGCGCTGCCACCGCAAAATTCACTGTTAGTCACGTCTAGGTAGGCTTCATCTAATGATAAAGGCTCAATGAGGTCGGTATAATCAGCAAATATCTTACGTATTTTTTGCGACTCGGCAGCGTACACATCCATGCGCCCTTTTACGAGGGTCAAGTTTGGGCATAGCTTTAAAGCATACGCTGTAGCCATAGCTGAGCGCACACCAAATTTTCGGGCGGGATAGTTACAGGTAGAAATAACCCCTCGACGGTCGGCACTGCCGCCTATCGCAATGGGAATATCGCGCAAGGCTGGGTTGTCGCGCATTTCAACTGCGGCGTAAAAACAATCCATGTCGACGTGGATAATTTTTCGCATTACCAGCCTTTGATCTTAACGTGCTCACACGAAACTGTACAAAAAGACAGTATATTATCAATAGCGTTTAATTACACTATGTCGTTGTCGATTCTTGATAAGATTGATGCCTCACACGCATGATTCAAGGCAATGTTGAACAGGAATTAATACAAATAAGCCCATTAATAACACTTACTTTTACTTAGGCGTAATTGCGAGTGTGAGACGATCCGGCTATATTGTAAGTAATTTACTTACAGGGTTTGTCATATGGCTAGAACAATTACATTTCAACCAAGTAGAAGTATGAGCGAATTTATCGAAGCGATGGTAAGTTCAGGCAATTATAACAATCAAAGCGAGGTAATTCGCGCTGCATTGAGACTGCTTCAAGAACAAGACGCATCGTCAAAGTTAAATGCGCTGAGGCTCTTGATTGAAGAAGGAGAACAAAGTGAAGACGACATTAATTTTTCAATGGACTCTCTTAAGAAACGGCTAGATAGTAGATAGTGACTAAATTCCGCGTTTCAAAAGCTGCTGCCAATGATCTATATGAGATCGGTGTTTATACCGAAGAGTACTGGGGCAAGGAGCAACGCAATAATTATTTAGATGACCTTGAGTCAAGATTTATCGAGCTTGCAAACGATGCCAACTCGGCGTTAGCTATACCGAGAAATGATATTAAATGGGGGTGTTTTTCTAGCTATGTGAATAAACATATGATCGTTTTTAGAAAGTTCAAATACGGTATCAGAATAATTAGGGTTCTTCATCAATCAATGGATATCGTTCGGCAACTTCAATAGAACTCAACGTTAACGAGCTAGATAGATATACTCACAGAACAAAAAAGCGCTGTCGATTAGTATCAAACAGCGCTTTTAAACCTTAAACCAACGATGGGTTAAGCATTACAAAATTTGGTTCTGCTTCCACTCGTTTAGTTTTTTCTGGCGGGCTTCTTCTTTTTCCATGCGCGACTTTTTACGGTCACACGGTTCTGGACAGTCACAGGCTTTTTCAATACCTAGTGCACCTAAGCCACCACAGCTTCCAGAGATTGATTTTTTCTGAAAAAGGTAACCTACGGCCATAGCCAGTACCATTGTTAGAAAGAAACCAAAAGCAAGAATGAATGTAGACATTGCTACCCCCTAATTATGAACTGTGACCAGTTTATCAAATTCTGGCGATGCATACTCTTCAAATCCGTCTTCTGTGCGACGAATGAGGAATACAGCGAGTTGTTCTTGCTCAGCAACCGCTATCGCTTGTTCCCATCCCATTACATTAAACGCCGTAGCCAAACCATCAGACGTCATTGAAGAAGGATGAATTACCGTAACCGAAACCAGGTTATGTGAGATAGGTTTGCCCGTTGTGGGGTCGATTAGATGCGAATAACGAACGCCGTCTTCTTCGTAATAGTTGCGATAGTCACCTGATGTAGCAACCGCGTTTTCTCCTATTGAGACAACTTTTTGAACAGCACGTTCAGTGGTAACTGGCTTTTCAATGGCAATCAGCCACTCACTGCCGTCGCCTCGTTCACCTTTCACACGCATTTCACCACCTATTTCTACAAGGTAGT
Source organism: Alteromonas sp. MmMcT2-2 (assembly GCF_022348305.1). Lineage (NCBI taxonomy): Bacteria > Pseudomonadati > Pseudomonadota > Gammaproteobacteria > Alteromonadales > Alteromonadaceae > Alteromonas > Alteromonas sp. MmMcT2-2. Next base: position 12,075 of record NZ_JAKRFA010000028.1, read on the forward strand.
TTTCAATGTTGTGGTTTTCAAGGATCTCCGCCACTTCATCAACGCCAAAGCCTTTTGCAATAGTCGACAGGTCAACATAAAGCATTGGGTGACTTTTCTTTAAGCCTGTAGGCGTGGTTGACAGCTTCTTATAACCCACATATTCGCGAATATCGTCAATGTCTGTCTGGCTTGGTACTTTTTCAGGGCGCTTAGTTGGTCCAAACCCCCATAAATTAACCAATGGGCCAACGGTAACATCAAGTACTCCGCCACTAAGGTTAGCCAAGCGTAATGCCTCGTTAACTACGGTTAGCGTATCTGGTGATACGGCAAAATTGTCGGTGTAGCGATATTGATTGAACCTTGATAGTTCTGACGTTGGATCGTAAGTAGACATCATCTTGTTAACCTCAACAAGACGGGCATCTATTTCAGCTTGTAAGCCTTCTACCGGTGTCTCCGCTACAAGGTACTTAACGTTGTAGGTTGTGCCCATTGTCTGCCCTTGCAGGTGTACTACAGGCGTTTTTTCGTCGCTACAGCTTGCGAGAAGTAGAATACCTACCGCAACAAAGGCGAGGAAAATTCGAATAGCAAATCGAATCACGATGTTGTCCTTAGCTAATATGCACATTATTCAATCGCTATTATGTGCATTCTGCGTTTTGCTTCAACGAAAAAGGGGCTTACGCCCCTTTTAATATGCTTAATAACTTTTAAGCGAGTAGCTCTTAAATTAAACGCCTAGCCACCGAAGTCATCTAGCATGATGTTTTCGTCCTCAACACCTAAATCTTTAAGCATGTTGATTACGGCCGCGTTCATCATAGGTGGTCCACACATGTAGAACTCACAGTCTTCTGGTGCAGGGTGATCTTTCAAGTAGTTCTCAAGAAGTACTTGGTGGATAAACCCAGTGTAACCTTCCCAGTTGTCCTCTGGCTGAGGATCAGAAAGTGCTACATGCCACTCAAAGTTGTCGTTTTCTGCTGCTAGCTCGTCGAAGTCTTCTGTATAGAACATTTCACGAAGTGAACGTGCACCGTACCAGAAGCTCATCTTACGCTTAGACTTAAGGCGACGAAGCTGATCGAAGATGTGAGAACGCATTGGGGCCATACCTGCACCACCACCTACGAATACCATTTCGTTTTCAGTTTCTTTCGCGAAGAATTCACCGAATGGACCAGAGATAGTCGCTTTGTCACCTTCTTTCAGGCTCCAAATGTACGATGACATTTTACCCGCAGGTAGGCTTAAGTTATTAGGTGGCGGCGTAGCGATACGCACGTTCAACATAATAATGCCTTCTTCTTCTGGGTAGTTCGCCATTGAGTAAGCACGAATAGTCTCTTCGTCTACTTTAGACTCGATGTCGAAGAAGCCAAAACGCTCCCAGTCACCGCGGTATTCTTCAGGAATATCGAACTCTTTGTACTTAACGTGGTGCGCTGGCGCTTCAATCTGAATATAACCACCTGCACGGAAAGGTACACTTTCACCGTTAGGAATTTTAAGCTTAAGTTCTTTGATAAAGGTTGCTTTGTTATCGTTAGAGATAACTTCACAATCCCACTTCTTAACACCAAATACCGACTCTTCCAGCTCAATTTCCATGTCCTGCTTGATAGCAACCTGACATGAAAGACGGCAGCCTTCGCGCGCTTCACCTTTAGTGATGTGGTCTAGTTCAGTTGGAAGGATCTCACCACCACCTGAGTGTACATCTACACGACACTGGCCACATGAGCCACCGCCACCACAAGCAGACGATACGAAGTAACCTGCGTCAGCTAATGCACCAAGTAGCTTGCCACCCGGTGCAGTTTTGATTGCCTTGTCTGGATCACCATTGATAGTGATAGTTACATCACCACTTGGTACCAATTTAGACTTGGCAAACATAATGATAAATACTAGCGCCAATACGATGGCAATAAACATGCCGACGCCAAGAAATATTTCTACGTTATTCATTTATATGCTCCCGAGCTCTATTACAGCTGAATACCAGTGAATGACTGGAAGCCAAGTGCCATTAGGCCAGCGATCATGAATACAGAACCAAGACCACGAACACCATCAGGCATATCAGCATACTTCAGCTTTTCACGTACTGCCGCTAGCAATACAATTGCTAGTGCCCAGCCCATACCACTACCAACGCCGTAAACGATGCTTTCAGTGAAGTTGTATTCACGCTGTACCGCAAACGCCACACCACCGAAGATTGCACAGTTAACGGTAATTAGCGGAAGGAAGATACCTAGTGCGTTGTAAAGCGCAGGGAAGAACTTGTCTAAGCTCATCTCTAGAATCTGTACCAACGCCGCGATAACACCGATAAACGTTAGGAAGTTAAGGAAGCTTAGGTCAGCTTCTGGGAAACCTGCCCATGCTAGTGCGCCTGGAGCAAGAATGTTTACATAAATAACTTGGTTAACGGGTACAGAGATACCTAGTACCACGATAACTGCAACACCAAGACCCATAGCAGTTTTAACTTTCTTAGATACCGCTAGGAATGTACACATACCTAAGAAAAGTGATAACGCCATGTTCTCAACGAAAATTGAGCGAACAAATAACGACAAATAATGTTCCATGACTTACTCCTTAGGCTCTACTTGCTCTGGACGGATAGTACGGATAAACCAAATCATACCGCCGATTAAGAAGAATGAGCTGAATGGTAGGATTAACAAACCGTTACCCTGATACCAGCCACCGTTTTGAACCAGTGGAAGGATTTCGAAACCTAAAATAGTACCGAAACCAAATAGCTCTTTAATTGTACCAATAACAATTAGAATGAAAGAGTAACCCAAGCCGTTACCAATACCATCAAGGAAGCTCATCAGAGGCGGGCTCTTCATGGCGTAAGCTTCAGCACGACCCATTACGATACAGTTAGTAATAATCAGACCAACGAATACCGACAGCTGCTTCGATATTTCATACGAATACGCTTTCAGAATTTGGTCAACAACGATTACCAACGATGCAATGATGGTCATCTGGATAATAATTCGAACGCTAGATGGGATCTGGTTACGAATTAGTGAAATAAACAAGTTTGAGAACGCTACAACGCTTGTAAGCGCAAGCGACATTACCAATGCTGTTTCCAGCTTAGTGGTAATTGCCAGTGCTGAACAGATACCCAATACCTGTAGGGCGATCGGGTTATTGTCCAGGATTGGCCCAAAGAGGGCCTTTTTCATTTCTTTAGTATCTGCCATGAGACTTCCCTTATGAACGCCATGCTTGGTTCTTCAGGAACTGGCCGAAGCCTTGCTCGCCTACCCAGTAACGAATAGTGTTTTCAACACCGTTGCTGGTTAGGGTTGCACCTGAAAGCGCATCGATAGTGTGAGGATTGCTAGGGTTAGCATTTTTCACTACGCGAATAGCAACTTCGCCATTTTCGTAAAGCTCTTTGCCGTCCCATTTGTCCTGCCAAGCAGGGTTTTGCACTTCACCACCTAGTCCTGGCGTTTCTTTTTGCTGATAGTAAATAAGCTCGCGAACCGTTTGGCCGTCTGCGTCTACCGCTAAGAAACCGTACATAAGATCCCAAAGGCCGCTGCCGTGAACAGGAAGGATGATACGAGATACATCACCTGCGTCGTCGCGAACTAAGTAAACACTTGCCACGTTAGGGCGGCGTTGGAAACCAACATTGCTGTTAGTTACCTTTGTGCTGTACTCAGTTTCTTTGGCTGCTTTATACATATCGTAATCTGGCTTAGGCGCTTCTACGAAAGTACCTTCGTCAAGATTAACAAAACGCTGTTCTACTCGCTCGCTGTACGTGCTTTCAATTGCGCTATTGCTCATGCCCATTTCATAAAGGCCTGCAGCATTAAGAATGTTGCTCTTTTTATCTAGAGCTGCGTTTGTTTGTTGTAGAGAGCGAAGGCCAACAGCCGCACCAGACACAACAATTGAACAAACTAAACATACGGCAACAACAATACCTACCGTTTTGCCTAAAGATTCTTTCTTAGCCGACACGTGCTACCCTCCGCTTGATATTGCTTTGTGCGACGAAATAGTCGAACAGTGGCGCCCACAAGTTAGCAAATAGAATTGCTAGCATTACACCTTCAGGGAAGGCTGGGTTTAGGACGCGGATTAGTACCGTCATGAAACCAATGAAGATACCGTAAGCCCACTTACCTTGGTTTGTGAACGACGCAGAAACTGGGTCTGTCGCCATAAAGAACATACCAAAAGCAAGACCACCAACAACAAAGTGCCAATGAGCAGGCATTGCAAACATAGGGTTCGTATCGCTGCCGATTAGGTTTAGCAAGGTTGCGAAGAACGCCACACCAATTGCTACACCAGCAACAATGCGCCAGCTTGCTATACGCATGTACATGATGAACAAGCCACCAAGAATAATAGCAAGGGTAGACACCTCACCCGCTGAACCTGAGATAGTACCGATGAAGCTGTTCATCCACTGATCCATGTTCGCGTAATCAAGGTTGCCTGAAGCCGCTTGGCTTAGAGACGTTGCACCAGAATAACCATCTGCCGCTACCCATACTTGGTCACCTGAAATTTGCGCAGGATACGCAAAGTAAAGGAATGCACGACCAGACAATGCTGGGTTAAGGAAGTTACGACCTGTACCACCGAATACTTCTTTAGCAATTACAACTCCGAAGGTAATACCTAGTGCAACTTGCCATAGAGGAATAGTAGCTGGAAGTGTTAGTGCGAATAGTACCGATGTAACGAAGAAACCTTCGTTAACTTCGTGCTTGCGCACAGACGCGAACAATACTTCCCAGAAACCACCTACCGCGAACGTTACCGCGTAGATTGGCAGCCAGAAACATGCGCCATAGAAGAATAGACCTAGTGTACCCGCATTTGCCAAGTCACCGCCAAGGGCAGCGAATAGGCCTGCTTGCCACGTATCAGGTAGTGTTCCTGCGCCAGCAGCAATTGCTTCTTGCGCTTGGAAACCAATGTTATACATACCAAAGAACATAGCTGGGAATGTTGCCATCCATACCATGATCATGATGCGCTTAAGGTCAATGCTGTCACGCACGTGCGTGTTAGCTTTATTTACTTTACCTGGGGTGTAGAAAATGGTCGCCGCAGCTTCGTAAAGCGCATACCACTTTTCATGCTTACCACCTGGTTCGAAGTTTGGTTCGATCTTTTCTAAATACGCTTTTAAACCCATGACTTAACCCTCTTTCTCTATCGTGGTCAAACAGTCGCGTAAGATAGGAGCGTAGTTGTATTTGCCAGGGCATACATAAGTACACAATGCCAAATCTTCTTCGTCCAACTCTAAGCAACCCAACGTCTGAGCACCGTCAGTATCACCAGAAATCAGGTCCCTAAGCAGAAGCGTAGGAATGATATCTAGGGGCATAACGCGTTCGTAATTACCAATTGGAACCATAGAACGTTCAGAACCATTGGTAGTTGTTGTCATATCAAATTTCTTGCTGCCACTTAGGTGACCTAAGTAAGCACGAGTCACTGAGTGTTGGTTTGAACCAGGTAGGATCCAACCGAACAATTTCTTCTCGCGACCTTCTTTTAGTAGTGAAACTTGGGTGTGGAAACGACCAAGGAAGCCGTGAACGCCCATCGCTGTCGTACCGCTAAGTACAGAACCAGAGATAACACGTACTTCACCGTCTACTTGCTCGTCAGCAGTAAGCTCGGTCAAGTCTGCGCCCATTACGGTGCGCACTAGGCGTGGGTTAGTTGCTGCAGGACCTGCAAGTGAAATAACACGACGGTTATCTAGCTCGCCAGAGGTCAGTAATGCACCAATTGCCATAACGTCTTGGTAGTTGATGTGCCAAACCGTTTTGTTCATGCCAGCAGAATCAAGGAAGTGGATGTGAGTACCCGGTAGGCCCGCAGGGTGAGGACCGCCAAATTCTTCAACATCAACTGCCGCATCGCCAGTAGCAACAGATGCACCTGCCGCTTTACAAACGTAAGTCTTGCCACCGCTCAATTGCGTTAATGCTTTAAGACCATTTACGAAATCGTCTTGGCGCTCAGCAATAATCACTGCAGGATCTGCTGCTAGTGGATTGGTATCCATTGCTGTAACGAAAATTGAACTTGGAACAGAGTCTAGCTTAGGAGATTTGCTAAATGGACGTGTACGGAACGCTGTCCACATGCCTGACTCTACAAGGATTGACTGAAGCTGCTCGCGTGAAGCGCTCGCGATCTGGTCAGCTGCAATTTTATCAAAAGTTACAGCATCGCTGCCGTTCACTTTGATAACTACAGACTGAAGAACACGTTTTGCACCACGGTTAACCTCTACCACTTCACCCGCTGCTGGGGCAGTGAATTTAACGCCAGGGTTCTTTTTGTCTTCAAAAAGCACCTGACCTTTCTTCACTACATCGCCAACTTGGACGTGCATGGTAGGGCGCATACCCACATATTCTTCTCCCAGAATGGCAACGCGCGTTGCAGCAGATGCATCAGCAATCTCCTGCTTTGGCGCTCCCTCAATTGGGAGGTCGAGACCTTTCTTGATTTTTATCATATGTAATCGCACTACTCTAATAGAAATACCCTTTTGCATGACCGCAGAAAACCTGCCTGTCAGCATGCAAAAGCGCACTATTAACAGGTGTAGAACACCTTTTCGTTGTTGATTGATGGAACTTGCTGCAATTGCTACGGTCAGCCTGTTATGAAGCCGTAACGCATAATTCCTTTTGCGGACGCTTAATTCGCCCTTTCTTTATAGACCACCAGCAGAAATTTACACTTATTATTGTTGTTGTGTAGCTGCAATCGCTACTGCTGTTTTGGTAGAGGCAGAAAAGACCCCTACTTAATTTCGGGATTTTAGCATTAACCCATACGTTTGTGCCACGCTATTTCAAGATAAAGGCAAATTTTTCTACAATTTAATGTAAACCTTTGGTCTTATTCATTTACATTTTGCGAATCCATACGCCGTATCAACTTGTAATCAGGTACAAAAAAGCCGTCAAATCAGACGGCTTTTGCGCATATAAGCATTAGGTTAATTAATGGTAAGTTTAGGTTTTACCAATTAACCATTGGGTCAACTTCACTGTCGTAATCAACACTTGAAATGTCAAAACCGAACAGTTTTAAGAACTCATGGTTGTAACCTTTGTAGTCACTTAAGTCATGAAAGTTCTCTTGTGTCACTTGATCCCATAGCGCCTTAATTTTTGCCTGTGTTGCGTCGTTAGTTTCTTTGCCATCCATGCGATAGCGATTTGCTTCATCTAACGTTGGTGTATTGCCGAACAGGCACTGTGTGAACAAGCCATGAATCTGCTCAATGCACCCTTCGTGGGTGCCTTCCTCTTTCATCACTTTGTAAATAAGTGAAATATACAGAGGCATTACAGGAATGGCTGAGCTTGCCTGCGTTACCAGTGCTTTCAACGAGCTCACATTGGCTTGCACAAGCAAATCACTGTTTTTACCAATAATGGCTGCGGCAGCGCGATCTAGGTCTTCTTTCGCTTTACCAATCGTCGCTTGACCATAAATAGGCCATGTTAGTTCTTTACCGATATAGGTATATGCGGTGGTTTTACAGCCTTCAGCAAGCACATCGGCTTCACGTAAAAAGTCCATCCAACGTTCCCAATCTTCACCGCCCATCACTTTGATGGTGTTAAGGATTTCTTCGTCGTTGGCTGGCTCTAGCGATACTTCATGCACTTTGTCTTTATCAGTATCGTAGGTTTTCGTAGTGTACGCCTGCCCTACAGGCTTAAGCGTAGATTTATACGTTACGCCTGTTTCTGGGTCGGTTCTACGCGGGGATGCAAGGCTATAAATGACCAAATCAACCTTGCCCATTTCAGCTTTGATTTTTTCGATGGTTTCATTTTTGATTTCATCGGAAAACGCATCGCCATTAATAGTTTCTGCATACAAGCCTTTTGCTTTGGCTTTTTCGTGGAATGCAGCGGTGTTGTACCAACCGGCAGTACCCGTTTTACGTTCCGTTGGTGCTTTTTCAAAACACACACCCAGCGTTTTAGCGCCATAGCCGAACGCAGAAGTAATGCGTGATGCTAGGCCGTACCCCGTAGAGCTACCAATAATCAATACATTTTTAGGGCCTTCGCCTAAGTCGCCTTTTGCTTCTACATAAGCAATTTGTTCGTCAACCGCCGTTGCACAGCCAACAGGGTGCGCGTTTGTACAAATGAAGCCTCTCACTTTAGGCTTGATAACCATAATAATTTTCCTTATTTGAGCGTGGGGCTATTGTAATGCCGAAGCCACTGATAACAACTCGGAGCAGATGAAACCTAGCATATCGCAAACGCAAGGCGACACCAATGAAACAACGTGCCAAATTTAGCTTTGCTTTGTATTTACGAGAAAAGACAGAGAAGAAAAGAGATAGGAAAAAGAAACATTAGGCCATATCGCTAAATTCAACGAAGTGCGGGCTAGTTTTTAAAACGTTATGAACTATGAATAAGAAAAAATGGAACACAGGTGTACAGAACTGCACACCTGTGAACAACACATTAACCTAGAACGTCTAGAAGCTCTACGTCAAAGATAAGCGTGCTGTATGGTGCAATAGCTGCACCCGCACCTTGCTCACCGTAAGCAAGCTCATGTGGCACGTATAAACGGTACTTAGCACCTACTTTCATAAGTTGAAGTGCTTCAGTCCAACCTTTAATAACGCCGCCTACTGGGAATTCAGCTGGCTGGCCGCGCTCGTAAGAGCTGTCAAAAGTGGTACCGTTAATAAGTGTACCGTGGTAGTGAACACGTACAGTGCTAGCCGCAACTGGTGTTTCACCGTCACCTTCAGCAATAACTTCATACTGAAGACCAGATTCAGTAACGGTTACTTCGTCACGCTTCGCATTTTCTTCAAGGTACTTTGTGCCTTCTTCAATAACCGCTTTGCTTGCTTCTTCTTTAGCCGCTTGCATACGCTTGTGAATTTCGCCGAACGCATCACGTAGTGTGTCGTTATCAACCTGAGGCGCTTGACCTGCGAAGGCGTCTTTTAGGCCAGCTACAACAGCGTCAATCGCTAGTCCGTCAAACGGATTTGATTGTAATTGTTGACCCATTTGAAAACCAATGCCGTAACTTGCTTGGGTTTCTACTGTATTGAATGTATCAGTCACAAGAACTCCTGAAATTAAATTACAAATGCAGTACAAATTTCAAACAAAACGCATAACGCGAGAATGTTTCTGCATTTTCCGGTGCAAGAGTGTATCACACCACAAAATATCTTGCTTTGAGCAATGTTAACTAGGGTGCAAAAGTATCAAAATGTTGTAAATTATAACCGAAAGTGGTTAGACAAGTCGCAAAGGACACAGTATGGTTAAGGCCATATATTTAGGAGGATAGCATGCAAACACACTACGATGCTGAACTGAAAGATACCGTTCGATACCTAGGTAAAACCTTAGGTGAAACAATCAAAAATCAATTGGGTCAAGAGTGGCTAGACCGTATTGAAAAGATTCGTAAAGGCGGCCGAGCTTCTTATCAGGGAGACGCTACATGTAGCGAAGAACTGAAAGAAACTTTCAAAACAATGTCTGACAGCGATTTGCTTACTGTTGGCCGTGCATTCGCACAATTCTTGAATTTGGGCAACATTGCTGAGCAAGAATACAATGCGGCAATGAATGTTGATGCGTCTATTGATGCACTATTTAAACACCTAGATAAAGCTGAATTAACAGCTGAAAAAGTGCAGGATGCGGTTGCAAAACTGAACATCGATCTTGTACTGACCGCGCACCCAACTGAGGTTACGCGCCGTACACTTATTCACAAACATAAAGAATTGGCGAACTGCCTTCAGGCTATTCACCAAGAGTCGCTTAATGATGTTGAGCGTAAGAAAATTGAAACCCGTATTGCTGACCTTATTGCACAGGCTTGGCACACTGAAGAAATTCGTTCAGTACGTCCAACACCGGTTGATGAGGCACGCTGGGGCTTCTCTGTTATTGAAAACTCATTATGGGAAGCAGTGCCAGACTTTATGCGCGAGCTTGATGGTCGCCTAAACGAAGATTATGAAGTATCACTGCCACTAGATGCGTCTCCCGTTCAGTTTAGCTCTTGGATGGGCGGCGACAGAGACGGCAACCCATTTGTAACGTCAAAAGTGACTGAGCAAGTATTATTACTTGCTAGAAAACGTGCGGCCAAGCTTTTCGCGATTGATCTTGATCGCTTGCAAGTTGAGCTTTCAATGTACGACTGCAACGACGCGTTACGCGAAAAAGTCGGCGACGCCAACGAGCCATACCGCGCCCTTCTTCGTCCACTTGTGGACAAGTTCATCGCAACCCGCGATGGCATTAGCGACTACTTAGCAGGTAAAAACCCAGATACTTCAAACTGGGTTGAAAGTGATGATGAGCTAATTGAACCACTGATGCTTTGCTACCAGTCACTGTTAGACTGCGGAATGCAAGTTGTAGCAAACGGTCTGCTGCTAGACACTATTCGTCGTGCTCGTGTATTTGGCATTCACCTTCTGCGCCTTGACGTGCGTCAGGACTCTGAACGTCATGCAGACGTTTTCAGCGAACTAACACGCTACCTAGGTCTTGGTGATTATGCTCAGTGGAGCGAAGCCGACAAGCAAGCGTTCTTATTGCGCGAGCTTGGCTCAAAACGCCCGCTATTCCCCGCTCAATGGGATGCGTCTGATGACGTGAAAGAAGTGCTTGATACCTGTAAGGTAATTGCGAAGCACAGCAAACACGGTTTTGGTATCTATATTATCTCTATGGCCAGTGAGCCATCGGACGTTATGGCCGTTCAGCTGCTACTTCAAGAAAGTGGTGTAGATTGGCCAATGCCAGTGGCGCCATTGTTCGAGACGCTAGACGATTTGAACAACTCGCCTGACGTAATGCGCAAACTTCTGTCTATCGACTGGTATCGCGGTTACGTTAAAGGTCGTCAATTCGTTATGATTGGTTATTCAGATTCAGCCAAAGACGCAGGTGCACTTGCTGCGGGCTGGGCTCAATACCAATCACAAGAAGCCTTGGTTGCGATTGCTGATGAGTTTGACGTAAGCCTGACGCTATTCCACGGCCGTGGCGGTACAATTGGTCGTGGTGGCTTGCCAGCACATGCTGCCATTTACTCTCAGCCTCCTGGCTCGCTAGACGGCGGCTTCCGTGTAACTGAGCAAGGCGAAACTATTCGCTATAAATTCGGTATGCCTAAGCTGGCTAAACGCAGCCTAGGTATTTACGCCAGCGCCATAATTGAAGCCATGTTATTCCCGCCTCCGGCACCAAAAGAAGAATGGCGAGAGCTTATAACTGCAATGGCAGCCCAAGGTCGTGACAACTATCGTGCAACCGTGCGTCACGATAAAGAGTTCGTACCTTACTTCCGTGTTGCAACGCCAGAGCAAGAGTTAGGCAAACTCCCACTAGGTAGTCGCCCAGCGAAGCGTAAGCCACAAGGCGGTATTGAGAGCCTACGCGCTATTCCATGGATATTTGCTTGGGCACAAACCCGTTTGGTGCTACCAAGCTGGCTAGGCGTTATGCGTGCTATTGATAGCGTGAAGACCCCGGAAAACGAAAAAGTGGTTAACGAAATGTTCAGCGAATGGCCGTTCTATCGTTCACGTCTTTCAATGCTAGACATGGTGTTCCATAAAGCCGATCCGCGTATCAGTGAAGCTTATGATGAGCGCTTAGTACCCAAAGAGCTTAAACACTTTGGTGAAGCTCTGCGTGCCGAGCTTAAAGAAAGCATCTCGTCGCTACTGGCTATAACCGGTGACGGCGACATCATGAAGAACGACCCGCAGGGTAAAGAGTCTATGGAGATCCGTGCAGGATATCTTCAGCCCCTCCACTACCTGCAAATTGAGCTTCTGGATCGTATTCGTAAAGCCGGTGACGATGCACAAAACACCAGCCTAGAGCGTGCCATGATGGTTACCATCGCGGGTATTGCAATTGGTATGCGTAATACAGGCTAGAGCCCAATGAACGCGTAACGTTATAATGAAAAGCCTGCTCATTGAGCAGGCTTTTTTTGTAATGTCTTAAATGCAAAAAAGGCTGGGTACGTAAGAACGTATCCAGCCTTTTCTAGCGGATGCTAGTACATCCGCTTCAGGCGCTATTAGCCGTTTACGAAGTCAACGCCTAGCTTGATGTCGCCACGTAGGCCTTCAAGCATGTCGTTTTTCGCTTTTTCTTCGAATGCGCTTAGCTCGCCGTATGGCAAGATTTCTTCAACACCGTTTGCGCCTAGGCGAACTGGGTGTGCAAAGAATGCTGCGTCGCCGCTGTCGTCAGTTTGTACATAAGTGTACTCAACCACGTTCTCACCTTGCATTGCTGCAACTAGTGATAGACAGAAGCGTGCCGCTGCTTGACCCATTGACAGGGTTGCAGAACCGCCGCCCGCTTTAGCTTCAACAACTTCAGTACCCGCGTTTTGGATACGAGTAGTTAGGCTAGCAACTTCTTCGTCTGTGAACTCTACGCCTTCAACTTGTGAAAGTAGAGGAAGGATAGTTGTACCAGAGTGACCACCGATTACCGGTACGTGCACAGAAGATACGTCTACACCTTTAAGTTCAGCAACAAACGTTTCAGCACGGATAACGTCTAGTGTCGTTACACCAAAAAGCTTGTTCTTGTCATAAACGCCTTTTGCTTTAAGCGTTTCAGCTGCAATAGCAACAGTAGTGTTAACTGGGTTAGTGATGATACCAACACACGCGTTCGGGCAGTTATCAGCTACACCTTCAATTAGGTTTTTAACAATGCCGGCGTTGATGTTGAATAGATCAGAACGATCCATACCTGGCTTACGAGGCATACCCGCTGGAATTAGAACAACGTCTGCTCCAGTTAGTGCATCAGCTAGGTCATCTTTACCGTGACCGGTTACTTTTACCGCAGTGGGGATGTGGCTCAAATCAACGGCAACACCAGGAACAACTGGCGCTACGTCGTATAGCGCTAAATCTGAACCTGCTGGCAATTGTGTTTTCAACAACAAAGACAGCGCCTGACCAATACCACCGGCAGCACCTAACACGGCTACTTTCATACCATTTCTCCTATGGGATTACTTCACGTATTTAAACGGAACGTCACACTAATGCAACGCGGGGGAAAACTCAATCACCGGATCGTCTTATTAACGTTATTTATGGCGATTTTATCTCGATATTCATTATCATGAATGATTATGCAAAGAAATTGCGCAAAGTCTACCTGTGCGGCACAATATACGCATACTAAATATAATTCCTAACGATAACCCTCAAAAAAGAAAAGAGCGCTAATGGCAAACGCAAAACAAGAGCTACTCATCAAAGCTTTTAAAGAAATTCTTAAAGCAGAAAGTTACGGTTCACAGGGCGAAATTGTTGATGCATTAAAAGCACAAGGCTTCGACAACATCAGCCAATCTAAAATTTCAAGAATGTTAAGTAAATTTGGAGCGGTAAGAACGCGTAATGCCCGCGGAGACATGGTTTACTGCCTTCCCCCTGAGTTGGGCATGCCAACCGCTAAAAGCCCGCTCAAACAGCTTGTATTAGACATTGTGCACAACAATGTCATGGTAATAATAAGAACAAGTCCGGGTGCTGCACAGCTTATTGCGCGCTTGCTTGACTCATTAAGTAAGAAAGACGGGGTTTTGGGCACCATTGCAGGTGACGACACTATTTTCATCGCGCCAGCGGATGTGTCTAGAATTGAAGAACTAAGACAACGTGTTGAAGACCTGTTTGAGAACGTTTAGGTAGCCACACTTTTAAAACGGTGCCCTCTCATTGAGGGCACTATATATTCTGCTGTTCGCTGACGCTAACTCAATAGCTTAATCAGCGCATCGGCTGCTGGTCGTGATGACGGCGGATTCTGTCCCGTCACCAGTAACCCGTCGGTACACACTTTTACAGCAAAATTGTCGGCGCTCTCATACTTACCGCCTTTTTTAACCAGTTCATCTTCAACCAGATAAGGCACTACGTCAGTAAGCTCCACCGCTGCTTCCTCGCTGTTCGAGAAACCGGTAACCGACTTCCCTTCGACCAAATATTTACCGTCAGGCGTTTTAACGTCTTTAAGTGCAATTGACGCGTGGCATACTGCCCCAACGGGTTTATTAGCTGCGATAAAGTCTTCGATTAGTTTTATCGAGTGCACATTGTCAGAAAGGTCCCACAACGGGCCGTGTCCCCCCGGATAGAACACCGCGTCAAACTCATCAGCACGCACGTCTTCGAGCGGAATCGTCGACGCTATAGCGTTACGTGCCAGATCATCTTTCGTATATCGCATAGCGTCATCGGTCATTGCATCGTCAACCAGACTATTAGGGTCGATAGGTACTTGCCCTCCCATGGGTGACGCCAACGTTATCGTATATCCTTGGTCTTTAAATGCGTAGTACGGCGCAGCAAACTCTTCCAACCACATGCCTGTCTTTTTGCCAGTATCACCCATAATTTCGTGAGATGTCATTACCATTAGCATATGTTTTGACATAAGCCCTCCTTTCGAGCATTTAAAAATTTGTCGTCAATCAGTTCGACTAATGTACGTATTCAGATCATTAAAAAAGTGGAGGATCGTTAGATTGCATGGTTATGAGATTAATGACGGGCATAAAAAAGTGCCACTTCCTGTTAAGGAGAGTGGCACCTAACACTACAATAGGTTCACACCATTGGATTAGAAGCTGTACTTAACACCAACTCGGATTTGCCATAATGATTGCTCATTAAAGAATCCATTTTGATTAGTGTTACCTTCAAAGAACTCGTTGTACGTATATGTACCATCGCTATTTAGCGATGCATCAAGTACAGGAGCTGAAACGAATGGACCAATTTTACGAACGCCCCAATCATCATTTAAGAAGTTACCAACGTTCTTAAGGATGAAGTATGCACTTGCGCGATGACCTTTCATGAAACCAGGAAGTTGCTGGTCAATACGGAAGTCAACTCGAGAATACCATTCAGCATTTTCAGAGTTACGCTCAAGGATTTCGCCGCGAGCAAAACCACCTTCATCGATGAATGAGTTGAATGCACCTAAGTCGAAGCCTTCTGCATACGTCACGTTTGGATCATCAACTTCTGGGATGTAAAGAAGTGCATTGTTTGTTCTAAACTGCGCGTCGCCGATCGTGATACCGTCAAAGGTGTACGAGAATGGACGACCTTGCTGGCGAGATCCGAATAGCGAGAAGCTTGTTTTGTAACCGTCAACAATTTCAGTCGAATAACGCAAGTTAAACGTAAAGCGATGTGGCACTTCGTAGTTCGAAGTTGCGATACCAGGGTTTAACGGGTCTGATGAAGCAAAGTTAGTAAAGTTCGAGAACGCTACTGAACTTGCCATTGGTGTAACGTCTTCAGAGCGGTTGTATGCATAACCGAATGAAGCATCTAAACCAAAGTCATATTCTTTTTGAACAGCAAAAGAGATAGTGGTCGACTTGCCATCTTCACGAGCATTGGTAAGTACTAAGTCACTCTTACGGAAGTTACGGAAAACAGCGTCACCATCGTCATTAGTTCCAACTTGAATATAGTCGTAGATAGGTCGACCGTCAGCTGCAAAAGTAACGTTTTCTGTGTCCCAACCAACATTTATGATTTGTGCACTATCTTGCTTCTTGTTGTGAAGAATATCTGCTTGGAATACATAATCGCTGTCTGTTACCCAAGTGAAACCAAGATTGAACTTCCATTCGCTAGGAATCTCAAAATCAGGGTCTACGGCATTCGTTGAAGGCTCATTACCCAAAGATGGATCTGCATCAGCAACTTCATCAAACATCTCTTGAAGTGGTGAGTAAATTAGGCGACCACCATTAACCAGCGGAACCGTGTTACCGTTCTCATCGAACAACTCAAAATCACTGCGATAAGTATCAATATTTGTAATACCGTCGTTAGAGAAAGAGTTTGATAGCCAAACGTTAGGGTTACCACCAGAGTATAGGCCTACACCACCACGTACTTCCATATTGTCATTCAATGTATAGTTGAAGCCAAAGCGAGGCTGCAATAAATCAATTCCATCGAATGTTGAAGTGTTGTCATAACCATAGCGTTGAGCAAATACTTCATTGCGCTTAGGCTTGTCATCACTGCTGTATTTGTCATAACGAAGACCGAACAACAAAGTTAGGTCATCAAGGATCCACTCGTCTTGAACATAAAGCGTGTTCGTTTCATAAGAGAATCGTTGCGCTGCGTCCTGAGGATTATTTGTGCCAGCAGAGTTGTTGTAGTAGATGTCGTCAGCCAAACCAGCTTCAAAATCATCAATAGTTTCGAAACGGTATTCACCAATAGTATGTTGCATGAACAAGTTAAATGCTTCTAGCTCTTCATACTCATAACCGAATGTAATTGTATGGTTATCTAGGTAGTACGTACCAGCGAACTTGGCAGTTGTGCTATTCCAATCCATTTCGTTAGATTGACGAGAGTCATCTGGACCGAAAAAGACGTCTGCACCGTTTACTCTATCGATGCGAATTTCACCAAAACCACTGTCAGCATCTAGTGAGTTTTGACGGTTGGTAAGCTTGATTCGACCTAAGCGAACTTCGGTAGAGAAGTCGTCGGTCCAGTCTGAGTACAATGAAGCAACTGTTGAATTAAGCTTTGCACCTACTTCGTAGAAATGGCTATCTAAAGAAAGAGCTGTCGAGTAGTCATCAGATTGGTCGATTCTAAAGCCATCGTTATAGTTATAAACTAATGATGCACGGTGAGCGTCGTTGATGTTCCAATCAAGCTTAACAAGTACTTTCTCGTCTTCCACAGGCATTGAGCCAGGCGTACCGCCGATATCGTAATCGTAAACACGTGACGCAATTTCACGAATGCGATCGATATCTTGTTGTGATACTTGGTTACCTAGAGGGCCGTAAGAGAAGATTTGAGCGCCTTCAAGTTTTTCATAAGCACCAAAGAAGAAAAGTTCATCTTTGATTAGTGGAAGACCAACGTTTACACCGTAGCGCTTTTCAGTAAAGTCGCCTGTATCAACGTCTGTATCTTCTACTTTATCACCCATTAATGAATCACTAGTGTAATCATAGAAAGCACTACCGTGAACTTCATTTGTACCCGATTTTGTAACTGCGTTGATGTTACACGCCGTAAAACCACCGTATTGCACGTCAAATGGTGCAAGCTCAACGGTTACTTGGTCAATTGCATCGAAAGAGAATGGCATTCTAACAGTCGGATAACCATTTTGGTTCAAACCGAAACTGTCGTTCATACGAACACCATCAACAGTTAGTGCACTAAAACGTGGGTTACCACCACCACAGATGATCGCCTCTTCGCCGTCGCTTTCAGAAATACTAATACGAGGATCTACACGAACGATATCTTTTAGGTCACGGTTTGCAGAAGGAGCAGACTCTAAATCTTCAAGATTGAATGTTGACGCAGGACTTTTTTGACCGAATACGTCGTACCCCATTTGAGAAGCTGTAACTTGAATTCTTTCAACGTCAGCTTCGTCAGTTAGCGCTAAATTAAGAACTAAAGGCTCACCTAGTTGCAAATAAACATCACTTATGACTTTATCATCAAACTTATCTGAATCAAATTCAACAGTATAAGGACCACCTACGCGTAGACCTTGAGAGCTAAATTGCCCTGCGTTGTTAACTTGAACGGTTTTTCTGGCGCCAGTGGGGACGTGGGTAATAATAACTGTAGTTCCTGCTGCTGGAGCTCCTGCTGGACCAACTAGGCTACCTTTAATTGATGAAGACGTTTCTTGCGCCATTACAGCGGTAGACAACCCGATGGACAGCGCAACAGCAGCCGCAATACGGCTGAATTTAGCTGGAGAGTTCATGTGTGTGTTTCCCTTTTTGTTTAAAATTCTTTTTTATGGACTTGCGCAGGGCGTTGGCCCTATCAAGACCACTTACTATTCTAGTACCACGAAGAATTGTTATCGAGATTCATGTCAAATTTATTACAGTTTTACATTTTTGTTTAACACCAATTGCCCGACGCTAGTGACTTTGTAAAAAATTACTTGACCATGTAGTCAAGTTAACTTACTTGTTATTGTTGTTGTCTATCTGCAGCAATTGGACAGTGCTATTCTTGGCAGATGTGCGACTAATAAACAGCGTTTAATAAAAATCAGATTTACCTATAAAAATAAACTATATTTCAATAGCTTAACGATTTAAAATAAATTTACCTATTGCAATAAATAACCTTAACTGATGAAATCCCCACATAAATCGTTAATTCATTTGGTCGTTTTTTTGGCGAATTTTAGAATTGTTGCCTCCGGAAAGTGGATATTATTTGTCATCGTCGCTATCGCGTGCGGTACTTTTAGCTATTTACAAAAAAACAATGTTTATAGTGACATCACCCCACAAACTGGTCAATTTTTATACTGCAAAACTAAATTAAGTGCGAATAGCGACATTTTTTCAGTGTATGTTACCGACGGTCGCATTGCTGAAATGGCAAGAGATAGATTGTGCGCTGACAGCACAATAAAGAAGCAATTCGGCGAAGTAAAAATTATCATCGGTCAAAGCGACTATGACACGTTTCGCTACATCAACCACGGCGTTGTTGACCTTGCATTAGTGAAAAAGAACGTGGTCGACGCGTTTGGCGCTGACCAAATATATGGGCTGTCTAAAGTGGCATCGCACCCTAATTACAGCGCCTTTTTCATTGCGTTACGCGAACGCCCGCAATTAAGTAAAGAATACTTGCTCGGTAAAAAAATTGGTTTATTAGATTACCCAAGTAGTCGCTCAGGCCACATTGTACCCAAAACTATCCTACAAAATTTAGGGTTAAGCGACACAAACGTATCAATTGTATATTACAGTTCCCATCAAGAGCTTCGCAGAGCACTGTTAGCAGGTGATGTTGACATTATTTCGTCTTATTGGGCTGAAGATGACAGTGATCGCTTTTCAAGAAATTACGCAACACCGTTACAAGAAAGCATAGGTGGAATGCAGTGGTACCTGAAAATGCAGACACAAAACACCGATTTGTTCTGTGCTATGCAGTCTGTTGTACATGAAATAGCAATGGCTCGCCCGCGACCATATTACAAAAATATTACACTTGAAGCGGGGTGTAACAAATGATCAAACCTAAGTTCAAATCGCCTGCATGCATAACGTTAAACTGGGCACTGCTATTTCTGTGCTTACAGACTATCGCGCTGATTGGCCAGTACTTTTCATTTAAGGCTGATATTCATGAAGCGCAAGATAAAGTCGAACGTCGTATAAGCCTAGACAGCGCATTTCTAGATGTGGGCAATGTAACGCTTAATACGCCGGTCAATCAGCATGCTATCTATAGCTATTTAGATAGATTAAATAGCGAACTAACCAAAGAAGGCTATCCTATTTTAGTGAGCCATATTCAGGAAATCAGCGTTCAATCTCAAGATTTCACACAATACCCTAACGTGACATCTACCTTACTGATAAATGCAGAGCAACGTATTGTACTTGAAATGCGCAGTAAGTCGTCATGGAGTGGAGTAGGATTTAGTTTTATAGCATTGCTCTGCTCACTTTTACTACTTCCAGTATTTTCTATTGCAACGAAAAAGCGTAAGAAAGTGTCGGCTGTTGAAGAAGAATTGCTGCCGCCAACACCGAAGCTCATTATTAATCTCAAAGATAAAACACTTTCAAACGGTGTTGATGACAAGGTAGTTGCACTACAGAATAAGCCATTATGTTTCTATACTGCTTTAGTTAAGTTTTGTATTGAGTACCCCAATCAGCCGCTTCCTCCGCATAAAGATGTACCACATGAACTTATGATTCTTGCTAACAAGAGCTTTGGTAGACTGATTGAACTTGGGCATACTAAACGCAAAAGGCCAGACTTCAACGCGAATTTAGACAAAACCTTGAGCGAGATCCGTGCAGCCCTTGATGAAGTGTTTGCCGGATTCACTGAAGAAAAAGAAATATACTATCCACCTCGGGCTCAGGGTGAGGGCTCTCGCTCGAAGCAGCATTCGTATGCATTACCGAGTATTAAGGATGACGATATAGAGATAATTGGTAACTAGCGATATTTTGACTTGTTCAGTTAAAAACTGACCACTTGGAGAACTTTTTGGTATTTTTTGTAAGCTGACTAAACGCCCTGCAATACCTTGAAAATACGATAAAGTTCTAGCAAAGACCGATCCAAAAACCGAGAACTTGTGAATATAACATTGATTCGCGAGGCCTAAACGCGTATCTTTGCACCAACAAAATCAGCTTTATAGTACTATGCAATCGCCACTTATTATTGCCATTTCTGGAGCTTCTGGCTCTGGGAAGTCTCTTTTTACAAAAAATTTGTTTAACGGTTTCAGTGCTCAAGGCCGCCCTGTTCAAGTGCTGCGCGAGGATCACTATTACCGTGCGCAAGATCATCTTCCCATGGAGCAACGTGAGAAGAACAACTATGATCACCCGAATGCCTTTGAACATGAGCTTTTAAAAGCACACTTGCAAGCATTGCGCGATGGTCAGCCTATTGACTATCCACATTACTGCTATAAAACGCATACGCGTTTGCCTGAAACTGAGCGTCTAAATCCTGCGCCAGTCATTATTCTTGAAGGTATCATGCTACTTGCTCGTACTGATCTACTTCCTTTGTACGACGTGAAGATCTTCATTGATACTCCTCTTGATATTTGTTTGATGCGCAGAATGATGCGCGACCTAAAAGAACGCGGTCGTAGTATTGAGTCGGTGGCAAAACAGTACGAAGAAACTGTTAAGCCTATGTATCATCAATTTATTGAACCTAGCCGCTTCACTGCCGACGTAGTAGTGACGCAAGGCGGCAAAAACCAAATTGCATTAGATGTGATCAAATCACACATTCAGCAAGCGCTTCTTTAAGGGAACATAACTATGGTGAGTTTACTGGGCATTGCAGTACTTCTGGGTATTGCCTTCGCGTTATCATCGGCGAAACGCAATATAAATTGGCGCACCGTTGGTGGCGCATTTGCTATTCAAGCATCCGTTGGCGCGTTTGTCCTGTATTCTGAACCTGGTAAAGAAGTATTGTTGAGCGCGACGCGTTTTGTCGCCAACATCATTGCTTATAGCCAAGAAGGCATTAATTTCTTGTTCGGTCCTATTGGCGACAAGTCGATAGCGTTTATTTTTGCCTTTAACGTGCTTCCAGTTATCGTGTTTTTCTCGGCGCTTATTGCCGTTCTTTATCACCTAAAAGTAATGGGTTTGATCATCAAGGTTATCGGTGGCTTTTTACAGAAAGCACTGGGAACTAGCCGACCTGAATCCATGTCTTCTGCTGCCAACATTTTTGTGGGCCAAACAGAAGCGCCTCTTGTGGTTCGCCCTTTTATTCCACACATGACGAGTTCTGAGCTATTTGCCATTATGGTGGGTGGTTTGGCGTCAATTGCTGGTTCAGTAATGGCGGGCTACGCAGGCATGGGGGTAGATCTTAAGTATTTGCTAGCAGCCAGCTTTATGGCTGCTCCAGGTGGCTTACTTATGGCAAAAATCATGTTGCCAGAAACCAGTAAGCCAAATGAAGATTTACATGACGTAGATGCGGAAGATACCGGCTACGCCAATGTATTTGATGCAGCCGCCAGTGGCGCAGCATCAGGCATGCAACTTGCGTTGAACGTAGGTGCAATGCTACTCGCTTTCATAGCACTTATTGCCATGTTTAACGGTCTTATTGGCTGGACAGCAGAGTTGTTTGGCTATGAAAACGTGACGTTTGAAGGGATCCTGGGTTATGTGCTTCAACCTCTTGCATGGGCAATCGGCGTACCATGGGAGGAAGCGCAACTTGCAGGCAGCTTTATTGGTCAGAAAATGGTAGTTAACGAATTTGTCGCCTACCTAAACTTCCTAGAGAACCAATCACAGCTATCTGAAGCATCTCAGGCCATTATCACCTTTGCACTTTGTGGTTTTGCAAACTTCTCTTCTATCGCTATTTTGATGGGTGGAATTGGTGCCATGGCACCAACACGCAGAAAAGAAATTGCGAGGCTGGGGTTAAAAGCTGTTATTGCTGCAACGTTATCTAACTTAATGAGTGCCGCGCTAGCGGGCTTTTACCTCTCTCTTGGTTAAATTTCATTAATTTGGACCAGTTGGTCAATATTTTACTAGACTAACTGGTCAGGTTTCTGTAAATTACGCGCAAATTCCTCGCGGGGTTGATTTATGTCAATTTCTGCGACTTTTTTCTGTAGCCCGTCTACCTTTATAATGCCGCAGTCAAAATATACGGGATAAAGTTATGCAATTAGTTGCTGTTGATTACCAAGCGGAAAACGCACAAGAAGAATTCGTGAAGTCACTTCGCGAGACAGGGTTCGGTGTTTTAAAAAATCACCCTATCCGACAGTCATTAGTTCAAGGTATTTACGACAATTGGCAGGGCTTCTTCGACAGTGAAGAGAAGAACGATTACCTGTACAACAAGGGTAAACAAGACGGATTTTTCCCTCAGAGCGTATCTGAGGTAGCCAAAGGCTTTACGAAAAAAGACATTAAAGAGTATTACCACTTCTATCCGTGGGGTCAGTGTCCAGAAGCGCTACACCCGCAGATTTCTCAGTACTATGAGGAGGCAAATACACTAGCGAAAGAGCTATTGGGTTGGATAGAAAAACATTCTCCTTCAGAGGTGAGCGATAAGTACAGTCAACCGCTAGGTGACATGATCAAAGATTCTGATCAAACTTTGCTACGTATACTGCACTACCCACCACTAAAAGGTGATGAAGAAGTAGACGCAATTCGCGCAGCTGCTCACGAAGATATTAATTTGATTACTATCTTGCCTGCAGCCAACGAGCCTGGATTGCAAGTACAAGCTAAAGACGGTAGTTGGATTGAAGTTCCTTGTGATTTCGGGAACTTGATTGTGAATATTGGCGACATGCTTCAAGAAGCGTCTGGCGGATACTTCCCATCAACTACGCATAGGGTTGTAAACCCAGATGGTGCTGACATGACGAAATCTCGTATTTCATTGCCACTGTTCTTACACCCTAGACCAGATGTTGTTCTTTCAGAACGTCATACCGCAGGGTCATACCTGCAAGAGCGCCTTCGTGAGCTGGGCGTTATATAAATTAAGTTCCTTTTGTAGTGTTATTCTTTTGCCGCAGCTAGTCTGCGGCTTTTTTTTAGCTGCTTGCTAACGTTGCCAGTTTTGAAGAATAGCGTTGCTTTTCTTGCTCATTGGGCGAATACCTGACCGCTCGCTCTAGATAACGTTGAGCTTCACTTACATCACCTAACTCGTGATAGGCCTTTGCCATCCCAAATAGAATCTCATGGCGCGCGTTATCAAGTCTTAGTCCTCTTTCGTAATGAACTATTGCCAATGCAATATCACCTGCCTCAAGTGCCTGTTCTCCTAAAATGTAATGGTAATATGGATTATGCTTCCGCTTAGCTTCTACCATTTGTGTTATTTTTAAAGCCTCGTCATCTCTATCTTGATAAGTGTAAAGAATGGATAAATTTTCCCATGCGGTTAAGTTTTCTTCATTTAACGATAGTGCGTGTTTGTATGTCATTTCAGCCTGTTCATATTCATCCACCATCCTATAAAGCACACCTAAGTTCACCCAGCTCTGCTGAAGTTCGGGAGCGACTTTTGCTGCTGCACGAAAATAGCTATAGGCCCGAGTGTAGCTGTTCGCCACTAAGGCATCCGCTCCTTTGTTGTTGTAATACATTGCTATTACTTTGTTTTTGGAAACGGCATTTCTTGGGAAGTAATTTCGCAGCATTTGTGGATCAAAATCAACGTCTGCCCACGTTCCTCCCACAGCTGCAACAGGACTTTCATTTGGCAATGAGAGTCGAAGGTTAATGTGCCCATTCAGTAAGCTATACCCTTCTCGTCGTGTCCAGTATTCCGGAATTTCCACCTCGTAAAATGTTGCATTGAGTCCAACGTGTTCTGCCAAAGCGTACGTCATAATGGAAAGAGACAGGCAGTTCGCGGCTCGGTTATTAAATGTTGTATTTGCCGTTGTATTTGCGCTGTTACGATAAAGCATCCCATGATCAGAATGATCGAAAATTGCTTTTACTAACCCTTTTACATTCTTTTGCAGGATACTTTTTTCGTAAACTGCCCTTTCGGCAAAAAACTGTGCGTCTTCGTCTAAGTAAAAAATTTCATCTGAAGACTCTACGGGAAATAACGTATAGGAAGGAAAGAGACTGTCATTTAACAAAGTGGGCGCATCTTTTACATGCTGATTATCAGTGGTTTGGCAAGCGGCAAGCACTATGCATAACAACAAAGGAACAGCGAGTCGAGCATTCATAATAGGCACCTTTCTTATTTACTCGATAGATTAAGTATAGCAGCGCACCATGAATTTACATTTTATTTACAACTCAATTTAAAGCTCGTTCAACGCATAATTTTACTCGCTTCCTTAGGTGCTCATAAATTGCGACTTGGTATTACACAAAGTTAATCATCAAATTTCCCTGAAGTGCCGTAACAATTCTCAATTCAGTAGCTTTCAGTGGCGTAGGTCAGTAGTTGGCGAAACGAAGGATGTTGAATTTCACTTAACGTAATTTAATAGGTAAAAGGAAAGAGTATGAAAAAGTTAATTAGTGCGTTCTTCTTAGTTGTATTGAGTGCCTCAGCGCTTGCTGGCCATCATGCCAAGGAAGGACATAAAGATATTGTCGACACCGCTGCAAGCAACGACATGTTCTCTACACTTGTCACCGCAGTTAAGTCTGCCGACTTGGTCACTACACTAAAGGGAGACGGGCCATTCACTGTATTCGCTCCCACCGATGAAGCTTTTGCTGCACTGCCGGCAGGCACCATTGAAATGCTATTGAAACCTGAGAATAAACAAACCCTTGTTAAAATTCTCACTTATCACGTAGTAACGGGTAAAGTCACAGCAAAAGATGTAGCTGGGCTATCTGATGCCACTACCGTCGAAGGAAGCAAGGTAATGGTCTCAACTGATATGAATAAGGTTATGATAAACGACGCAAATGTGATCAAAGCCGACATCATGACGAGTAACGGTGTTATTCACGTGATCGATACCGTGTTGCTTCCAAACGATGTTAAAGCGGCGCTGTAATCCCTCTTGCAAAGAAAAGCGCTGAAAACGAAAGCACTAAAAATTAGTGCTTTCGTTCATCGATTTATGCATGTGCTTCGATCTCTTCAACAAGTCTCGGCGTAGAAACATTAAACGGTTAGTTGGTCACGGGCATGTTTAAACAGGCCTTCGTTGTCATCTAACCAGTCGTCTGAATCCATTCAAGGAATAAAGAAAGGAGTTCACGTGTTCACAGTCTACACATATAGTATTGCGGGCCTTTTGCTTATTAGCTTTACCGTTTTCGTGCAAAACATCGTTGCCGCTATCGCTCACAGAAAACAGTCTCGCTATATTCCAGGGAAAGTCAGCGAGGAATTGAGTCATGATAGTTTCGTATTCAGAAGCCACAGAACATTTCACAATTCGCTCGAAAATATTCATCAGTTTACGCTCCCAGCTCTTCTTTGCATTTTTCTTGGCGCATCAACCAGCATACTTGCAGCACTTGTTTGGATTTACGCGCTAAGTCGCATCATTCATATGGGACTGTATTACGCAATCGCTACAGAAAAAAATCCAAGCCCGAGAAGCTATTTTTATATGATAGGCACGCTGTGTACCTTCGGCGTATTTGGTCTTGCAGTGTTTAATTTGTTTTCCTAGAAACGATATAAAGTAAGAAGATAAGAGTGAAATTGAACCAAATGGTTAAATATTAAACTTTTGGTTAATCCACATTTTCTAAAATTAGGCGTACTCTTGAACCTGAACACTCACCTTTGTGTTTAGGAGTACTTGTGTATATTGAACAAGTTGGCGACCGAACTTTAGCAGATTGCAAAGTACTGATTGTCGACGACCAAGCCAGCAGCAGACTTGTTCTGGAAACTTTACTTGAAGACACAGTCGCCTGCGCCTCTGTGGGCTCAGGTAAAGAAGCAATTGAATATTGCAAGTACCATACGCCTGACCTAATCCTCATGGATGTTTCAATGCCCGAAATAGACGGGCATCAGACCACCGCATTGTTAAGAAAAAAGCCGTTGTGTGCTCACATTCCTATTATTTTCGTGACCTCTTCGTCAAGTGATGAAGAAGAGTCGAGATGTTGGGAATCTGGCTGCGTTGACTTTGTGGTGAAGCCGGTAAACGCTTGTACCCTGCGCAACCGTGTAAAATCACACATCAATCACAAGCTTAGAAACGATTTGCTCGAAAAGCTTATCTATGTAGATAAGTTAACAGGTGCCTACAATCGCCACTATTTAGATGACTATTTACCCCGTTTAGTGAGAGATGGGTTACGTAATGTTACTCCTCTCTCCTTGGTTATTTTTGATGTTGATCACTTTAAACTGTTCAATGATATGTATGGTCATATAGATGGCGATAGCTGTTTGTGGAAGGTCAGTAAAACGATCAACGACGCCCTACTTCGACCCATGGACAAATTAGTGAGAATTGGCGGTGAAGAGTTTTTGGTTATTCTGCCTAACACCGATGTAGACGGCGCGAAAGCCGTCACTGAGCGCTTATTGCAAACGGTTTATGACCTGAATATTCCTCATGCGGCATCTGAGTATGAGCGCGTTACGCTAAGTGCAGGCTTAGCCGTCAAGCATGCTGATGACAATAAAACTATCGACTACGTCATGTTAGAAGCAGACAAAAATCTGTATGTGGCTAAAACCTCTGGACGGAATCAACTCGTGGCGCCGACAGCGGTAAGCGCTGGCAAAATAAATGCACCGAGTCATCCCACAAAACTTAAGGCCTAGGCACTATAATTAGCATCGCCTTGCTTTAGACGCTAATGCGGTACTCCCAGCTTAAAACGGCCAATAGCATTCGTGTGAGCCAAAGACTCGAGTGAATTCTCCAAAGTAATTCCCAATTCATTTAGCTGTGCGTAAAACAACTGTATTGTCGCTAGCGCATCATCTAGTGCGTTGTGTTCAGGAAACGCGGGTAAGTCTAACCGTTGCCTACAAACCGTTAGCGTTGCACTATTACTCGGTAGCACCTGATGTTGTTTGTTTAACTGATAAAGTGCGAGCTGAAGCGTATCAATATAGAGCACTTCCAACTGCGGTAATCCACACCGTTTGAAGGCACTATCAAGCGCCATCAAATCTAATCGCGCATTGTGAAAAATTAGAACATGTGTCTTCAGTAGTGGTAGCAATGAATTGATGGCGTCTGCTAAGCCTTCGCCTTGTTGCAAAATATCTAAGGTCAATCCGTGTATTACAGGGCTTTGTCCTAAGTCCGCTGACGTATTAATAACGTGATAGCCACTGGAGGAAAGCGTAATTTTTCCAGCTGAACCACTTACATAACCAATCGATGTAATTTGAGTTGTCACAGGGTCTAACGATGTGAGTTCTAAATCAACAGACGCCAAAGGGGTGTCGCCCAACGTTTTATCACGTAACGACTTTCTGAATTGACGATTCCCAAACAGTACCGATGCACAGGCTTCGATTATTCGCGTTATCATGGGGTTAACTTACGCCGCCAGAGAACTTCATAACCATTGCTTGATTGGTTCGCTCTATAGCCTTGAATGCAGCTTTTAGCTGATGCTTTTCTATCGATGATAAACTTGAAACCGACACACGATTGTCCGTTACTTTATTTTCCAACTGATGACGCCAACGCAAACGATTTAAAAACAGCCAAATATCACGTAGGTTAGTCGCATCTCTTTTTGAGAGCTGTGAATTTTCCGATAGCGCGTCTAACCGGGCAAGTGTGTTAGGCAACGTCACACCATCAGCTAGCGCGTATATGCGGGCGATATTGTTAATTAAGGCCACGGCTCGGGTTTTAAGGTCGATAACGTCCTTCTCTCTACGGCCTTTTTCATAAATGAACTTTTGAAACATGGAAAGCGGAACCGATATTTCGTTACTATTTCTCGTAAGCGCTGCTAAGAACATATTTTGCTTCATCAAGGGGGCTCTTTGACGCTGCAACTGCTTAAATAAACTTATATCCCCGGCTGCGCAGCGAACATCAAGAAAAATATTAAAGTGCATAATCGCATCTTTAGTTGGTGCTTTTACCCATCGCTTAGCTTCTTCAATGGCTTCTTCAAGCGAGAGTCTAAGCTTAGGATTACTCGCCATAATATTACCATCGCACAGTTTAATGCCGCATTTGGCCAAACCGTTGCACACATAATCAGCCATTTTTGCGAAATATTCTGCTTGCGCTTCGCTTGGCCGCTCAGCAAGAAGCAGTCCATTGTCTTGATCCGAACCCATCGTCTGATCTTCTCTTGCCTGTGAGCCATAAACAAGCCACGCAAACATCATGGGGGCTTTACCGTTAGCCTGTTGGAAAAAGCCAATAAGCTTTCTTGTCATAATATCGGTAGCTTGAGACAAAATTTTGCCAGCAATGTCATAGTCCCCTGCTTTTTTCGCATGAGCAGAGAAATAATGCGGCAATTGCCAGGATAGCCGTGTTAATTCGTAAAGGTTTTCCGCTTTGCTTAGCTCTCCAATTATAAAAAGAACGTTACCACGCTGATGACGAATAATATCGCTGGCTGTCACCATACCCAATGGCACAAGGGTTTGCTGGTCGATAACGGGTAGGTGATGGATGTTCCTTTCGGTCATAAGCGCCAAGGCATCAAATAGCGTTCTATTTCCCATAATCTGCGCAGGATTAGGCGTCATTATATGACTGACTGGAAGATGAATATCGAGAGAGGCGGCAACCACTCTTGAACGTAAGTCTCGGTCGGTGATAATGCCAATAAGCTTATCTTCTCGTGTAACCAGTAATGACGATACCTTTTGAGTTGTCATAAGCTGCGCCGCAGCTGTAATTGAGGTTTCTACGTCCACCGACACGGGAGACTTATTAATAACATCCTCAAGCCCTTTATAAAGCCACATGGAGTTGCTATCGGAAATAGCATGGTTTTGAAGGGCATTATTGCGCAGCCCATCAAAAAAATTTCGAATTGCTGGCAGTTCAAATAACGGGGTAACAGCAGATGCTTCAAAACAGTAAACCAGACCTGGACTGTCTACACTGATGCTTAATGAAAAATTACGTTTTTCCATTATATTGGTGTAGCCGAAATAGTCGCCCTCACTTAAATGGCGTAAAGGGGCATCTGAATCTTGGACGGAAAACTGTCCATTTTGAATAAGAAAAAGTGACGATTTACCCTTTTGCAGGTCGCCCACATTATCCGCTGTTAGGTAAATCAATTCAGTATGTTTTACTAGCTCAAGCTTTTGCTCTTTATCCAGCATGTCAAAAGGTGCTGAAGTGTTGAGAAAGTCTTCAACTTGTTTAGCCATCGCAGTCATAGGGAATGTCCAGTTCACAAAAAGAAAAAACCAACCTACTCACTTTCGCCAGTAGATTGGTTTTATTTTGCTAAAGCCTATCTTAAGGCAACATTAGTTTAGTGCGCTGATGCTTCACCCGCTCCTTTAGGATAACGAATGCTTTCAACCAGTTCTTGGATTTCTTCTGGCGCTTCATCTGTTGCTTTGAACACAAGGAAAGCCACAATGAAGTTCACCATCATACCTAAGGTACCAATACCTTCAGGAGAAATACCGAACCACCAGTTGTCAGGCGTATTGGCCGCTGGGTTTACAAATTTGAAGTAAATAATATAAGCCGCAGTGAAGGCAATACCTGAAATCATACCAGCAATAGCACCTTTATCGTTCATGCGCTTGCTGAAGATACCCATAATAATTGCCGGGAAGAAACTCGACGCCGCTAAGCCGAAGGCAAATGCCACCACCTGTGCAACAAAGCCTGGCGGATTGATACCGAAGTAACCTGCTATGACAATGGCCACCCCAGCAGCAAGTCGCGCATACATGAGCTCGGCTTTATCGGTAATGTTTGGCATAAAGTTTCGTTTCAGTAAATCATGGGAAACAGAGGTTGAAATAACCAGCAGCAAGCCTGCGGACGTTGACAGTGCTGCTGCCACACCACCCGCTGCAACGAGTGCAATAACCCACGCAGGTAAGTTCGCAATTTCAGGATTAGCCAATACCATGATATCGCGGTCAACTTTCATTTCGTTGCGCTCGTCACCCGAATAGAACATCTTGCCATCACCGTTCTTATCTTCATATGAGATAAGGCCAGTTTGTTCCCAGTTTTTAATCCACGACGGCGCTTCTTCATAGCTAGTTCCCGTCATTTCAGGTCCATTAATGGTTTCGATCATATTCACACGGGCAAACGCTGCTAGTGACGGTGCTGTGGTATATAGAATTGCGATAAACGCTAGTGCATAGCCTGCAGATTTACGCGCATCGTGAACTTTAGGCACAGTGAAGAAGCGAACGATTACGTGTGGAAGACCCGCTGTACCTACCATTAACGCAAAGGTGATAAAGAATACATCAATGGTACTTTTTGTTCCTGAGGTGTATTCGTTAAAGCCTAACTCGACAGACAAATTATCGAGTTTCTGCAGCATATGCACCCCCGAACCGTCTGCTAAGGTTGCACCAAAGCCGGTTTGCGGCAGGATATGTCCTGTTACCATCATAGAGATAAATACCGCTGGTACAATGTAGGCGAAAATCATTACACAATACTGTGCAACTTGCGTGTAAGTAATGCCTTTCATACCGCCAAGTACCGTGTAGAAGAACACGATAACCATACCGATAACCACGCCAGACACAATATCAACCTCTAAGAAGCGGCTGAATACCACACCTACGCCACGCATTTGACCTGCAACGTATGTAAAGCAAACGAAGATTGCACAAAATACAGCAACCGTACGCGCGGTTTGTGAGTAATAACGATCCCCAATGAAGTCAGGTACCGTGAATTTGCCAAATTTACGTAAATAGGGAGCTAAACAAAGCGCAAGTAGAACATAACCACCTGTCCACCCCATTAGATATACTGCACCGTCATACCCCATAAATGAGATAAGACCCGCCATTGAAATGAACGAGGCTGCCGACATCCAATCTGCTGCCGTTGCCATCCCATTCATAACGGGAGGTACGCCGCCACCTGCAACGTAAAAATCGTTAGTTGAGCCTGCGCGAGCCCAAATAGCGATGGCGATATAAAGCGCAAACGATGCGCCAACGATAATAAACGTTAAAGTTTGAACGTCCATGATTTACTCCTCATCTACGCCGTAGCGTTTGTCCATGGCGTTCATCTTCGCCATGTAGACAAAGATCAATGCAACAAATACGTAAATTGCGCCCTGCTGCGCAAACCAGAAGCCTAATTTAAAGCCAAAAAATTGGATTTCATTTAAGATATCGACAAAAATAATGCCGGCACCGAATGATACGATAAACCAAACGACTAAAAGCTTGGCGAGAAGAGCGAGATTCTCCCTCCAATACGCTTTTTTGTCCTCTTCGTTTCTAAATGCCATTGTTTCACCCTCATGTCAGGTTAATTGATTGTTATGATTTTACATATTCCTAACGCCCGGCTTTGTTAACGTTATTGCTGCGTGTTACGTGGTTGAGGAAAGACAATCACAAGCAGCAAAGTCAAGCATTTAGGAGCTCGCGTATTACTCTAGACCTGCCTTTAAAAATTCAAAATGAGACCATGGTCGTAGGTAGACCATGGTCGAAATGATTATAATAGCGACAGCATTGTTAAAACTAAGTTAAAAGGAACGTTATGGTTTTTGGTTGGGTAACACTTGCAGTACTGTACCTCTTCTTGCTGTTTTCACTGGCGAGTTGGGGTGAAAAGAACTCGCCCACCGCTAGAGCACTAACGTCACATCCCGCTATATATTCGCTGGCCCTCGCTATTTATTGTACCGCATGGACTTTTTTCGGCATGGTAGGCCAAGCAAGTAGAGACACCTGGATTTACCTGCCAATCATGCTTGGGCCTATTCTCGTTTACGTCTTGGGTTATAAGTTTATTTACAAGTTAACCCTCGTCAGCAAGAAGCAACACATCACTACCATTTCCGACTTCATCGCGTCGCGCTATGGCAAGCGCCAAACCGTAGCTTTGGTAGTTACGCTTATCGCGCTCCTTGCCACTATTCCTTATATCGCGCTTCAGTTAAAAGCAGTGGGCGCTACTTTCCAACTCCTTACTCAGCAGCCTAACAGCAACGGCATTATTATTGCCGCCACTGGCTTCATCGCGGCATTCGCAATATATTTCGGTACCCGGCAAACGGACGTCACCGAGTACCGACGGGGTTTGATGCTGGCTATCGCCTTCGAGTCGACCATTAAATTGCTGGCGTTAGTGCTGGTTGCCATTGTTGGTTATAGTGCGTGGAAGCGCACACAGTCTGGTCCATTCTTCGAAAGTTTCACCAATGAAATAGCCTTGGCGCAGTTTGGTTCTTTTACTTTTATCGCTCAAACTATCATGGCGGCAGCGGCCATTGTTTGTTTGCCTAGGCAGTTTCACGTTGCCATTATTGATAACCTAAGCCTAGGTCATCTGCGCACGGCAAGGTGGTTATTCCCTCTCTACCTGACCATTATTTCAGCGGTAATTCCTATTATCGCCATTGCAGGCAAAGCCATTTTTGCTGGCGCTAATATCGAGCCCGACTCTTACGTACTGTCACTGGCTGTATTTTCAGAGTCAGTTCTTCTTCAAGTGATTGTCTTCGTAGGCGGGCTCTCTGCCGCAACAGCTATGATCATTGTGGCAACACTCACACTGAGTACTATGCTCACCAACGATGTGATTCTGCCGCGCATTCTTGCATTTACAGGTAATACCGATGACAAACAGGACGTGTCGAGCAAAATCAGGCTTATTCGCCGTATCGTCATCGCGTTTATCTTGCTTATGGCGTTTTTGTACCACCAGCAAATGACCAGCAGCCGCTCGCTTCATTCAATTGGGCTTATTGCGTTCTCGTTAGTTATCCAGCTTATGCCAGCCATTGTTGGCGGACTTTACTGGAAGCGCGCGCATGCGCACGGGGTTTACGCAGGGCTAATGGTGGGATTAGTGATTTGGGTGTTATGGCTTGTGCTTCCTATTGTGAGCGAGCAAGTTTCACAAATGGAGCAAAACGAACTCATTAGCCAAGGCGCTATGATCAGCTTAGCGGCAAACACCTTTGTTTACATACTCTTTTCACACTTTGCACCGCAGCGTCTTATCGACAGAATGCAAGCTGAAGCCTTTGTGTCCCCTGCCATTTCCACTAACAACACCGTTAAAGCTCAGGCAACTAACGTGACCGTCTCCGATCTCATAACGCTATTGTCGACCTTTATGGGATCTGGGCGTTGTGAACAATTGTTAGAGCAATATCAGCAACTCAATAATTGCCAATTAAAGCACGACGATACGCCGGATGAGTCGTTTTTATCATTTTGCGAACGCGCCTTGGGTGGCGTTATTGGCGCATCGAGTGCCAAAGTACTGCTAGACAGCGCATTGCGTGGTAAGAAGATGGACTTTACCGAGGTTATCAACTTCTTCGATGACACAACGCAAGCCATGCAATTTAATATGACTGCACTACTCACTTCACTTGAAAACATGGACCAAGGCATTAGCGTAGTCGACAAACACTTAAATTTAGTAGCGTGGAATAAACGCTATGCCAACCTCTACACTTACCCGGATAACTTGTTGGCAGTGGGTACGCCTATAGAAAAGCTTATTCGGTATAACGCATCACAAGGTGAGTTCGGCGCAGATAACGTAGACGGTGAAGTAGAAAAAAGGCTGGCTCATTTGCGCTCTGGTATGCCCCATCGCTTCACGCGACAACGAATGGATGGACGGGTTATTGAAATGGTAGGTAATCCTTTACCTGGCGGAGGCTTCGTAACAAGCTTCAACGACATCACCGGACACATGGAAATACAGCAAGCGCTTGAAGAATCAAACATTGACCTTGAGGCTCGTATTAAGAAGCGTACTGAAGAAGTACACTCCATAAACGCCGAGCTTCGACTTGAAATAGAACGGCGCTCTGATGCCGAGAAAGAACTGATAAGGGCACGAAAGGCTGCAGAAGATGCCAATGCCAGTAAAACCCGTTTCTTGGCGCTCGCAAGCCATGATGTGTTGCAGCCGCTAAATGCGGCCAAGCTCTACGTGAGCGCCCTTGAAGAACAAGAACTGACTGAGTCAGCGCTAGCCATTATTCAAAAGCTTAGCCATAGCGTGACGTCTAGTGAAACACTGATTGGCACTTTGCTGGATATTGCACGCTTAGACCAAGGTGAAATGAAACCCGATATTGAGTCTATTGATGTAAGGACCCTGCTGTCACCACTTGTGGACGAAATGGCAATGCGCGCGCGGGAAAAAGGACTTGGTTTTAAAGCGATTATACGTCCGTGCTGGGTTAAAGCTGACAAAACGTACTTATACCGAATAACGCAAAACTTGCTTTCAAATGCGGTGAAGTACACGGAAAATGGCCGCGTTTTGTTCATTATCAAGCCTGTCAAAGACACCGTTTATTTCAAAGTTATCGACACAGGTATTGGCATATCTACCGACAAAAAAGACAGTATTTTTGGTGACTTTTTCCGCGCGAACGAAAGCAAGGAACACGGCATAGGTCTTGGCTTGGGGGTTGTACGACGTTTAAGTCTGCAGTTGAACAGCGATATTAATGTTACCTCGAAAATAGGCAAAGGCAGCTGCTTTGCGTTTAGCTTGGGTAAAGCTGAGCCAAAACAGGTATCCAACGTTACAGCAAAGCCCCGCAGTACAACATTTACAGGCATGGACGTGCTTTGCGTGGACGATCAAAGAGAGAACTTAGATGCCATGCAGACCCTATTACAGAAATGGGGAATCAATGTGGTGCTTGCGAACAATTGGGATGACGCGTTGAAAGTCTGTGAGACTATTCAGCCTCAAATCTTACTCATGGATTATCAGCTCAGTCATGACAGCGAGAAAAATGGGCTGGCTTTGATTGAAGAGATAAGACATCGACTTAATATTGTGGTGCCAGCAGCGCTTATAACGGCGACACCAGATGAAAGCTTAGTTACACAGTGTAAAGCCCAAGGCGTAAACTTCTTAGCTAAACCGCTAAAACCAGCGAAACTGCGCGCACTACTCCAAAGTATGACGCGCTACATCAGGGAGGCGAAAAACGTGTAGCTAGTAGCTCGCTGCAGGTTTTTCGCTATATGAGTAAGGAAAGACGTCTAGAGTAATTCGTCGTGTGGTTTACTTTCTTCAATTTTAACCACCGGCGTCTCTACGCTCGACTTCGCCACCACTTTTCCCATTGCTCCCCACTTCTCTTTAGGGTTGAGCAAAACAGGACGGGTTAAAATCAGGTTGTTAGGATACATGAGGGTTTCACGCTCAGCGGTAAGCAAGCGCGTGCTAAACGGCCCTACATCGGCAATCACACCTTCAATGAAGTTATCGCCGTCGAGAATGCGCACATAATTACCTCTGCGATAGGCTACGTTTGTGAGCAAAATAAAGTACGCAGTGATGTTACTGATGAGTGACCAACTAGCAAAAAGCGCAACACCGGTTACCGTGATGATAGAAGTGGAAAGCACTAAGAGCCCAGAAAAATCGATCCCCCATGCTAGCAACAACAAGGCTAACGATACTGTAGCAACAATAACCCGTGCAGCAAAAAGCCCTTTAATAGCACTATTTGATTTTAGCTTTGACTTTACGATGTTGGTTTCTAATTTTGGCAGCAACTTACGAGACATCGCCAAATAAATTAGTAAAACCAAACCACTCCACACGACATTTGACTGGTACTGAGTTAACCACGCCAAAAACCCATGCCACCACTCATTCATTAACACAAATCCTTACATTTTTTCGTTAAGCAGACTGACCTTAAATTCTGATTTTACGTTAAAAAGGCCGACGCGCTCTAATGCTAACGTGAAAAACAGTCAAGTTCATGCATTAAAAGCAATCGACACAACAAGAATTATTCGTAAGACACCCCCGAACACTTACATTAGTATGCGCGCAAAAATGACTTGTCTATTTAACAATCACGTTCTAACGTGGTAATAGATTGGTCGATAAAACGACAAAATAAAACACAAACTACAGGCTTTTTTATAATGCGCATTGCAATTCTTTCTAGAAATCCTCGTCTTTACTCTACTTCACGCTTAGTCGAAGCTGGGCAGGCTCGCGGGCATCAGGTTGACGTTATCGATACCATGCACTGCTACATGGATATCACCAGTGCGCGACCGTCAGTTCGCTATAACGGTAAGCGACTACCCTATTACGATGCAGTGATCCCGCGAATTGGCGCATCGGTTAGCTTTTATGGCACATCAGTCGTTCGCCAATTTGAAATGATGGGCACATACAGCCTTAACGAGTCGGTTGCTATCAGCCGCTCTCGAGATAAATTGCGTTCATTGCAGCTTTTATCACGTAAAGGCATAGGTATGCCGAGAACAGGCTTCGCACACCACCCTGATAAAATCGATGATGTTATTAAGACGGTTGGCGGCGCCCCAGTGGTTATTAAGTTACTTGAAGGCACGCAAGGTATTGGCGTGGTATTGGCCGACACGCAAAAAGCGGCAGAGTCGATCATTGAAGCCTTTATGGGTCTTAACGCCAGTATTTTAGTGCAAGAGTTCATTAAAGAAGCGGGCGGTGCAGATATTCGTTGCTTTGTGGTAGGTGGAAAAGTTGTAGCAGCGATGAAGCGCCAAGCAGCACCTGGGGAATTCCGCTCTAACCTTCACCGTGGCGGTCAGGCAAGTTTAGTTCGCCTAAGTCCAGCGGAACGCAAAACAGCGGTAGATGCGGCTAAAACGATGGGACTAAATTGTTGTGGCGTAGATATTCTTCGTTCGAACAACGGTCCAGTCGTTATGGAAGTAAACTCATCGCCGGGCCTTGAAGGCATTGAGAAAGCGACCAATAAAGATGTCGCCAGTATGATCATCGAGTTCATTGAAAAAAGCGCAGAGCCGCACAAAACAAAAACCCGTGGAAAGGGCTAGCGCCCTTTAACCTTTGCTATGCAATAACGTAAATATAGGAAAACGTTAGTGGTAAATGATGTTTTAAGAATTGGGGGTGAAAACATTGCTCCTGGCGAAACAAAAAAGATTGAGTTAGAAATGCCGCCGTTGTACACGGCCACCAATATGAGCATTCCCGTTTACGTTAAACGAGGAAAGCGACCAGGTCCCATTATGTTCGTCAGCGCAGCCATTCACGGTGACGAATTAAATGGCATCGAAATAGTAGGCAGACTTATCCGCTCAAAAGCGATTGAACGCCTAAGAGGAACCCTTATCGCGGTGCCTATGGTTAATGTGTACGGCGTACTAAACCAGTCTCGTTATTTACCCGATAGACGCGATTTGAACCGCAGTTTTCCAGGGAGTAAAAAAGGTTCGCTTGCCGGTAGGTTAGCCAACTTGTTTTTCAAAGAAGTGGTAAGTAAGTGCGATGTCGGCATTGACCTTCACACCGGCGCTATACACCGTAGTAACTTGCCACAGATTCGCGCTGACTTAGACGACCCAGAAGTACTGGAAATGGCAAAAGCGTTTGGCGTACCTGTACTACTTAACGCAGAGTTACGCGATGGCTCTTTGCGCGAAGCGGCCAGTGAAAGTGGCGTTAAAATTCTGCTTTACGAAGCAGGCCAAGCGTTACGTTATGACGAGTTTTCTATTCGTGCCGGCGTAAGAGGCATTATTAATACCATGCGTCATTTGGGCATGCTGAATAAAAGCCGCAGTAAGGGCCACAGTATCGAGCGTTTTATAGCGCGCCAAAGTGGATGGGTTCGCGCGCCAGAAAGTGGCTTTGTGACGCATTTAGCACAGCTAGGTGACCATGTTGAAAAAGGTGACAAACTGGCCATTATTGCTGATCCGTTTGGCAATTATTTAGATAGCCTTGAAAGCCCTGCAGAAGGTGTTGTAATTGGTAAACAAAATATTCCACTTACCCAAGAAGGTGAAGCGGTATACCACATTGCATACTTTTCAGAGCCTGATACTGTTGCAGAACACGTAGAATTATTACAAGACAATTTATTGCCACCAGAACAGGGTCCTGTTTTATAAAATTGGTAGAAAAACTGATGAACAATAAAAAAATTGTTGGTGCGGTAGAGCTGTGCGATTTACCAAAACTCGCCATCTCTGATTTGAACGTACGCGTTGATACAGGGGCGGCAACGTCTTCACTTCATGTTGACAACATTGAAGAGTTTGATCAAGACGGTGAATTATGGATTAAATTTGATATCCATCCCGACATTCACAACGTTGAACGCGTGGTTCGCAGAGAAGCACGTGTAGAAGGACAAAAACGCGTAAAAAGCTCAACGGCTACACTTGAGAAGCGCTATGTTATAATTACGCCTATAATAATGGACGGGTACCAGTGGGATATTCAGTTAACCCTAACGGACCGCTCTGAAATGACCTATTTGATGCTGCTCGGAAGAGAAGCGATGAGGGGTCAATTTATTGTAGACCCCGAGCACGACTTTTTGCTGACGGGAAAAGACTAGCAATACAAGTTTGCCAATGGATATTCAGCGTTAAAACCTGCGGCAACTTGCAGTAAGGCATGCGTTTAGTGCATGAAATACAAAATATGGACGTTACGAAAAAAGCCCTAAGTGTTGCCTCTCTGCTGTTGAGTGTATTTACACTATTGAGTGCTAATGCTCAGCAGCAAAACACAAACGAGGTAAGTACTGACTTACCTCACACCGTTCTCCGCCTGCCAAATATTCACCCTGGGCGAGACGCCGTATACGCCTACGCTAAACGTCTTCTCAGAGAATCACTGCGCGTTACTGAACCTCAATACGGCTCTTTTGAACTGATTATCAGCGACCAAGAAACGGCGCAAGAGCGTCAACTACGCAGCCTTGAACACCACATGCTAGACGTGACGTGGAGCGTTACCTCGACAGAGCGTGAACGTCAGTTCCTTCCCATTCGCATTCCCATTATGGCGGGTCTTTTTGGTAAGCGTGCACTGCTGGTCAGAGAAGGCGATACGCGACTTAAAGAAGTAAAGTCATTAAACGCGTTACGAGCATACCGAGCGGTTTTGGGCTACGACTGGCCCGATACGAAGATATTTCGCGCAAACGATATCCCGGTGTTGGAAACGACCTACCGGGCGTCATTTCGAATTGTTTCGGAAGGCTTCGCTGATATGTTTCCAAGAAGTGTTATGGAAATTAAAGAAGAACTCGCTGACAAGGCGCTCTCACGCGGTCTAACTATCGACGATCACCTTATCATTTCATACCCGAGCCCCATCTTTTTCTTTGTAGGAAGCGACAATCAGGCATTAGCCGGGCGCATAGCTGAAGGCCTGTTAAGGCTCTTCGAAACGGGTAAATTTCAGGAGCTACTGTTAGCTCATGATAACTTTAGAGAAGGTATGGCACTTACCGAAGGGCGAACGGTTATTGAAATTGACAACCCTTTGCTAAGTGAACAAAGCCGCTTGGCATTAGAAAAGTTCTTACCGGAATTTGCTACCTCAGAAGCCGTGCTTAAGTTCGACGCTACTGAACCGGCGGCTCCAGCTCAAGTTGTGAAGCAATAAGTACCGCTTGTGTGCGGTTGTTTATGCCCAACTTTTTAAAAATAGCAGTAACATGCGCTTTAACCGTGGCCTCTGCGATATCTAAATTAAAGCCAATTTGCTTGTTCAGCAAGCCGTCTCGCATGTAACAAAGCACCTTGTATTGCGAGGGCGTTAGCGAGGCAACTTTATCCGCTAATTCAGAGAACTCTTCATTCACCTCATCAACGTCTTCACTTAAGTTATCAGGTAGCCATACATCGCCATCCAGAATTGCTTCTACGGCGTTTGCAATATCTTGCGCACTGGCAGTTTTGGGGATGAACCCTAGCGCGCCCACGCTAATAATCTTTGAAATAAGTGTGGTGTCTTCTGTGCCAGAGACTACGGCAACAGGAAGTTCGGGAAAGAGTTTTCGAATATGCAGCAAGCCAAACAAATCATTGCTACCCGGCATGTGCAAATCAAGCAACAATAAGTCGATATCCTCATTGTTGAGAATATCGACTGTAGTGTTAAGGTCTCCCGCCTCTTTGAGGGTTAAGGCTGGAAGTGACAACGACAACGCGCCTCTTAGTGCATCGCGATACAGCGGATGATCATCAGCGATTAGAAGGGTTATCATTGTCTATATCCTTAGTTTCTACTTATTTAGACGTTCCTCTATCAGTGTATCAACAACCGATGGATCCGCCAACGTTGATGTGTCACCTAATTGCTCATGCTCATTGGCGGCAATCTTACGCAAAATACGGCGCATAATTTTACCAGAGCGGGTTTTAGGTAATCCACGAGACCATTGGATCATATCAGGTGTAGCAATCGGGCTTAGCTCTTGACGCACCCACGCCTTAAGCTCTTTAGTAAGGGCTTCATTTGCTTCAACCCCTTCATTTGGTGTTACGTAAACGTAGATACCCTGCCCTTTGATATCATGTGGGAAGCCAACAACGGCAGCCTCAGCTACTTTAGGATGGGCAACAAGTGCGCTTTCGATTTCAGCGGTGCCCAAACGGTGACCAGAAACGTTTAGCACGTCATCTACACGACCAGTGATCCAGTAAAAGCCATCTTCATCGCAACGAGCACCATCACCGGTGAAGTACACACCTTTGTATGCGCTAAAGTAGGTGTTGATAAAGCGCTGATGATCGCCATAAACCGTTCGAGCTTGGCTCGGCCAGCTGTCTTTAATAACAAGATTACCTTCTGCTGCCCCTTCAAGCTCATTACCGTCAGCATCAAATAGCGCAGGCTGAATGCCGAAGAATGGGCGAGTCGCTGAGCCAGGCTTTAACTCCGTAGCGCCAGGCAAAGGCAGGATCATGTGTCCACCTGTTTCTGTCTGCCACCATGTATCGATGATAGGACAACGGCTCATACCAATTACGCGGTGGTACCATTCCCATGCTTCAGGATTAATAGGCTCACCTACTGTCCCTAA
This sequence comes from Alteromonas sp. MmMcT2-2, assembly GCF_022348305.1. Lineage (NCBI taxonomy): Bacteria > Pseudomonadati > Pseudomonadota > Gammaproteobacteria > Alteromonadales > Alteromonadaceae > Alteromonas > Alteromonas sp. MmMcT2-2. The sequence goes on from NZ_JAKRFA010000028.1 coordinate 53,202, forward strand.
CAGACGAAGCGATGAGACATCACACCCTTCAGCTGGAACATCTCCGTGGGCCATTAATGCGCGGATAGCAGTTGGCGCGGTATATAAACTATTTACTTTGTATTTTTCCACTACCTGAGCAATACGCTTAACGTCTGGATAGGTTGGTACACCCTCAAAGAACACTTGTGATGCGGCGTTCACCATAGGGCCATAAACCATGTAGCTGTGGCCTGTGATCCAGCCTACATCAGCGGTACACCAATAAACATCGTCTTCTTTGTAGTCAAAGGCATATTTAAAGGTCATCGCAGAATATAAGAGATACCCGCCCGTGGTGTGTACTACACCTTTTGGCGTTCCAGTAGAGCCTGATGTATAAAGGATAAACAGTGGGTCTTCCGCGTTCATTACCTCTGGTTCACACTGCGCTGACACGCCATCAACAGCGTCATGCCACCACACATCGTGCTTAGCATTCCAGTCTACTTCTCCTCCTGTGAGCTTATGAACTAAAACATGAGTAATAGACGGACACGCATCACCAGACAGTGCTTTATCCACATTCGCTTTCAGTGGAATACTTCTTCCAGCACGACGGCCTTCATCAGCAGTAATCACGACTTTGGCGTTGCTGTCGTTGATACGATCGGCAATAGCGTTAGGTGAAAATCCACCGAAAATCACCGAGTGCACTGCACCAATTCGGGCACACGCTAGCATGGCGTAGGCAGCCTCAGGTATCATCGGCATGTAAATCGCAACACGATCACCTTTTGCTACGCCCATTTCTTTAAGTGCATTCGCTAATTTACAAACTTCATAGTGCACTTGTTGATACGTGATATCTTGGCTATCTTCTGGTGAGTCACCTTCCCAGTGAAAGGCGACTTTTGTGGCATTATCAGCTAGATGGCGGTCAATACAGTTATAGCTGGCATTTAACTTACCATCTTCAAACCACTTAATAGACACATCGTTTTCACCAAACATTGTGTTTTTAATTTTGGTGGGCTTTTGATACCACTCAAGCATGGATGCGTGCTCAGCCCAGAACGCTTCAGGTTGCTCTACAGATTGCTTATACATCTCATCATATTGAGATGCGGTTAAATGTGTAGACTGAAGAATGTTCTCAGGCACAGGATAAGTTTTGCTGGCGGTCATAAAGATTGCCTCCAATATCAATGATGTAAAATTCTTGTTGTATGGTGAAACACTCTAGCCATTCACCCACAAAGCAAAATGAGACTTTGGTCTTAGCAGCATACAACTAAGGTTCTACTAGAAAAGTATTACGACTATAGTCTTATGCGACCATTGGCTTATTTAATTTTGAGATAATAAGTACACAATCAGCAATGTTAACGTTGAATTTACATTTATTTAACCACTTTTTTGGAACAGACACGATGAAAGCTAAAATAAAAAATACGGCTACAGCAGTA
>NZ_JAKRFA010000029.1:0-46231 GCF_022348305.1 Alteromonas sp. MmMcT2-2
CTCTTCAATTAAATATATCGAAATATGAATCGTCGTTGTGACACTCTTAACGAGTGCCCACACAGATTGTCTTGTCTAAATTTTTAAAGAACATTCACTTGAAGCCGCTGCTTCTTAGTGACTCACCCTGTTCGAGTGAGGTGCGCATTATACGCTGGAAGTTTTCGCTGTCAACACTTTTTGAAAATTTATTTTCTGAAGCGTTTCTTCTAAACTCCCGTCTTTACTGGCCTACAAAGGTAGTAGAGACTTACTTCAGGAGGCTTGCTATTTTGCTTTTCCCCCCGAAGCGGATGCGCATTTTAGGGAAATGAGCGCTCACGTCAACACTTATTTTGAAAAAGTTGAAAAAACTGAACTAACCGTCTATTTTTCGCTCAAATGTGATAATTAGTAGACAATATGGACTAATTACTAATAGGATAGGAATTCAGATCCTATAAAGTAGTAGTTCTTAAAGTAGTATTTGATCCTGCCGTTATTATATTAATGCTTAATATTAGCGATAGAAATTAAGGCTTGCGTAAAGGAATACGTATAAGAATGTATATAAGCGTAAATGACCTATGCTTTGTGTTCTTTATAAATGTATTAATACTGGTGGTGTCAGAAATTGACTACGCAATAATTATAAAGGTGGGTTTATGTTACAAACTCTTACACTGCTGTCTGCGGCAATACTAGCAACTCATGTTAGTCATACAGCAATGGCACAAGAATTATCCGCAAATGATGTTGCTCAGCCACCTGCGTCAGCGAATGTAGAAAGTGCTGACGAGTCAAATCATTTTCAAACCGCCTTCTTAAGACGTCAAGTAAACCAAACTATGTCGGTTGGCCGAGCAATCAGTTCAATCGCTGGTCATTATCCGCAAGAGATTGTGTCTATTGTGGATATTGCTTTAGATACCTATCCAGACAAATACAGAGAGATCATTTTTGCTGCTATCTCTGCACAACCTGCGTCTACTGAAGAGATTGTACAGCTGGCTATTGAGAAAGAAGTAAGTAGCTGCCCTAACATTGTTCAGTTAGCGATAAAAGCAGAGCCGACTTATGTCGACTTTGTTGTGCAGGCTGCTGCGGTTTCAACACCTGAAGAGCTAGATGAGATTGTACGCGTTGCCGTGCTTACTCAACCTGACGCAGCAGACAGTATTGTTCAGACATTATCGCAAGAACATCCAAATAAGATTGTCGATATCATGACAAGCGCATTGAATGCTGTTCCTTTTGTTGGTGAGTATGTAGTGGATGCGCTTCTGGCCGTGTTTCCTAACGAAGCAGAAACGGTAGTTGAAACGGCGGTGAGAGAATCTGCCCAGCAGCGTGAACAAGTAATGCGTATTTTAAATACTGCGCAACACGCGGGTGTATCTCAGGATAAGTTAAAAGAATACGCTATGTCTGCCGGACTAAGCGAAGACGACTTTAATAGTGCACTGGGCAATTAACCCCCTACTAAATTGATTTTAAAAAAAACGGCGTATTGATTTACTCAATACGCCGTTTTTGTTTATAGCTGTACTAGTATCTTCAACCCTTACCTGCTTTTTAACAACAAGCAGCAAGCGATAGCAACCAAGCCTACTTCACAATTAAACTCGATGTTTTCAAAAAAGCTCAGTTGTTAAGGGAGTGCAACATAGCGGCTTCTTTATAAAGGGTTAGTTCTGCCTTTAGTAAGTCCACTTTCGCTTTTATCTCTTTTATTTGGGCCTTAATTTCATTTTGTGCGCGCGCATTTAACACGAACATATCACTGTCACCTGCATCGAAACGTGTTTTTTCTACTTTAGAAAGGGTTTTCGCTAGCGCCGCATTTTCACTTTGAAGAGCAACAATGTCTTTCGCCTGCCCCCAATAAACTAGCGCTTGTTCAAAACGCTGAGTTATCGCTTGCTCAGTAGAGGTTAGCTTGTGCTCTAGCTCTCTTTGCTTTGACTGTAATTGGGCTTGTTCAGCTTTCGCCTTCCTGTTTCCTAAAGGGTAGGAAAACGACAGTCCTACTTTTGTTTCGGTACCGTCCAAATTTGACGGACCAGAACCTATATCTCTTGCAACCGATGCTTTTAAATCTAACTTCGGCAATAACGCGTTACTAGCCAGCGCAGCCTTGTTATTTACCACCTGCTGTTCTAATTTCATCACATCAAGTTCAGGGTGATTACGAAGGGCATTGCGAAGAGTCATAAGCTGACCGTTACCAACCCAGAAAGGCCAGTTGATATCTTTAGGCGGGTTCGCTTCATCTACTATCAACATATCTCCCTTAGGTGAACGCCAATAATAAGAAAGCATTTGAGCATGTGCGTCTCGCTTTTGCTTAAGCTCGGCAAGCAAAAGGCGCTGTTGCAAAATGTTGGCTTTAAATTCTGTCAGCACAACATTGGCTAAATCTCCTTTCTCTACGCGGGTCACCAACGCTCTTTCACGTTGTGTTGCGGTGTTAAGCAACTCTGTAACGGCATTGACCTGCAATGCGCTTTCGTACCACGCAACATATTCACTAACCCCTTTGTAAACAAAGTCATTAATTAAACTTGTCGCTAACGCTTGCCATTGTGAAGTAGCTAGCCCTGCATTGGCTAACTCCGTTCTACGCTTATCCAGTTCTCTGTTTTTAAGTAGGGAGATGGCAATGCCCACACTAGCCTCGCCGCCAGACAAGGTTTCGTAATCGGCTTCGTACACTGGAAAATCACCGTCTGATATACGATACTCGGTATAAACTGAGCCATTAAAGTCTTCGAACGGATTAGAAAAGCGCTGCGTTAAATTAGTACCATCGTAATATCCGCTAACGCGGCTACTGGTTTTCTGCTCTATAAACGGATCAAAACTGCTTCTTGCTATTTCTAACTCGGCGGCAGCTTGATAGTTTCCTTCATTTATCGCCATAACGTAGGGATGATAGTTCACCATACTCTGGATAAGTGCATCGATTGATGGTGCTTGCCTAGTATTTTTGTTTTGCGCTGCTGCATCAGAAACATGAGTGCTAATAACCGCAACAGTTGCAAGCATTGCCAATGTAAACCTTCGAATTACCATATTGATGCCCCAGCCCCCTTGGCTCCACCGGTAGTAGGCTCTTGCGTTGGCAATGGCGGGAAGTTGTTCAACTGTCGCCACATCTCGTAACCTAGACGCACCTCTTCTAATAGCACCCACGCTTTAACCCGGCTACCCAAACGCGCAGAACTTTCAGCCGGCCAAGGAATATCAGACTCGTCAGGTCTAATCCACACGTTAAAATCGCCAGTAGCATTAGCAACAGGCTCTACATACACAACTTCACCACCAAAGGTACCTATTGCACTACCCGGCCATCCACTAAACTGAAAAACGGGCCAGCCATCAAACTGCAAACGCGCCTTTGCACCAGGCTTAACCAGCGGTGCGTCTAACCCTCTCACGGTAACGCGAACGCTGCGTTTTGCATCTGCTGGAATAAACTGCCCAAGAATATCGCCCGACTTTACGAACGTAGACACACCGCCTGATAGCAACCGAACAACCGTACCATCAACGGGTGCATATTTAGTTTGCGTCGATTGGCGAGATAAAATCATGCTTACTTCATTAATTTCCGAAACAGAGGCGGCAGCTTTTGCTCGCAGTTCCTGCACTTTTATCTCGGCCTGTTCTACTTCTTTGCGTGAAACCAGCCCTTGCTCTTGCAGAGACTGTTGACGCGCCAGGTTGTTCTCAGCATTTCTTACTGCTGTTTCATTAGCTTGATTCTTTAAGTTCGCTGCTGAAAGCTGAGATCGCAGCTTCTCAAGTCGCTGCGCATCAATATCGATTAACGTAACGATTGGCTCGCCGGCTTTTATTTGTTGGCCTTCCCTTACGTGCCACTGCTTTACTTGTCCATCAACTAACGCATTTATCGGTTGGGTTCTGTCTTTAGGATCGAGCGAGTCGACCATACCGGTGCCATAAGCCGTTTGGATCCATGGTGTGAAATACAAAATTAATCCAGCTGCCAACACCAAGAAGATGATAACTCCGGTAATTACACGATGAAGCTTTGGCACTTTCAATGAAGGCAATGAAGTGATGTTATCTAAAAAGCGACGTTCTGCGTGATTCACTTACTCACCCTCCTTATTGTTCTTTGAAGCCGTGCTGCTCTCACTTGCGTTAGTAGCACTAATCGGTGACTCACCATTTGAATACTCATTTAACATTGCCGTTGCGTTATCGTGCAGATGCAACACACCTTCGAAACAATCTGGCAGTGGCATATTGGTAAAATACATGACGGTAAAATCATATTTACTTAAGCGTCTTAGAAGTCGCGCCCTCAACTCTACCGGTATTGCGTCGAAGTGCTGATTCAAAATGAGCAGCTTAGGTTTACCAATAATTGCGGCGGCAAGTTTAAGCAACAAAAACTCCAATGGCTGCAGCGGTGCCCCTAATACGGATACTTTAGTCTGCAAACCCGCTGGTAAGCTATCTATCACTTTGGTCATTTCTACTTCCTCAAGCGCAGCGCGAATATCCGCGATGGTTGCCTGAGGATGTGCCAACTTTAAGTAGCGCTCTACAGAAACTTCGATAATTAAAGAACGATCTAGAATGGTGACGGCCTGCCGTAACTCATGGGTGTCGTAATCGTTTAGACTAAGCTCTCCTAACAAGATGTCGCCCGATTTAACGCGGTCATATTGCTTCAGCAATCCTAGCAGTTGCTTCTGCACCCAACTTTTATCAGTAGTAACAAAATACTTAGTGCCAGGTTCGAAGATAACATTGAGGTGGCACGCATCATTACCATGTTTAAGTTCAACATCGTTAAACACCAATTTAGAAGAAGCTGGTATATGTTCCGAGGTATTGAGCTCTTCCTGCGGCATGGCAAGAGCGCCACCCAGCTTCTCGGCAGCGCCATATAACTCATAGTAAAGTTTTAAATATTGGGTAAAGCGAGACAACCCAAAGAAAACAGCAGACATCACAAGCTCAGCAGCCACTAGCTGACCAATAGAAAGCTCGCCTTGTACAACCAGAACACCACCGATACCAAGTAGCGAAGCACTCGCCACGGCATACATCAATAGAAACATAACCACCTGCGAAAAGGTGTAGTGAAAGTGGCTTTTGTGCTTTTTCACATAGTTACTGATATAACCTTCGGTGCTGCGCCCTGCGTATTCAACATGATCAGCTGACTTAAAGAATTCGTGAGCAATTGCAATATCGTGTAGCCACTTTGCAGAATCGTATTTCGCGTTAGACAATTCAATAGCCGTGCGCTTAGCACCACGCCCCCAAATTTTCCAAACCGCATACATGGTAAGTAAAAGCACCACATTAAACGCGAAAAGCGCTGGGTGGTAGAATGATACTAGAGTGAAACCTACCAGCATCTGTAGTACTAGCGCGAAACCATCAATCATTAAAGACGGCATATTCTTTTGAAAAGTCATTATGTCGAAGTAGCGCTGTGTAATGCTAACGTTTTGTCGACCTTCAAAAAAACTGTGGGGCGCGAGAATAGTTTTTAGCCCTAAGTCTGCGGTGAGGCGGGCGTAAACTTTACGCTCGTAGAACTCCATCACTCGCATACGAAGCGCGCTAAATACGCCAGATATAAATAAAGTAAGAAATAGAATGACGGCCAATATGATAACTGCCCGAGTTGAACCGATATTGGCGATACTGTTAATCAGCGTTTGAACCGCTATAGGTACGGCAAGGGTCATTAAACTAATTGCTACACCGTATGCGATAGCAACCCAAAAAAAGCCAGCTTCTGGTTTCAATAGCGAAAATAAGGTCTTTCGCGTTTTACGTAAATCAATTGGTTTAGCCATAGTTATGTCTTCAATATACCGCTAGCTTAAAAATCAGTGACGCGCTGCTTCTAATCGTACAAAAACAACGCTAGATAGTGTATTGCAATAGTTAGTTAGAATAAATCTGTTATATTCTTAATAGTTCATCGAAAAAAATGGGGTCAGAGTACATTTCTTACCCTAATACCTTAATAACCGAGTAGCTTGTTGAAGTATGCATCACCTAAACTACCATCATTTATATTATTTCTATCTTGTTGCCCGTGAGGGTAGCATTGCGAAAGCCGCTAAATTACTCCACGTTACCCCGCAAACCGTAAGCGGGCAACTAAGCACCTTCGAAAATCAGCTAGGTTATTCTCTCTTTGATAGAATAAATAAACGCCTATACCTAAACGCGAGAGGTAAAGTAAGTTATCAGTATGCCAGCGAAATATTTCATAAAGGTAATCAACTAGCTGAAATACTTAACAATAGCGATGAAGTGAATACGAAAGAATTTGTGATAGGTATTACTAATGGTATTCCAAAAGTGCTTTTTTACGACTTTGTGCATGCCACCATGCGTAGGTATTCACAGGTTAAATACGTGATAAAAGAGGATAGCTTCGACGGTTTGTTGAAAGAGCTCGCCATTAACGCAATCGATTTCATTCTAGCAGACAGAGGCATAGCCCCTGGTACACAAATAAGCGCCAATAGTTTTTTCTTAGGCGAAAGTTCGTTGAGCTTCTTTTCTAAATCCCCCCTGGGTGAAGGGTTACAATTCCCAGACTGTTTAAACCAAATGCCACTGCTTATTCAAGGTAACACTTCAGGAATACGTCACGCGCTCACAAGCTGGCTTGAGACAGAACAGCTTTACCCCAAAATTGTTGCTGAATTCGATGATACAGCGTTGCTGAAGTTATTCGGCAGCGAGGACTTCGGCGTATTCTGCGCACCTTCTGCTATTTCTAAGCATGTAGAGGAGCAGTATGGCGTGCACTGTATTGGTAACGCAAATACGCTTAACGAAAGATACTACGCCATTACCGGTAAAAGCCGTGCCGACTACACGATAAGTAAGGCAATCGTAGAAGCCGCTCGCGGAATTCTAGCCTAGTGCACTAAATGGTGGGGTCAGAGTACATTTTCTGCCCCCACTTAATTTAAGCAGCAACACCACCATCTATATCTTGAGCATAAAAACTCAGTGTTAGAATTTTTTCTAACACAAAACGTAGTGCGTCATTTATAGGCATAAGTCTTTCCCCCAATTCATAATCTAATTGAGCAAGTTTTTGTCTGCCTTCTGCGATCATTGGCGGCTTTGTCGATGTAACTCGAACCTCACTATTTGCGGCAATATCATCCACTAATCGCTTTTCAAAGATATCTAAATGCTGAGGCTGTATAGCAATCAGCGCGGCCGCATACTTCTCTGGTACAGCTTGCTTAATTGGTTTACACACCGAAAGTGTGGCTTCGCCAGATTTGGTTTTATAACCTGCTGCACCGAACATACGGCAAATGCCAGGTCGGTATTCGTAAATTCCGCAGTAGCCTTCTTTACCGTCCAAACTTAAGCGTTGATATTGTTTACAGGCGAAGCCGCTGTAGCTGTCTAGCTCGTCAAACGCCTGTTCAGCCCGTCCTGTATCAAACAGATGAAGTGCTAAAGGCAGCATCTCCAATGGCGACACTTCAATGTCGGGGTTATTGCAACATGCACCACATTTCTCAACACAGTTTAGTGACTGGCTAGATTGATATGCACTGAATTCTTGGGAAAGAGATTGGTAAACATCCATCACTTGGCTGGACAGCTCACGCAGCCTATTCATAACGACTCCGCTAATAAAAGCAAACTAAAACAAATACATGTTCATGCTGGTGTAATGTAATAGGTAGCATGAACTCAACATTCTGATTATTGATTTTGGTAACCAAATTGACAGATCGTACTGGAGGAAGAAATGTACTCTGACCCCAATATTTTAAAGCATGCTTCTTCCCCGCCGGGTGTGCGTAAGCTTGAGGCTTAATGGCAGGGGTTGAATTGGTGCGGATTCTATTTTGGATTTTGGGATTTGGGAAGTTTTTTTGTGAAAGCTCTTTGATGATAAGAGCAATACAGCGATGTGGACACAGTAGGTATAACAGATATGTATGGCTTGTAGTAAAAAAATTTTGGTCGATACCCGTTTTTAATATGGTGGATGAACACTTTCCTGCGTACGGGATAAAATTAATTAACGCATTAACAGAATGGTTCTGTGGGTATTTTGGTGATAAATATACGTTGGCGCTAGCTCTGATAAACTAGCGCCATAACTTTTTTGAACTATCGCGTTATTAATTCCGAAGTATACGACAGCGAGATGTCAGGCGCATTTAAATTGCCTAAATCTGTATTTTCCCAAAATTCAGGATATTGTTCTTCTAGGTTTATTGTAAATGTAAAACTTAAACGAGGAAGAATGTTAAACACAGTGTCTTCGTTAAAATCATCTGCGTAATCAACTTTGTTGGACTGCATTTCAAGTATTGTAACAACACCTTCTTGCTTTGAGCCCAGTAATTTCCAAGTGTATTCTCTGTTGAAAGTAAACGCGTTACTTTCGCGTAACCCAATGATGTTGACCTCGTTGTCGTCTGCGGTCCATTGGAAGTTATAAAGTTCACGATCTCCTACAAAGTATGGCTCTTCCATATGGGAATAAATTCTCCCAGCCGTACCGTCCGCGTAAAAGTAATAAGCAAATAAGTCTTCAGGTAACGGTACACCATCTACGAAAAGTACTTCATTGTAAGAAGACATCCAAACATTAGGTAATGAGCTCTCTATGCTGAAGTCTTCGGCCAACTCATAGTCTATGGCGTGCATATCGCCAGTGTATTTAATCGCTACGCCATCATTGTCAAATTCATAAAGCGCCAGCACGAAATTATTCTGCGCTTTAAAGGGCGTAACTGTGAAAGACATATCTTCCAATTCAATGTCTATAACACCATCATTTAGCTGCCATGTTCCTTGCACATCAAAAACAAGAGACGTAAAGGTATTATCATCTTTAAATGTGAACTGGTCGTTCAAAATACCAACTTCAGTACGCTCATCTTCATTTAAGTAGTCTTTGTCATACGTATAACTTCCCTGATAAGCAAATACCCAAGGTGATGCAAGCAGGTCTTCCTCGGTTACGGTAAACGTAGATGCTGTGGTGTCGGTATACTTAACGTCGCTGGTAGTTTCGTAGGTGGTAGTAAAAGTTGGTTTATCTTGTATGTCATCCATCGGTGTGATGGAAAGCTCAGTGGTAGTTGTTAACACAGCAAGTGCGTGACCGCCGGATTGTGTTAGCAATTCTATACGCTCGCCCACTGTGGTTCGCTCTGTTTTCCAATACTCAATGCCATATTCATGAACATAACTAAGAATCTCCGAAGCTGTTTCTTCATCAAATCGATCATAGATTTCTTCGTCAAGAAACACAAAATAAGCTATGAGTGATTCATCAAGCTCATCAATAACTAAGTTTCCGTCTACAACACTCCAGTTAAATTCATCTGAATAAATATTAAATGCATTTTCCGCAGACGTTTTTGCGCCGCTACCGTCCGCGTTGAACGTATACGCTGTCATGCCCTTGCCAGCTTGCTGTTCTGAATGGTAGTAAGTCGCAAAAACCGCACCCGCAATGTCGGCATTTACGAAATTTTGCTGTAACGATTCATCTTCGAGAGTTTCTGCTCGGGCAGCATTAATTGCTTCCACATAAGCCTCGTCATAAGTACCGTCATCGTTTAACAGTCCCATGCTATCAACATACTTTCGGATGGTGCTTAGCGCATCGACTAGGCTTCCAGTAAAAAACGACAAGGTGCTCATACCTTCAGGAACCGAGAACTCGCTATTATCAGCAAGAACTTTTATGAAGCTGGCCAATCCTAAAACCTTTTCGAAGTCCACTTCACTTGCAAACGTATCGAAGCTTCCCTCGCCGCCGTTCTCTTTATACTCCGAATAAAGTACATCCATAGCCGTACTTAAATGAGTTATTTTGCCTGCAGGAAATAGATCGCTGTTAAGTTCATCAGTATTATTTTCGATGCTAAGGTTACGCATTGTAGTGAAGTCACCGACTCGTGATGATAGCGTTACATGGGCTTGTTCTTCCGTGCCCACTGCATTAAGAATTAAATCGCCGGGCGCAGCACTTACAGTAATAGGAAGTGTGAATCGACCATCCGCACCGGCCTGCACGGAAGCAATTACATTTCCACCTGCATCGAGCGCGCTCACCTCTGCATTCGATAAAGGCGCATCGGTTGCAATACTCGAAATAGAAATAGACTGTTGGTTCGTGATTGTAATCGTTGAACTTACTGTGTTTTCACCGTCAGTTACATCGTATGAAAAACTGACTTCGCCCATCGCCAACGCTGTAGGTGTGTACACTATCTCATTATTGATGATAGCGGCTTCACCAACATCTGGCACTCCAACTGCCGATATAGTTAAAGCATCGCCGTCAGGATCGGTATCATTCGCAAGTACATCAATAGATACTGCGTCACCATTGAGTGTAACCGCGGAGTCTGCGACAAGCACTGGTAGTTGGTTGTTGTCGTCGGAACCGCCACAGGCAGCAAGAAGAGTTGAACTAACGGCAATAGCAATAATGCTTTTGTTCATTTTGAACGTCCTTGTATTTAGAGTTATTTACTATGAGGCTTCGAATTTATCTGGCTGAATATAACCTATTGTTAAGCAATAATTAAGATAACTACTAGAAAATTAAATGCTCTTTTTTTTGGCTAACGATTAAAGGCACGTCGAAATATTTTTATCTCGCCCATAACTCAGTATACTGGATGCATAAAATGTATTTGAAAACTAGGGAATTCAAATGAAGCCAGTCATTCTTGCAGGTGGTACCGGAAGCCGCTTATGGCCAAAGTCTCGCGCCGCTTTACCAAAACAGTTCCTGTCTCTTACTTCTGACAAAACGATGATTCAAGACACTGTACTGAGACTCAATGGCATAGAGTCTTTGCCACCTTCTATTATCTGTAACGAAGAACATCGTTTCCTTGTTGCCGAGCAAATGCGACAAATAAGTGTCGATAACAGCGACATTCTTTTAGAGCCAGTTGGTCGCAATACCGCTCCTGCTATTGCACTTGCTGCATTTCAAGCTTGCGAAAACGGGGATGATCCTGTTCTTTTGGTATTAGCCGCCGATCACTTAATAAAAGATAGCGATACGTTTCGTACCAAAATTAAAGAAGCCCAGGCTCTAGCTGAACAAGATAAGTTAGTTACTTTCGGTATTGTCCCCACTCAGCCTCATACTGGTTACGGCTATATAAAAGCCGGAAACAAGCTGAATATTGGCTTCGATGTAAGTGAATTTGTTGAAAAGCCAGATATGCCTACCGCAACACAATACGTAAGTTCAGGTGAGTATTTTTGGAATAGCGGCATGTTTATGTTTAAAGCCAGTGCATTTTTAAAGGCGCTGGAAGTGCACGCACCTGACATATATTCGGTATGTAAAAAGGCGATTGAAAAAACCGAAAAAGATCTCGACTTTGTTCGTGTAGACAAAGACATTTTTGCTTCATGCCCAAGTGATTCTATCGATTATGCAGTGATGGAAAAAACTTCCGAAGCCGCGATGGTAACACTAGATGCAGGTTGGTCTGATGTAGGCAGTTGGTCGTCTCTCTGGGAGACGGGAGAAAAGGACGCAAATGGCAATGTAACTACTGGCGACACCTTATTAGAAGGCACCAACAACAGCTATGTGAATGCCGAGCACAGCCTCGTTGCAGTTATTGGCCTTGAAGACGTAGTTGTAGTTGAGACCAAAGATGCTGTTATGGTGGCGAATAAGAAAAACGCAGAACACATCAAAACCGTTGTGAACCGTTTGAAAGCTGAAAAGCGCCCTGAATTTGAGTTTCACCGCGAAGTTTTCAGACCTTGGGGAAGTTACGATTCAATAGACAATGGTGGACGTTTTAAAGTTAAGCGTATTACCGTGAAGCCAGGCGAAAAACTATCAGTTCAAATGCATCATCATAGAGCTGAACACTGGGTTGTAGTATCGGGAACAGCTAATGTGACAATAGGCGATGAAACGCAAATGCTAACGGAAAATGAGTCTGTTTATATTCCTATTGGGGCAGTTCATGCATTAGAAAACCCAGGAAAAATTCCACTAGAACTAATTGAAGTACAATCTGGAGCTTATCTTGGGGAAGATGACATTGTTCGCTTTTCTGACAGGTATGGACGGTCTGATAAATAAATGCAGTGTAAGGCAGTTTGTCTAACTAAGAAAAGCCAGGTTATGAACCTGGCTTTTTTAATTTACGTGGAAAAATGTACTCTGCCCCCAAACTTGGGTTAATCAGCGTTGAACAAGTCGCGGCTGTATACTTTATCTAGTACATCTTCGATATCGCCCGTAACTCGGTTTGCTACGATTACGTCAGAAATTTTCTTAAACTCTTCTAAGTCGTTAACTACGCGTGAATTAAAGAAATCTTCTTCCTTAAGTACCGGCTCGTAGACTACAACTTCAATACCTTTCGCCTTAATACGTTTCATGATGCCTTGAATAGCACTTGCTCGGAAGTTATCAGAACCAGACTTCATGATAAGACGATAAATGCCTACAATTTTAGGCTTACGGCTTACAATTGAATCGGCGATAAAATCTTTACGCGTACGGTTAGCATCCACAATGGCCTGAATCATATTATTAGGCACTTCACTGTAGTTAGCTAGTAACTGTTTGGTATCTTTTGGTAAGCAATAACCACCGTAACCGAAGCTTGGGTTGTTATAATGATTACCGATACGTGGGTCCAATCCGACACCTTCGATGATTTGTTTAGTGTCTAAGCCATTACGTTCTGCATAGCTGTCTAACTCGTTAAAGTATGCTACACGCATTGCCAAGTACGTGTTGGCGAAAAGTTTGATGGCTTCTGCCTCAGTACTGTCGGTGAATAAAACATCGATGCTCTCTTTTATTGCACCTTGTTGAAGTAGCTTGGCGAAAATTTCTGCTCTCTCGCTTTGCTCGCCCACAATAATACGGCTAGGGTAAAGGTTATCGTAAAGCGCTTTGCCTTCGCGCAAGAACTCAGGCGAAAAGATAATATTGTCAGAACCAAAACGGGCTTTAGCGTCTTTGGTAAACCCTACCGGTACGGTCGATTTGACAACCATTACCGCATCAGGGTTAACTTCCATCACGGTTTTGATTACCGCTTCTACACTACCAGTATTGAAGTAATTCGTTTGCGGGTCGTAGTCTGTTGGTGTTGCAATTACCACATAGTTAGCATCTTTATATGCTTCTTGCGCATCAAGCGTTGCTACAAGGTTCAACTCTTTCGTTGTTAAATACTCGGCTATTTCTTTGTCTTCAATTGGAGACTTTTTGTTATTAAGCATCTCGACTTTTTCAGGTACTAAGTCGACCGCTTTCACTTCATTGTGTTGTGCAAGTAGCACTGCATTTGAAAGCCCTACATAGCCTGTGCCTGCTACAGCTATTTTAAGCTTCTGCATAGTACTATCCATTTAAATCCTCTCCAGTTTTGTACAAATAATTTACGAAAGCTTTATTACTATCATTGCATAGTAATTTTAAACAATAATGAATACTACGGCTAACTCGCCTAATTCTCTTAATAGTGTATCAAAGCTCTGTTTGATGCAGTATGCATAAATTATGCCTTATGTGACACTCTTTCAATTCTACTGCGCTTCTTATCGAAAAGTTCTCACGCTTTAGCGTTAGATTCGGATTGTAAGCTGGATCATTTGCTATGAAGTCGCTCCACGTTGTTTGAAGGTAAGCTAATTCGCGATTAAAACGAGCCGCTTTTTCAGGTGAAATATCTAAGCCTCGACTAACCGATTCATGATGGAAAAGCTCTGCTTCTGCACAGTAAACATTATTAACGCCTAAGCCCTTAACCTTCAAACAAAAATCCACATCGTTAAAGGCAACAGAAAGGTCTTTTTCATTCAAACCGCTTACTGCATCAAAATCCGTGCGTTTAACTAATAAGCACGCTGCGGTTACCGCACTATAGTTGTTTGTAGCGACGATTCTTTTTAAGTAACCAGTATGAAAGCGCGGAAAGTTCTTGTGAGCATGGCCAGCACCACCGCCGTAGCCTAAAACAACACCAGCGTGTTGTATGCGTGTATCAGAATAAAGCAGCTTTGCACCAACACAGCCAACGTCTTCGCGCTCTGCATGACCAACCATATAAGTAAGCCAATTAGGCGATATAACCTCGATATCGTTATTGACTAACCCAAGAATGGAACCTTTTGCATGTTCAACACCGAAGTTATTAATTGCAGAGTAATTAAATGGCGCTGGATAACGAAGAACTCGAACCTTATCCAAAGTGTCTAAATAGTCAAAGTACTCAATACTTTCCTGCTCGTCAGAGCCGTTATCAATGAGCAATATCTCGTAATTTTTGTATGTTGTTTTTTCTAGAATTGATTCAATACAAGCTTTAACCAATGCTTTCCCATTTTTCGTGGGAATGATTAAGCTTACCAAGGGATTACTATTGGGCCAGCATACTCGGTTTACGCTAAATTGCTCGTCTAGTTCGACTTTCGCATTTGTATGTTTTTCTATCACTGTTTTAACGCGCTCTAGCGTGTTTAATTCACCTTTTTTCTCTGGTAATTGGTGCACCAAGGGCAGCGGCAAATGATTAATAGCCAAACTTTTGATAGTGAGGGAAAGTTCTGTAACTATCTCTGCAATTGTTGTTTGGTTAGTAATGTGTAGCGACTTGAGCAGCGCTGTTTTGATCATTACCCCAGTATTGATATAAGCGGTAGAGAATTGAAGCTCAGGGTTCCAATCGGGTAAGAATCTTGGTGATGACTTAGCCCCATTTATATTAAGTTCATCCGTATCACAATAAACTAAGTCGCGTTCTTGCAAAGCATCACATAGGTGGCCAATAGCAACTTCCTGTAATGAATCACCACCGTTAAGTAATAACGTAGGAATCTGGTCATCCAGTCTAGCAATATTCTTTTCTAAGGTACTTTTATCTATATCGCCCGCAATAAAGCAGGTTTTAACACTAAGCGCCTTAAGCCTTTTTTCAGTGACGCCTTGGCTGTCGGTGCCAAATACTATAGCTTGCCATCCATCAATCTTGCCTGCTGGCTTTGAAAAAGCAGACTCATTTACTTCAAGCCAATAATTGTATAACGCCTGAGTTTGTTTAGGCGCTGGCGCATCGAAAAATAGCCCCGACTTTCTTACAGACCTTACATACAAGCCAGTTAAACGTTCGTTTTGTTTGAGCTTGTTTTTTAAGTTTTTAGGAATAAGTTGAAGGGCGGCACGCACTGACCGCATAGCAATTTTTTTCATGTAGACTATTTAGGGCCTTAAAAATAAAGAAAGCCGCTTTATTTAAAGCGGCTTTCTAGTTTAACACTTGTAAGTTTGTATGGGTATCAGCTTCCGGTACCTAAACGCTCGCCTTGGTAACTGCCGTCAAGAACTGCTTTCCACCAGCCTTCGTTTGATAAATACCACTCAACAGTTTTGTGAATACCGCTTTCGAAGGTTTCTTGAGGCTTCCATCCCAGCTCACGCTCAATTTTGCTAGCATCAATGGCATAGCGCATATCGTGGCCTGGACGGTCTTGAACGTAGGTAATCTGCTCAGCGTATTTGCTATCTTTCGGCTTAACTTCATCCAGAATTGAACAGATAGTTTGCACTACTTCAATGTTCTGCTTTTCGTTGTGGCCACCAATGTTATAGGTTTCACCGATTTCGCCGTTTAGTGCAACCACAACTAATGCACGTGCATGGTCTTCAACATACAACCAGTCACGAATTTGGTTACCTTTGCCATATACAGGCAGCGGCTTTCCAGCTAGCGCATTTAGAATAACCAACGGAATAAGCTTTTCCGGGAAGTGGTACGGGCCGTAGTTATTCGAGCAGTTAGTAACTAGTGTGGGTAACTTATATGTACGAAGCCACGAACGCACTAGCTGATCTGAGCTCGCTTTACTTGCTGAATACGGTGAGCTAGGTGCATACGGTGTAGTTTCTGTAAAGAGTGGAAGCTCTGTTCCTGGTTCAACCTCATCTGGGTGAGGAAGGTCACCATATACTTCATCGGTAGAAATATGATGGAACTTAAAGCCTGCTTTTTTATCGCCTTCTAGTGCAGACCAATACGCTCTTGCTTGCTCAAGTAAGGTGTATGTTCCTACTACATTGGTCTGAATAAATTCGCCTGGACCGTCGATAGAACGATCTACATGTGACTCGGCCGCTAGGTGCATAATAATATCGGGCTTGTGAGTATTGAACACGCGCTTTACTTCTTCAGCATCACAAATATCAACTTGCTCAAAGCTATAGCGGTCGCTATTTGAAACTGATGTTAATGACTCTAAATTGCCCGCATAGGTCAATTTATCCAAATTGACTACAGTATGGTCTGTATCGTTTATAAGGTGGCGAACCACGGCTGAGCCAATAAAGCCTGCACCACCTGTTACTAAAATTGTTTTACTCATTTTATTTACCAAAAGTATAATTCTATTTCGACCGTTTAGGCTTTCAATTCATCAAGCATATCGGACAACTGCTTTCGCCAGTGAGCGGGCTTGCACGAAGTAAATGCTTCGCGCGCAGTTTGTTTATCCAACACGCTATAGTGCGGACGCTTCGCTGGGGTTGGGTACTGGCTAGAAGGAATTGGTAATACTGGAATAGTACTACTGAGTAACCCTTTTTCAATTCCAAGCTCTTGAATAGCTATAGCAAAATCGTACCAGCTTGCTACGCCCTCGTCGGTCCAATGATAGACACCTGCTGTTTTATTTTCAGATGCCGATACACACGCTTCAGCCAACCCTTTGGCCCAGGTAGGTGTACCAATTTGATCGTCTATAACAGAAAGCTGTGTTTTTTCACTCATCAAACGCAGCATGGTTTTTACAAAATTATTGCCATGAGATGAATAAACCCAAGCGGTACGAATTAGGCAGCTAGCCTTTGGTAAAATTTCAAGCAGGGCTTTTTCACCTTCTGCCTTTGATTTGCCATACGCACCTTGAGGTTCAATAGGGTCGTCTGTTAAATAAGGCGAGCCTTTGTGACCGTTAAACACATAGTCGGTCGACACATGCACCATAAAGGCGCCACGTGCTTTACAGAAAATCGCCAAATTCTTAACGGCAACAGCATTGATAGCGTTACACGCATCAGCGTCTTCTTCAGCTTTATCAACAGCGGTGTACGCTGACGCGTTAATCAAAACATCGGGGGATAGAGGGGCTAATGAAGCTCCAATGATATCGCTATTTGTAATATCAATATCATCGCGACCTAAAAACGTAACTTGGTGAGAGCTATTTTCAAATTCACGGGAAAGCTCAAAGGCTAGCTGACCAGATTTACCTATAACTACAATATTCATTAAGCGTTTCAATCCAGTAACAATTAAAATGTAGGTGCGTCTACAAACGCTAAACCCACTTCGTCTTTACCAGACAGCGAAGGTTTCTCACCATTTACCAAAGGCCAGTCAATATTCAACGTTGGGTCGTTATACTTTACCGATACTTCAGAATCCGGATGATAGTAGTCTGTGCATTTATACACGAATTCAGCCGATTCACTGGTTACGTAAAAACCATGAGCAAAACCAGCAGGCACCCAAAGCTGACGCTTGTTTTCGGCAGAAAGTATTACCCCAACCCATTTACCATAAGTTGGTGAGTCTTTACGCATATCTACGGCTACATCGTACACTTCGCCGCTCGTTACTCGTACTAACTTACCTTGGGTTTGCTCCATCTGGTAATGAAGGCCACGAAGAATACCTTGGCGAGATTTAGAATGGTTATCTTGAACAAAGTCTACATCTGCGCATTCTTTTTTAAACCAATCGGTACGAAAGGTTTCTAGAAAGAAGCCGCGCTCATCGCCAAACACTTTCGGCTCAATAATTTTAACGTCAGGGATATCTGTCTTGATTACTTGCATTTACTTTCCGTACTAACGTGCAAATGAATATAAGAAGAAAGGTGGCAATGCCACCTTCTATAACTTGAATATAGGTTAAACTTTTACTCTGTCTTTAAGTACTTTCAATAGGTAATCACCATAGCCACTCTTCTTAAGTGGAGCCGCCAGCTTTTCTAGCTGCTCAGCGTTGATATACCCCATTCTGAACGCAACTTCTTCCGGACAACATACTTTTAAGCCCTGACGTTTCTCTATAGCGCCCACAAAGTTCGCTGCATCAAGTAGAGAGTCTAGAGTGCCCGTATCAAGCCAGGCTGAGCCCCGTCCCATTAACTCAACTTTAAGAGAGCCATCTTTTAGATAAAGATTGTTTAGATCGGTAATCTCAAGCTCACCACGAGGAGATGGTTTTACCTCTTTCGCGAAATCAACAACTCTGTTGTCGTAGTAGTAGAGCCCTGTAACTGCGTAATTAGATTTGGGAACAGCAGGCTTCTCCTCAATAGAAAGGGCGTTCCAGTCATCATCGAAGCTAACCACACCATAGCGTTCTGGGTCATTGACATGGTAACCGAATACAGTAGCGCCCTGCTCTTGGGTATAAGCGCTCTGGAGAGAGCGCTTTAGGTCATGTCCATAATAGATGTTGTCACCAAGAATGAGCGTGCAACAATCATTACCAATAAAGCTATCACCTATAAGAAATGCTTGAGCCAAGCCATCAGGTGAAGGCTGAACTGCATATTGAACATTAATTCCCAGTTCGCTCCCATCGCCGATAAGCTCGATGAAACGATTCTGCTCTTCTGGTGTTGTGATAATTAAAATATCCTTTATCCCAGACATCATAAGCGTAGCCAGGGGATAATATATCATCGGCTTATCGTAAACCGGCATCAGTTGCTTGCTCACCACTTTCGTTAATGGGTGCAATCGAGTGCCAGAACCACCTGCTAAAATTATGCCCTTACGTTTCATTTTCTGTCCTTACTAATTTGCTCGAATTACCTCTGACAAACTATTTGCCAGCGCGGCAGCAGTTTCTCCATTTTTTGCTTCAATCATTACTCGAATTAACGGTTCTGTACCAGATTTCCTAAGAACCAGACGTCCGTCCTTACCTAATGATTCTTCTACGCGACTGACCTCATCTTTTACTACATCTAAATCAAGCACTGAATCTAGGTCGCTATGACGAACATTCACCATGCATTGAGGAAGTTTTGTCATTCCTGACTTCAATTCATGCAAGGGATACTCGCTTTTCACTACCACTGTCAAAATTTGAAGCGCGGCTATTATTGCATCGCCGGTAAAAGCGTAATCCAAATTGAGAATATGCCCCGAAGTTTCACCACCAATTCGCCAGCCAGTCTCTTTAAGCTTTTCAACGACATACCTGTCACCCACTTTCGTTCTTACGAAAGGTATATCTAGTTCTTTTAAAGCTAGTTCAAGGCCTAAGTTGCTCATTAGCGTGCCAACGACACCGCCTTTGTAGCCTGCTTGCTTTGCTTCACGAGCCATTAAAAAGAGAATTTCATCTCCGTCGACTACTTCGCCTTGTGAATCAACAAACATAATTCTGTCTGCGTCTCCATCCACAGCAATGCCTAAGTCGGCTTTATTAGTTGTTACCGCTTTACTTAAAGAGTCTAAAGAAGTGGCACCGCAGTCATTGTTAATGTTTATGCCATTTGGTGTGTTCGCAATATTTATCACTTTTGCACCAAGCTCTTCGAATACACTAGGCGCGACTTTATATGCTGCACCGTTGGCACTATCGACAACAATTGTAAGCCCTTCCAAACTAAGTTCACTCGAAAAGGTACCTTTACAAAACTCGATATAACGACCTGCAGCGTCTTCAACTCTTCGTGCTTTACCTAAATGCTCAGAGTCGACACATTCAATACCATGTTCAAGCGCATATTGTAACTTCTCTTCGATAGCTTGCTGCTGCTCACTTCCTAGTTTAGCTCCGCTACGGCCAAAAAACTTAATACCGTTATCGTAATAGGGGTTATGAGATGCACTAATAACTACGCCAGCGTCAGCCCTAAACGTAGAAGCTAAATAAGCCACTGCCGGTGTGGGGATAGGCCCCGCCAAAGCAATATTCACCCCGGCCGCTGACAAACCTGCTTCCAGTGCAGACTCCAGCATGTAGCCACTGGCGCGTGTATCCTTTCCTACTAGTACCTCTTTTGTGCCGTCCGCCGCTAAGACTACACCTGCAGCCCAACCAAGTTTCATTACAAAATCGGGGGTCATCGGAAATTCGCCCACTTTTCCGCGAATTCCATCAGTGCCAAAATATTTTTGAGACATTCTTACTTCCTAAAAAACGAAAGGCCACAACTTAAAAAGTCATGGCCGATTATCAAGACATTAGCGCTATTCTACTGTAACTGACTTGGCTAAGTTTCGTGGCTGGTCAACATCAGTCCCTTTGATCAGGGCTACATAGTAAGAGAGAAGCTGTAAAGGAATAGTGTAAACAATGGGGGCAATAATATCTTCACAATGTGGGATATCAATAACGCGCATTGTTTCGTCACTTTCAAAGTGTGCGTCAGCATCCGCAAATACGTACATAATACCGCCTCTAGCACGTACTTCTTCAACATTAGATTTTAACTTCTCAAGTAACTCATCATTTGGTGCAACCACGATGACAGGCATTTCATCATCTATCAACGCTAGAGGGCCATGCTTGAGCTCTCCTGATGCATAAGCTTCAGCGTGAATGTATGAAATCTCTTTTAGTTTAAGCGCGCCTTCCATTGCAATCGGATATTGAGCGCCGCGCCCTAAGAACAAGCTATGGTTTTTGTCTGCAAACTCTTCTGCAAGTGTCTCGATAGCATCGGCAGTGCTGAGAGCCTCCTCAACCTTGCCAGGAAGGGTTTTAATCGCAGTAGTTATTGAGCCCGCCTTTTCACTAGACATGCCATTAAATTTGCCTAGTGCTAATGTAAGCATTAAAAACGCTGTGAGCTGAGTTGTAAACGCTTTGGTCGATGCAACGCCAATTTCAGCACCGGCAAGAGTCATGAATGCAAGATCTGATTCGCGTACTAACGATGACCCTGGCACATTACAAATTGTAAGTGCAGACATGTACCCCAATTCTTTAGCTAGGCGTAATGCTGCTAACGTATCTGCTGTCTCTCCGCTTTGAGAAATCGTGACAAGCAAACTGTTTTGATGAACGGCTGACTTGCGATACCTAAATTCTGAAGCTATCTCTACTGAACAAGAAACATTTGCATGCTCTTCCAGCCAATATCGCGCAGTCATTCCAGCATGATAACTTGTGCCACATGCGATAATTTGCACATGCTTAACTTGTTTTAAGATGTCTTCTGCGCCATCGCCAAATAGCGCATCAATGTTGTGAACATTATCCACTCTATCTTGAAGCGCATTTCGAATAACCGCAGGCTGCTCGTAAATTTCTTTTAGCATGTAGTGGCGGTAACCAGCTTTGTCACCCGCATCATGCTCAACTGTCGATTCGATAATTTCGCGTTCTACCCGAACACCAGTTTTATCAAAGATCGTTACTTCTCTACGGGTAACTTCCGCTACGTCACCTTCTTCTAAAAAGATAAAGCGGCGTGTTACAGGTAGTAATGCTAATTGATCTGAAGCTATAAAGTTTTCACCTAAACCAAGACCGATGACTAAAGGACTACCTGAACGCGCTACTACCATTTTATCCGGGTCTTCTTTATCGATAACTACTGTTCCATATGCCCCAGTAAAATGCGTTACTGCACTCTGAACAGCTTCTAATAAAGACTTACCGTCGTTAAGCATTTCGTGAACTACATGCGCAATGGTCTCGGTGTCAGTATCGCTTGAAAAGGTGTACCCTTTTTCAGAAAGGTTCTTACGCAACGAAACGTAATTTTCGATAATACCATTGTGCACTACCGCAACACGGCTTGAAGAAAAGTGTGGGTGCGCATTGTATTCAGTCACGCCACCATGAGTAGCCCATCTTGTGTGGGCAATCCCCGTGGTCCCCAGAGCTGTTTCACCTTCTACAGCTTCAGCTAAGTTTTTGACCTTACCTACTTTGCGAATGCGCTTTAAATTACCATCCTTGTCCAACAAAGCTACGCCAGCAGAATCATATCCTCTGTACTCTAACCTTTTTAATCCTTCTAGTAGTATTTCAACCACATTCCTTTCGGCTACTGCGCCTACTATTCCACACATCCTACATACTCCGTACTTCGCGAGTTATTTATTATTAAGTTTCTGCGCATATTCTAAAGCAAGTCACCACCAAGGCAACTAAGCGCGACTACTAAAATCAGAATTAAACATGTTTGACACATAACTCTATGATTTACACAAAAATGTTTCTAGGGCTTCATTAAGCTTTGAATTATAAACATCACCAGAGAAGCGCCTAAGCGCACTAACTCTAGCTTTTTTTGCTATTTCAGTTAGTGATTCATTATTTTTCTGGAGGTGCTCAAGTGCATTGGCTATCGCTTTAACATTCTTATATTCGACCAGAATACCTGTCTCCTGGTCTATTAACTCTGGAACAGCGCCCCAATCATATGCAACAACCACTCGTTCGTTTAACATTGCCTCAGCCACAGTTCGACCAAAAGACTCTTCAAACCAAGACAGTGAAAGCACAACATGGTTTTGCTGCATCGCAGCATTCACGTCCGAAACATACCCATGAATCTTTATATTTTTCGTATCTAATTCTTTTTGTGCTTTTTTGACTTCGTCAGTAATGGGGCCGTATAAGTTGAATTGGATACCATTATTTAATTTGCACAAGCTTGCTACTTCAAAAAAGTCGTTCACGCCTTTTTTCTTTATATTACTGCTGACCATACACACGTTAAGTACTTTTTCAGACATAATCTCCTTGATTAATTCCGGCGACGAGACCTTGTTATAAACAACAGATGTACGATGGGGCACATTCAGCCAACTCTCCGTTTTTTTAGAGTTGGCGATAAAGAACTCGCTGTTTTTTAGCAGCCGTTCTCTACATTCTTCCGGAGTTTCGCCAAGTATCTTCATTAAATCAGGGTCGTATTCAGGCAGCTCTCGAACATGAACGATGCTCGGGATGTTACTTTGTTTTGCAGCAATTAGCGGTTCATGCATAACTATTGTATTTACATATACGGCAACTACAGCGTTTTCCTTAAAGTACTTAGACAGGTAATTTACGAGTGCAGTGCTTGTTTTGCGTGATTCGTTAAACCATGGGAGAGGTAAGAACTGAATAGTATCAACTAGTTGACTGCACTTGTCGATATAGTCTGTATTTATCGCGGAAGGTAAAATAAGCGTAATTTTATACCCAGCATTGCTTAATGCGAAGAGCATATCGAGAAGGCTTCGCTCGGCACCAAAAATTTGAGATGTCACCTGATGCCCCACAAGAACGACATGACGCCCCGACATATTTCTCACATCTCCCTGGAGAGTTAAAGGCCGATTAAACTCCCACCCATTTGTTAAGGCATGCCACGTGGGGCTTCTTTCCTGTGCATACTGAGGAAAACAGTATTTATAAGCGCTAGGTATAAAAAATGGAGACGGCGCTCTATCTTCTGCCTCTCCGCTTTGCCAGAAATGCTCGTGTATACCGATA
The DNA here is from genome assembly GCF_022348305.1 of Alteromonas sp. MmMcT2-2. Lineage (NCBI taxonomy): Bacteria > Pseudomonadati > Pseudomonadota > Gammaproteobacteria > Alteromonadales > Alteromonadaceae > Alteromonas > Alteromonas sp. MmMcT2-2. The sequence continues at coordinate 23,508 of NZ_JAKRFA010000029.1, forward strand.
CCTTGAGCATTGACATCCTTGTTAGACAATAGATACCACTCTTCATCCAACGCCGTTAGCCAACGGTTATATTTAGCTTCATTAACTTCGTTAGCGGTATTAGCGGCGTTTTTCAGTAATACGGGAGGGATGGGAAAAGGTAAGCCTACATTATGATCACCGCTATTTATGCTTAGATCGTTTGTATTTTTATGCCATGCTCTCGCAAAATCAATATACTGTTTCCTAGCACCGCCGTACTGGGTAATAAGATGTGTACTGGACTGCTGAGTAAGTGACGACTTACTAACCCTTCCAAGTGAAAGTGGCGTACCGGGCAGCACCTCTCTTATGCTATTTTCACCTTTAAGCGCTTGTAGACGATAATAAAATTCTGTATCAGCATTGGCTTTAACATTATTCCACCCGCCTAGTTCTAGAGCTATTTGCCTATGCACCATCAGGGAAGATACATTCCTATGTACCCATCCATTTTGAGGCCTAAGTCGAGTAAATTCCAACGAGCTATTACATCTTGCCCAATGCGATACAGAGGCCGCCAGGCTCCTCCTCCAGATGAGCGGCCAAACTTGTTTTTCTATCTTTTGAGGATGAGCCCAATCATCAGCATCCATAACCGTAACAAACTTACCGGTCGCTAAAAATAGGCCTCGATTACGCGAGAAATAGGCACCTCTATTAATATCGTTTCGAAAAACACTGATTCTCGCATCTTGCTCCGAAAGCACTTTTAATTGCTCAAAAGTGTTGTCCGTCGAGCAGTCATCAATAACAATTATTTCAAGATTTGCCCAGGTTTGTGAACGCAAAGAACGAAGCGCTGTTGCTGCGGTTGTTGCCCCGTTGAATACTGGCACAACAACTGAAACCTTGTGAAATGGAAAAACAGAAGATTTAAGTTTATGGAACAGCTTTGTTTCCTTACTACTGCCGAGGCTATCGAACAAAGCTGGATCTTCGGCGACAATTTCTACATTTTCCAAATGTTCAGATGAGTAAATCTGATTTAGACGCTTTATTTTACCGTACTTTTGCTCGAGTAAAGAGCGCGCCATTAAAGACTCAGTTGGTGAGAAAACGGCTTCCCATCTTCGCAATGCGCTTTCGGCACCTTTGATATCACCTACTTTTATGTAGCTTTCAAGCGCAACAACATACCCCCCCTGCTCTGCTATAAGTTCTGGGAATGAAGTAAGCAGTTTCGTATTGCTCTCTATTAAGGTGATGACCTCTTTGAAGGCCCCTAAAGAGTGATAGTACGAGGCTATGTTAGCCAACGCGTAGGCGCCATTAGGCCCTTCACCTTTAACGTGCTCTCTCAAACGAACTAGCGAAAAGTTGTCGATTGAATGAGGAGCGCCCCAAAGCGCTCTTATGTCACTTAATACTGGAAGGGCGCAAGGTAGACGCCCTTCTTTTATTCCGAATTTTTTGTAGTGTGTTAGCGCATCTACACCCGCATTTGCTACATCAGGGTAGGTCGCTAAATACCAACTTTCGTCAAAGTAATTAATAAGCACGCTAAGTTTTTAAACTGTATTAAGACACTAATAGAGGAAATTTTTCTTTTGCCAAAGAAGCTTCTTCAAGGGAGCACTTGAAATGTTTCACAAAATGAACCATATGATATTCACCATGTCTTTCGGAAACATCATTCTCACCGTGGTTGACAAGGTATAAAACAGAAGAATCAAATGAAAAATAAACCTTGCGCGATGCCTCTTTAGCTCGCAAATGAAACTCGATGTGATTTTTTAGCCTATGTATAAAACCTTTACTTTGCAAATCTTCCAACGTTATCTTCGAAACAAATGACGAACCACAATTTCTGTAAAAAATCCGCTCGTTTCCGTCCAAATAACCAAACGTTTTATTCTTGTAGTCGTACAGATAACCCGCCATAATTGCAATATCGTCACATTTCTGCTGGTCAAAAGTGGGCAGTATATAATTAAAAAAATCTTTTGAAACTAGATCGTCAGCATCAAAGAGCATTAAAAAAGCTTTGTCATTATCACTTTGAGCGATAAAACTCTCAACATGTGAAAACGCAGTAGTTTTCTTCAACTCCTTATCTTTCATATACAAACTTTTGTCAGCTGGTCGAGGGAAGCTATTTTCTACGAAATAGATAGAAATACATTTCCAATCTTGCGCAACACTTTCTAACGGGTTCTCATGGCCACTTATGAATACAGTTACCTCAATTGCTTCGTCGGCGACACTAGCTGCATTGTCGATTGACTTGAGAGTTCTCATCAAGTTGAGGAGAATTAAGCCCCGCTTTTTTTCACTATCTACCCACTTATTATCTTCAAAAACTCTTGTTGTTTTTAAAGGAATGACAAAACAAAATCTCACTACCTATCCTTCATAGATTATATAGTTATAAGTTGGCGTTCGTTCTGAACTAACGTAGGAATATTAAAAATCCACTATATTTTCATTTAAATGGTCTGCAACGATTTCGGTCTGTTCGCCAGTCAAGAAATACTCATCTGTTGCATCCCAAGTATGAGCTTCAACGTTACCTCTCCATACAATGAAGTTAAAAGGATCCGAGGCGTAAATTTTAATGCCATCTGCCTTTAAACGATTCAATAGCTCGCTATCTTCACCTCTATTAACCGCTTTAAATTTGTACTTGTGAAAAACATCAGCCTTGAATACTAGCGTAGCCCCTGCTACAAAATCTGCTTCTTGATGTTTTTTACCCGGGAAACGTTTTATTAGTTTGTCAGAACCAGATAAATACATATAAAGCTCTTTCTTACCTACAACGCCATAATCACCAAAGGTAAACGGTATTAGCATATCTTTCAGGTAATTAGCGAAATAGAAGTCATCATCATCCATTTTAGCGATATATTCGCCGTTCGCTTTCTCTGCCGCTTTGTTGAACCGTTCGCCCAGCGTCTCTTCACTATCATTAATCATTGCTGTAACACGCTTAATTTTAGAAGCGACAGACTTCAGTTTACCGATTAGCTCTTCTGACTGAGATTGGCTAAACCCTTGAAGTACTAAGATGAGCTCAATATTCGAATGGTTTTGGCGCGCCATATTAGTGACAATACGATCAATCATTTCAGGCCGTCTTGTGCAAGTAATAATGCTGACTAGTGGCTCTTCTCGCTGATTGTCAATGCCTATCGCTTTTTCAATATTCACTAAACGGTGAGCATAGGTATGCTTAGTCATGACTTCTCGATAGCCGAGGTGAGACGTTTTCTCCCAGTAATGTTCGTCAGTCAACAAGCGCTCAATAATCACATTTGCTTCATCGGCATCCTTTGCAACTTGTACTATGCCTGGGAACTGTTCTTCAATTGCTTTTGAAGGCGTAGATACAACAGGTGTGCCGCAAGCGAGCAACTCATAAACACGACGCGACATCATTGTGGGTGACTCCACTATCGTGTTTACGTTCAAGAAAACTTTAAATCGCTTGTATAGCTGCACAACTTCGGTAAAAGGTACTGCATCGCGTATAAACGGTGTGTATTGTGGCGGGAACTTGTATCTGTCGCTATCTACCTTCGACATTCTGTCATAGATAGCGCCTTCAAATTCTATAATTGATGGTAGCAACGCATCCATTTGGCGTTTACGTTCGTCATGGCCAACACCGTAGTACGAGCCAGCGAAGCAAACTGACTCAGCCTCTGACTTAAATCGATCTGAAGGGTTGCAAATTTTCTGTTGAGCGGCAAAAGGCACGGCATAAACATCCGCATCAGGCACGTCTGCTTTATAACTAGCAACTTTTTCTGAATCAGTTGTAAAAATAACGTCCGCATATTTAGCTATTGGTAAATACTTATCATAGTGCATTGGGTCTTCTTTGTTCCAAAACACAATAGGCATTTTTTGCTTAACTTGAGGAATTAGGTCTAACAACGCTTGCGCATTGTTGTGTTTCAAGCCCGGTGATGTAAATGCGTATTCCCATGTGCCCTTATTGCCCTTCCAACAACTTTCCAAGAAGCAAAAATTTGCCGTAGATGAAGCAATTTGCTCTACATAGTTAGCCCTGCTAATTGGATAGCTTGTCATTTCGTAGCGCCAGCACTCTTCAGATATTTCATCCATAATAGAAATAGCTTTAAGCTTTGGCTTTTTGATATCAAAAGCTGGGCTCTTAGGCATAACAGCGTTAGACGCGCTTTTCTTCGCGTTATCTTTCTCAGTCCACTTATTAAACTCGTTTACCATTACTTCAACATGATTTGAGAAGAGTAAATTGGTAACAGGCTGTGGTACTGGAAGAGATGCAGAAAGCTTCAGCGCTGAAAGAAGACTTTCAACATTGCCAGCATTAAAGCTTAATACCGAGTCATAATTATCTGCATACTCTTGAAGCGGTGGAACATTTGAAACCACTACCTTTTTACCAAAAGAGATGGCCTCAACTATCTTCATAGGGGGTACTATCGTACAGACCTGCTCATTTCTACGAGGAATAACAATGGTATCTATTACAGAAAAGTATTTGATTACGTCGTCGTGCGGAACTCTTCCCGTTTTTATCAGCCAAGGTGCCGAATCTATTGAATCGCTGCTTGCACCAAGTTTAGTAATTGCTGAAGCATCACCTACAAGCAACAACTTCACAGTTTGTTCTGTCGCATTTAGTTGAGCCACAGCTTCAATAAGGTCTTCAATGCCTTCGTAAGAATTGAAGCTGCCAACGTAGCCTATTACGTTGTCGTTCGCATCTATACCTAAACTTTCTCGCAGTTCCTGTGAATTTACATTTAACTGAGAGACACTTGAGAGCCCGTTAGGCACTAACTGAATTACATCGCTCTGAACACCTCGCGCAATCAATTCTTGCTTCATTGTATCATTTAACGTAAAGACACCCGTCGATTGGGCTGCAACAAAGGAATCGCGAGTCGACTGTGCTGTATAAGCTTCTGAGTCCACATATGAAGGTTGACGAGTGGCTTGAGAAAGCTCCCAAAACCCCCTCACCTCATTGAAAAAAGGCAAGCCTAACTGAGAAGCAGCCACTAGGGCTGGCAAACCTACTTTATAATCGCTGCCAGCCATAACAAATTGCGGGCGAAATAACTGAAACATTTGTACATAGTAGTCTACGGACTTACGCAAAAACTCTTCTTCACTTTCAGGTAGAAAAATTCCGTCCTTACCTGCATGGATATAGCGCACGCCGTTTACCACTTCTTGAGTGTTAACCTTCGCGTTTTCATCCAATTCCCATGGGCGGCCAGGGCGCACGAAGCACAAAGTTTCAAAGCCTTTCATATTTAATGCTTCGGCTACACCTTGCGTTCTTATTGCATAACCGTTGCTTGCATAGCTAGCACCATGGCTAACTATATATGCGATTCGACCAGCTATGTGTCGTTTAATAGGGTTGAGTTCAAATGCAGCTAGGCTAGATGCGACTTCAGTTAATCTATCTTGTGCTAAGTCCATGGCAATACTTTTATAATTTGAAAATTTGAAAAAAGGCAATGACGATATTTGTTCTTACTGCATATCGAACAGTTTGTTGCGCAAGTTCTGCGCTTCAAAGTAGTATTTTTCTAAGTTAGCTTGAGTTTCCTCTAGCTGCTCTTCTGCATATGAAGGAGAAGAGGCACTACTTGCTGCGAAGTTAGGCAGAGGTACTTTTACGGTTTCTTCTCCATTTTCAAGCTGCGCAAGTCGTTTAGTACACAACCAAATATTTGCTTTAAACAAATGCTCGCCATACTTCTTGCTTGCCTTCTCATACAGTGCTTTGGCCAACTCATACTGACCTTGAGAAAATAGAAGACTAGCTTGCTCTATAATCGAGCCTTTCTCATTATTCATAGGTATAAAGTTCCTTTAATTCGAAATGGCCTAAAAAGAAGAAAACCTGTTCGGCGCTCTCTTTTCGTCTTTTCCGTATTTCAAAAAGTGTAATAGTGGATTCATTCCAGACTTAGCTACATCAGTATTTCTTTTCAAATACCAGTCTCCATCGAACTCAGTAGACGGTCGTCGCCCTTCTTTTGCCCCGAAGACCAAATAATGCTCAGCTGGGTCTACACCAGACTCCTTTACATCTTTGTAAGTCGAAAGGTACCAATCTGCGTCAAAGTAATCACTGCTGTAAACAAGAGCCACATTCTCAAGTAACTCCCTTCGTTGCTTAGCATTCCGGCTTACTTTGGCATTTAATTTGTCTATGCTCTTAGAGACTTTCCAAGAAGGTGACTGTTTAATTGAACGCAGCTCAGCGACTTGCAAGCGCAACTGTTTTTCCGCTTGAGACTTACGCTTAAGCTTTGCGTTAAGCTTCTCGTTTTCTAGCTTTAGTTCGTTGTTTCTTGCGGCTTGCGCAGCGATATCTTTCGATTTGTTAGAAGAAGTGAGCCCTCCTCCCATTTCCAACTGATGCTGCAACACAAAAAGTTGTGAGGTTAGTACCGAAATATCTTGCTCTAGTGAAGCTTCTTTAGAGCGCTTCAAACTCGTTAAATTAGCAACTTCAATCTGCGTGCGAGTTAATTGCTCAATTAAGATTTGGCTCTCTTCTTTGCTTTGATATAGCTCTTGCATGCTTTCTATGAGGAAGTTTGCGGCATCTTTATGAGAGGAATCAGCATATAGTTGAGCATCACAACCAGTCACGAACAACTGCTTAATTTGGCTGTATAAAGACTTTATTTCAGGCTCTAGCTTTAATATTGACTTTGCGCTGTCAATTACACGCACAGAGAAGTCAGGCGTTTGTATATCAGAAAAGTAATGCGCTATTGCCTTTCCTGCGTCGCTACTGCATAGATCACTCGCTAGGTTATCGACAGAATACACATGGTCAATCAATTCACTTTCAGCAAGTAAATGCGTTGCTTTTAGGTTGTTAATTACGGCTTGTAGGGTAAATTCTTCTTTACTACACAAAGCTGCAGCTAGTTGAAACTCAGGAGGAAAAGTAACCAGCGCTACCTGAGCACTTTCTAGCGTCTGCTTCTGCTGGCTGAGATCTGCTTTCGTTACAGGCTTTACGACAACATTAAGCACTTTCGAACTATCGGAAGAAGCAATTGAGTTGACCGTGTACAAAGATAAAGATTTACACAGCGCTTCCCACAACACCGAGTGTTCAGCTGTACAAACTAAAAACATTAAATTCCTCTCAAACCTAGCAAAGGGATACTTTTAGTCAGTGACCCTTCCGTGTTATTAGCCATTCATGATAACAAACTGGAATGTATAACTCATTTAAAACTTTGTTTGGTCGCGTGTGGTAGAAACAAAAGTTCTGTTATACTGAGCCGCTAGCAAGGTTTCAGATGTACTATGACATTAATTAGAACGCTTTCATCACTATTTCGATTCAAACACGGAACAGCACAGCCCGAAGACATACAGTGGCTTTCATATCACATCCCAAAAACGGCTGGCAGTTCTCTTCGCCAAATGTTTTACAGGGAATTTGGTCGTTCTAGTGTTTTTGATGTTTACCGCCCTGACGAAGCAAGGTCTCTGGGGCAAGGAAACGCGATTCAAGTTTCTGCCCGCTCACAAGTGGTACACGGCCATTTTAAACCCCACCCTAGACATAGCGAGCTCTTTCCTAGCGCTAACAGCATGGTCTGGGTGCGCGACCCCATTCAGCGTATTTGGTCTTTGGTGGGACATTTGCTAGATCTGCAATGGAAACACCCTCACTATGAAACCATTCATAATATATATGTATCGAAGGGTATCGAAAACCAATCTGACATCGTAGAAAGGATAATAAAAGAGCGCTCGATACCTTATATGGTAACTACCTACTCACGATTTTTTTCGGAGGTTGGTATTCAAGAGTTTAGTTTTGTAGGCTCGATGCATAACTTTGCGACCTCAATTGAGTTCCTAAATAAAGAATTTAATTTGTCGTTGAAACCACTGCATCGAAATAGCCGCACAAAAGCAGGAATCCCTAGCACTTTAAGCAATTTAGAATATTTAATGGAAGATGAATATAGTCTGGTTGATGACTATCTTTGATAGGATGATAAGAAAGTAATGGCAGTTTTTACAATTTCTGTAAAGCAGGCGAGCACTGACGTCAGTGATAAATTCAAATGGTGTTTGGATGAGCCCAGCAACGGTGCTGAGCACGAAGGAAACCTTATTGAAAAAGAAGGCATTAGAATAAAAGGCTGGCTTCTTAAAAAACTTCAGAATAATGCGTCTTTAGTGTTACTAGACGGATACGAGATTTTTCCACTTGAATTGAATACTAAAAGGCCTGACGTAATCGAGAAAGTGGCTTTGATAGAACGCGACTTTCAACAAGAAGTACTTTGTGGTTTCGACCATACTTTAATTCCCAAATCGTCTAATTTAGCTATAGCAATTGTTCACAATAGCCACTTTTACGTAATTTACGAATTAAGTATAGAGGGCGTGTTTAAAATATTAGAAGGCGAAGATAAGTGGTTGTATCTTGATAACGACACCAACAAAAGTGTTGAACAGTTTACAGGTAAAACAAAACTCAGTTGGGCAGAAAAGAAAAATTGGGCTGATTACGCCAACACTTTTAGCACCTTGCCGCTGAGTCAAGCTGGAAAGAGTGCATTTCTTATTGCCCCTTCTAAAGAATTCGTTGTTGAAGAGCACTACCCTTTCAAAAAATCAAAACATACACCGCTAGACCAATTAACTAAGCTTGTTGATGACTCTTTCAGCTTAGTTACACCAATTGATGCGCTGAAGCACTTTGAAGAACGAACCTTTCGAGTTTGTGACACGCATTGGAGTTGTCATGGTGCTAGAGTAGCTACGATGGAAGTGGCAAAAAAGTTAGGCTTAGACTGCGCTCCCATAGAAAATCTCTTCAAAAATGATATATACGTAGAGCGTGTAATGGCTGGCGACCTTGGCTCTAAAATTTACCCAACTCAAAGGCATGCTGAAGATTTTCTTACTACGTTTAACTATAACCGAGTGGTTGTTTACGATAACAATCTTCCCAATTTTGGCAGGGCTTTTATTTTAGATAACCCTGACGCTTTAAACGAACAAACCTTATTAGTATTCGGCTCGTCTTCTGTTTATTCCATGTTTAACTATTTAGCCAGAATTTTCAGAACCGTAGTATTTTTCCATACCGCAGGTAACATTGATAAAGAGTTGGTTGATAAGATAGCACCTGACTTTTTGTTAGCTCAGTCTAACGCAAGGTTTGTAGTAAAAGCGCCTTCGTTTGATATTAAGATTTCGGATTATATAAAGGACAAAAAGCGCAGGTTAACTCATTTACCCGACGTAGTTCATAATACTGAAAAAACGTCTGCCATTGTAACCAGCCTTGCTCGAGTACTTGACGAAATGAACGCAAAATAAAGACAATTTAGACATTTGTGCTGTACAGCGTTTTTAACGCCACATCTTCTAAAGCAGTAGTTGGTAACTCTTTATCCATTGTTAATTCAACGCGAAGTCCCTTAGGAGGCTGAGTAAACTCGTTGACTAACCTGAATGTTGTGTTGCTACCAGTTTTTAATAGGTAAGGGTAAAGCGCGCTCTCATTTACCATGTTTACCACAAGCCGCTTGTTTCTGTAAGTCTGGTTAGTAAACACCGTATAAGCATGTTCTGCTTCATATATATTACTGACATTAGCAACCAAATGAACGTTCGGTAAGTGATCGGTAATAGCTATACCAATTCTATTGCAAATTTGTTTTAGCCTGTCTGCCACCGTATGTTTGCTTAGCACCTCACGCACGCCTTTCTCAACTACTTTTCTGTATTCGCTTTCGTCTTGCATTTTCTCTAGGAAGCTTACAATTTCATCAGGGTTATCGCTGGCACAAACAATATCGCCAAATTGCTCAACAACGCCTTTAGAATAATTACTAACTACAGGCGTACCAGAAGCTAACGATTCATATACACGGCGAGCAAACATAGTAGGGCTTTGTTTAACTGAATTCATGTTGATTGTGTACTTATAGCCTTTATAAGCTTTCCACATTTCATCTGGCTTTAAATGACCAACCACGCTTTGCTTGAACCTTTCAGGAAACTTTAAGTTCGACTCTTGTCGATGAAGGCATCTGTCAAAAATATCGTATTCAACATTTGCTCTTTTTAGTGCGTCAATTAACACGTCAAAATCGGCGCAGCGTTCTTTTTTAGTTGAATAATAGGAACCGGCGAAAGCAGCTTTATTTTTTCGAGGAATAACTTCTGAAGGGTTATGTATTGCGGGCTGGCAAAAGAAACATAGAGGCTCTGCATCTATCCCGTAGTCTTTCTTATAGCTTTCGACCATATTTGCATCTGTAGTAAATACAAAATCGAATAACTTGGCTGTGGGGGCAAATTTGTCGTAATGAACGGGATCTTCTTTAGACCAAAAAACCGTAGGGATCCCTTCCTTTTTACAGTACTCGACAACCTTGGCTAACTCATCCATTTGATTTGGTGCATTATATGAATTGCCATATATAAGGCTGCCCCACTGATTATTATTTCCGAACCAACAACTTTCTACGAATAGGAAATCGGGTTGAGCTTGCTTTACTTCTTCTTTCCAATTCGATGGTGAAATTGGAAATAAATTAGTGTCTTTTTCAATGCATATAGAGGAAAATCCATCAAGTATCGCTGCAACTCTAATGGAATGTAAAGTCGGCATTGTTTCAATAATCAATTTTTAACCTCACAGACTGCCCAGTTTTTATAAGATACATAATTTGCTAGATCAACTCTAAAATTAAAAACACCATCAGATTATTTTTAATAGTTAAAAATCATTAAAGTTAAGCTCACGCCCAGAAGATAGAAAATATATATACCCTTCCTTATTGCTCTCCACTGCAATACACTTTTCTTTTTCCGAAAAACCACTGATCTTTGACTTTGGAATCAGAGAAATAAATTTAAACCCCGTTTCTTGCAGAGTAATGCGAAGCATTTTTGAGTAATTATCATTTACGAGTTTTTCAGCGAAAAATATCTTATCATCACCATATCCTGTTAAGATATCTCTGAAGGACGCCAATGAAAAGTTGAGGTCACTATAAAACTGGTCTAAAAATAATATGTATGTCCGTCCAATCAAGTCAATTTTTAATTCTGAAATTAAAGAACCAATCTCTAGGTCATTTTCTACATGATAAATTTTAACTTGACTATTTTTCCCATGAGTAAGGATTTTACTGAAGTTAACGAGACTTAAAACGCAGTTTTTGGAATTAGAAAATACATGGCAATTTTTAACCCTAAAGTCAACAGCAGCCTCTAGTGTTTTTGTTACTGTTGGACCACTTCCTAAGATTATAAGATTGTTCGGGCAGCTTTGTTTTAAAGTATGGATAAGTGGACTTATATCAATATCAAAATATCCGTGGTCTTTATTCTTCTCCATTTTATTGATATATGATAAATACTTACTTGGACTACCATAAGAATTTGGGATTGCAGATTCAGCCCTGTAACCTTTTGGCGCTTCTTTAATAAACTTCCCTACTACTACTTTTTTTTCCGGGATAGCAGCTTCTCTTACAAACGCTTTTACCTCAACTTCTTTTTCATAATCAGGAAAAGAAAAAGAAGCTTTTCTATCCAGAGAATACCACCTCTCACTAATTTTTTTTCCATCGACTAACAAATAAAAGGCAACCTCTGGATTATCAAAGTATCCCTCAGATAAGGTCACTGTAGCTTCGATTTTCTTTTCAGTTTCTAGCGTTAAATCTACTGAATTTTTTATTGTGTCAACTTTAAGGTGTCGCTCTGATCTTACCTCAGTAAAGTACGATACAGCATAACCTATGGCTTTGTTCACAAATGCTAAATCGGAAAAGTTGTTGATATTGCTGAAATAAAAATCTTGACCGGCAGTAAAGAATTTAAAATAACCCAATTCCCTGAATACTTGCTCTATTTTATCACTTAAGAAACACTCTATTTGAACGATGCATGGCGAACTTGAAAGAAGCTCCCTCGCTCCTTCAAGCACAGATATTTCATGCCCCTCCACATCAATCTTTAGCGCCAAAACTCGGCCTCTTAGGTCCGTTAGCGAATCGAGCTTAATACTCTTTAACTCTCTAACTTCTTTGTAGAGTGAAGCTTCGTGTATAGAAGTTTCAACGACACCATTTATTCCCGACATAGGAGAGTGGCTACCAAACTTAGTCGTTCCATCCATATTTGAAACTATGACTTGATGTGGCGAGACCTTTCTTTGAATAGCGTTTAAAGTTAAATTTTTTTCCATTTCTTTAAATGCGTGTGTATCAGGTTCAAAGGAATGAACTACTTCAACACTCTCAGCTAAAGTGGAAACAAGGCTGTAATAACCCACGTTCGCGCCAATATCGATAACAACCTTGGCGCCAGCATGATGGATAAAACTCAAAAAAAGAAAGGGTTGCAATGCTTCATGCTGCTCCGTCAATTCATTTCTTTTGATTGATTTTTCGCTCCAAATAAAACAGTTCATCCACCTTCCTCTAAAGCTAAGTGCTAAGTCACCTTAGCCATTTTCATCAAAATACTACTGTTTGTGTTCTTCTAATAACAGGATTTAACTCTAAGCTTTTTACGTAACATTCAAATTGATACTCGCCAGGCTCTGTTGGCTCAAAGTAGAAACTGTTATTCTTATCGTAAAGGTATTTTTTATAAATTTTCCCATTCAGAAACACATAAAAAGCAAATTTTAATTTTATACCAGTTGCATTTACTTCAACTTCAAATGCATTCATACTTCGGTTAAGCGATATATCATGAATTTCAGTTTTCGGTGGTTCCTCTAGCGCAATGATTTTTTCGCTGTTTGCCCCAGTTTTATTACCGAAAACGTCTCTTATGTAAATTGCAACATAATATTCTCCTGGTTCCTCAATCTCAAAACTCTTAAATGACTGTTTTCCGAAACCTGAACGCTTGAATTTCTGTCCATCCTTCATTAGATAAAATGCATACTCAATTTCGTCTTTATCGATACTAGGATCGTTATAATTTACGTTCGCAGTAACGTGACTACCTAAAACAATGAATCCATCATTACTGTTTATCTGTAAATCTATATTACTTTCCACCAATCGAAAATAAGATTTATTTCCTTGTGAATAGCTAATCCAACGCTCCAAGACCTTTCTAATAATTTGATCTTCTTCAATTGACAATAATGCACTCAATAACCGAATGTGAGTAAAGTGATATCCAATATGATACTTTGCTGGATTTCCGGGAATTGTTATGTGGGTCAAGTCATATGCAGAAATATCCTTCAAATCAAACATTGAAAGGCAGTGACGGAGGGACTCTAACCCTATTTCGAACCTATCACTATATTTGGTTGAACCGGTAAGCATAAACCCGTCATATAACCCAAGTAGTGAAAACATAAAACCGTTGAGGATATGAGACTTATTTGGCGTTGTATATTCCTCATACCATGGATATTTATCAAAAATACGACTTAATACACCGCCATTCTCAACATCTTCATAAAATGGCAATACACCTTTTTCAACAGCCGCTAAGTAATCAATATCATCAAATAGATAATAGGCTCTTACTAAACAGCTTATACAAAATCCCTGTGCTAATGCCGATGTCCAACCAGGTTCAAGTTTTCCGGTCTCGCGTACGGCGTAAAAATATTCAAAGTCTGACTTCCACGCGCCAGATTCTGTGTTTTGTGTCTGCGCTAGAAAATTAGCAACTGCTCTCACTTTTTCCAAATGTCGAGGATCTTGAGTTTTGTAATACTTGCTAACCTGTTCGAGACCATATATCGCTATCGTTATTGGGTAGTAGTGATACTCGCCTCTTCTAGAGATATTTAATTTTGGTATTCCGTTACAATCAAAAACAACGTCTTTTCCTTCAACACTCTGCATGTCAAAGTTCAAATATGCTTTATCATATGAATAAGAGTCTAAAAAAACCATCGTGCCAAGCTTAGTCTCTTTTACTTGGTACTTCACTTCCCTTCTAGAAATTTGTTTGGTAGTTGTTTTGGAGGTTTCTTTCATATTGTAGTCTTCTTTAATTCAAATTAGTTGAGGAGCAATAGCTCTTGATTAACTATTTTTTGTTTAGATACTTGATATCTAGCACGTTTGGAAGCTCCATCTGACAAGCTTAAAAATCTACTATGGTCGAGATAAAGTGATGCTAGCGCATCTGCCATACCACAATAATCTTCTCCTTCAACTAAAATACCAGAATCGCCATCTATAAACTCCGGGATGGCCGTTACGCCATTTGATATAACAACTAACCCCGATGACATGGCTTCGTCTTTCGATACACCTTGTGCATCCATTCGAGTTGGGCAGAGAAATATTCCAAACTCTTTGTGATATTTAGCAATGTCAGTTTGAGCCAAAAAGCGTCTTTCTATCTTCACATTATCAAAATCTGCAATCGGTGCTAGGGTTTCATCAAAAAGTTTACCGTCGCCCATGAAAAGAAACTCAAATTCGTTAAAAAATGGTTGTTTTGAAAGCTCTAGAACTGCATTCACACTCAAATCATTGGCATACTTTCTTGAAGCATATGGTCTTATCGAAAGAACTTTAAGTCTCTGTTCTGGCGGTTTTGGAATATAATCGAACAGGTCGGTATCTACAGGGTTATGAATAATTTCATACTGGTCAACTGGTAGCCTAAATCCAATATCCTCCATAACTTCTTCCGCAAAGTAATTGGAAACGAAAATGAGCTTAAGATTTTTGTGCATCTTATTCAAAATACTTCGCCAAAAACCTAGTCGTATATCACTTTGTTTTTTCGCTAATTCTAGCTGTTTCTCATCTGTATAATTATATTCCCTACGCCACCAAGGTTGTATCTCTGCGCCGTGAATCCACACAAAGACATTAATTTTGTGAATGTACTTTTCAATCACCTCCCACATGTCAGAGTCGAGGAAGTGAACAAGTAAGTTTTTATACTGACCACTACTCAGCATGCGTTGTAAGGCAACTGCAGAACCTGAAGTAACGTCGACGTTTTGGAATTCATGCCATGTTACAGGTTGATCCTTTCTAAATCTGAAAGTATCGACGCGAATCCCTCTCTCCATGTAAGCTGCAACTCTACTGTGAACAAATCCATTTCTATAAAGATCGTCGTAGCTAGGATAGTGGTTTGTAAGGAGTAATGTATCTGAACTACCTATCAATCTTGTGGGAGACAGATCTTTTTCCCCCAATAACAAGCCTTTTACGGTGCACTGACCAGATTGATACACCCTGAAGCCTAATTTTGCGTACACAGCTCCATCTGGACGCAAAAGAACGTTGTTTTTGTTGGGTTTAATTATCTCATGGTGCAGACGCGTCATGTTGACGTCGAAGAAGATAACTACAAACGAAAGATTTAACCCAGGAGTAACCTCTAAATGGAAAGGGATTTCATCTAATTTTTCGCTCTGAGAGAACAACTCATCTATTGAAAATATTTTTTTATCAATGGTATAGATATATGTATGCTTTCCATCTTCTAATGACGAAGATATCTGCATCCCTTCATTGTCTAACGTTATAGTGCAATCCTTAGTAGACGTTTTAGGAAACATTTCAAACAATGTTTTAGCATCAAAATGAGGAGCAGAATCTTCAGAGTGAACAACGGCTTCAATCTTTTCTGAAAGTTCTTGTAATTCTCGTACGCTACATCCAGTATCGAAGTCATCGTCTTCAACTTTGCTCAAAAAGCTCTCTTCATTTTTGAGTGTCACATTTTTGCAATAATTGAATATATCGATTGATTGTGAGTTATCTTCTTTGTAAGAGCCAAATGTAACATCACTTAACCAATCTTTTAGTTGAATATCTTGAGCAAGCGGTGAAATTGCACAGCATCGTTTTGGAATATCGATTGCACTTTTGTAACTACTTCCATCACTTCTTAACACTAATTTGTTTTCGGCCTCTTCAAAATAACTGCTTTTTCCGATAAATAACGCATCAGTGAAACGCGTCGCAAGAAAGATATCCAAGAGGTAATTGCTGCCATATAAGTCCAATGACGAAAAATAAGTAAGCCAACTAGAAGAAGAATGAAGCTTAAACAGAGACTGCCCTGAAACATCGTCTAAAGTTAGGACACTGAAATTCATAATTGCGTTTTCAGTTAACTTTTCTGCTATACCCTTTGTACTAAAACGATCAACAAGTACAACAACTTTCTTTATCTCATAGCTTTGACGCTTGACGTTGTCGATAAACCTAGATAAATCGCTCTCTTCTTGAACTAATGTAAAAACAACTACATCAGGCAATACATGTTCTGCGCTATTTGCAAATACTTTCTGTAATATGTAGTTAAATCGGTCTTCATAGGTGTGCTCTGAAAGAATTTTTCTAAGTCCTGCGAGCCTCAATTTGTCTGTTTGATAGGCATTGCTCTCTAAAGCTTTAAGCCTTCTAACAATCTCATTTCCACTATCGCTAACCTGAACTAGGTCACCGAACATTAATCTCACGCCTCTCGAAAAATTACTTACTGTGACAGTATTACTACCCAACAATTCATAAACGCGGCGTGCAAACATTGTTTGGCTTTGCTTTATTGAGTTTAGATTTATTGCGTACTTGTAACCTTTGTATGCTTTCTGAATTTCAGCAAACGGTAAAGTACCGACGATATGCTTATCAAAACTCTTTGGAAATTTGTAGTTTGGATCATTTTTGCCGAAGTTTCTGTCATATATCTCGACCGGCTTAAAGTTGGGGAAAGACTCTATGAAATCTTCTAGGTCTCTTGTTCTATCTGGATACTTAACATAATAAGCTCCAGCAAATGAGAATGCGTCCTTTCTCTCAAAAGTTTCAATTGGATTAGTAAGTTTTGGCTGGCATGCAAAGGGCAAAAAATAAACCCTATCGTGTCCTAATGCGGCTTTATACCGTTCTACACAATCAAGATCTGTTGTAAAGACCAAATCAAACAACTTGGCCGTATTTAGGAATGTTTCAAAGTGAATTGGATCTTCTTTATTCCAAAAAACAGTAGGTATTTTTCTCTTATTGCACCATTCGACAATATTAATAACTTCTTGCGATCGGTGGCCAACTTTTGAGCCCCATAGCTCGTCTTTACCTCTCCAAGCAGACTCAATAAAGAGAAGCTCTGGTTCAAATCCCGTTAGTTCGTCTAAGTAGCCGTCAGGGGTTAACTGACAAAGGTTAGCTTCTGGGCTATACGATTGAAACGTAAAATCGTCCATGATACATGCAACTTTTTTCTTCCCTGCATTGTTTTTATGAGGCTGCGAGACTTTAAATGAATCGGCCAGATTCAAAGCCATTGGCTCTACTACACAATCCCAAGTAAGTTTTTCTTCAATCAATTTTCGTGCTGCGGCAAGCTTCTCTTGGATAACTCTTTTATCTTCGCTTCTCAACTTTGTTATTGATTCACAAAGAGATTGGACATTTCCTTTTTCATATAACCAACCAAACTTTCCATTCGCTAAAAGCTCTACTTGCGGTGCAACATTCGAAGCAATTACGGGTTTATTGAATGCCATGTACTCCAAAGGCTTTAATGCACTTACGAGTTCACACACTATGTCAGGCTTTCTTGGAACAACGCATGCGTCTACAGCTCGAATATAATTCCCTACCGCTTCATGAGCTACTCTTCCAGTAAAGACTACTTGGTTTTGCAGACCTAACTCTATCGCTTGCTTCTTAAATCTCTCTAAGACTTCATCACGCTTGTCGGAATCATTTACTGGATTATTACCACCTACTACAAGCAATTTTACTTTTTCATCTTTAAGAGACGCTATGGCTTGCAAAAGAGTATCTATACCTTCGTAATCTGTGAGCGCACCAACGTAGCCAAGAAGGAATGTATCTTCATAGTCATTAAAAAATTCATTACGGTGTTTTGTACTCTTGCTTTCAACATTGGAAACGGAGGGAGCTGCATTAGGCACTAAGCTTATGCTTGCGCGATTAGCTCCACGTTTCACTAACTCTTGAACCATCGAGGTATTCAACGTGTAGAGCTTATCAGCGTTTGACACCAAGAAGCTTTCTAGTTCTACTTGTTCGTGATAACCATCCGAGTCCTCCCAATCAGGGTCTCGGGATAATCGCGATATCTCCCAAAAGCCCCTTACTTCGTAATGAAATGGAAGTCCTAATTTTTTTGCTGCAATATACGCTGGGAAAGCAACTTCATAATTTGAGGCTGCCAAAACGATTTCTGGCCGATATACTTTAAATAGCTCCTCATACTTTAGTGCCATCACTTTAACTCTTTCAAACACATCTTTAGGTACTAAAAAGTTTTCCCATGGTGAGTGAATGTAAGTAACGCCATCTACTTCTTTTTGGAGTTCTGAAAATTCTCTCTTTGCACCAAAATCCCAAGGTCTACCAGGCCTTATTAAGCACAGAGTATCAAAACCGCGCTTATTGAGTGCGGCTGCAATTCCATGAGTGCGAATAGCATAACCATTACTCGCGTAACTTTTTCCGTGACTTACTGCATAAGCTACACGCTTATTAATTGGCGCATCTAATGTCGTTTGTGAGGAACTTTCGATTATTGCTTGCTTGGCAAAGTCAATTATTTGATTAGCTTTATTCATTGAAAAGAGTTTCTTAGCGTGGAAAATGACAAGTATGAGAAGCGACGTGGTGAGTTTGCTCTCACCACGTAAAGAATTTATTTAAACAAGCCAGCAAAATCTAAAGTTTTGCTACTCTTGCTATGAGCTTTAAATTGGCTATGGGCAACTAAGTAGACAAGAATATCTGCGTTGTCTGCTTGCTCTTCTGATACAAGTTTTAGCCCATCAAAACTCTTAATATTGGGCTCAACGGCTACCACGTCATTAGTTTCACTTAAAGCTTGAGTAATATATAACGCTGGTGATTCACGCAAGTCATCAATATCAGGTTTAAAAGCTAAGCCCATGCATGCCACTTGTGGCTTTCTACCGTTTTCTCTTTCAAACTCAAGTACGGCGTTTTTAACTTTTTCAACTACCCACTCAGATTTGTAATCGTTAGTTCTGCGGGCTTGCTCAACCATTTTGGCTTTGCCATTAGCAGAGTTAACAATAAACCAAGGGTCTACTGAGATACAGTGACCACCTACACCACAGCCAGGTTGCAGAATGTTTACGCGTGGATGATGGTTGGCAAGTTTAATCAACTCGTAAACATCAATATCCATGTCGTCTGCAAGCATTGAAAGTTCGTTAGCGAATGCAATATTTACATCTCTAAACGCGTTTTCTGTCAGCTTTGCCATTTCGGCTGTTTTCGACGTAGTTTCAAGCACTTCGCCTTCAACAAATGTTCTGTAAAATTCTGCTGCCGCTTTAGTAGATGCGTCGTCAACACCGCCCACTACACGATCGTTCTCAATAAGTTCTCGCATTATGTGGCCAGGCAGAACACGCTCTGGAGAGTGGGCTACGTGAATTTGAGATAAATCAACACCGGCCGCTTCTAGTTCTTCAGCCATCATTTCTGTTGTGCCTACCGGCGATGTAGATTCTAGTAAAACTAGGTTCCCTGGCTTAACATATGGCGCTATCGCTTTTGTTGCACTCTTCACGTAATCTAAGTTAGGAACCGGTGAGTTCGTCACTTCATTAAGTTGGTCGTGATGAAACGGGGTAGGCACAGCAACCAAAAAGATGTCTGCTTCTGCTGGCTCTAGGTGAGCACTTAACATACCGCTATTAACCGCTGAAGAAACGAAAGTGTCTAATTCTGGTTCAACAATGTGTATTTTACCTTCATTGATAGTATCTACAGCATGCTTGCTAACGTCTACACCATGTACTTTATAAC
Source organism: Alteromonas sp. MmMcT2-2 (assembly GCF_022348305.1). Classification (NCBI taxonomy): domain Bacteria; kingdom Pseudomonadati; phylum Pseudomonadota; class Gammaproteobacteria; order Alteromonadales; family Alteromonadaceae; genus Alteromonas; species Alteromonas sp. MmMcT2-2. The sequence goes on from NZ_JAKRFA010000029.1 coordinate 43,301, forward strand.
CGCGGTTTGCCAAAAGCGCAGCCGTTGGTAAGCCAATATATCCCATACCAACAACGCATACTGTTTTATTAATTTCCATTAACTTTCTCTCTTAACACTTCAATAATTCTTTCACATGCTTTGCCATCACCATAAGGGTTGTGGGCAAAACTCATTTCTTCATAAGCTTTTTCATCGGTTAATAACTGATTTAAGCTTGCGGTAATTTTATCTACGTCAGTACCTACTAGTTTAACGGTACCAGCACTAACTGCCTCTGGCCTTTCTGTTGTGTCACGCATTACTAGTACGGGTTTACCTAAAGACGGCGCTTCTTCCTGAATACCGCCTGAATCGGTCAGGATAATATGAGCCTGATTCATAAGATAAACAAAAGGCAGGTAGTCTTGCGGCTCAATGAGCGTGATATTTGGCACGCCTTTTAGCAGGCGATTAACAGGTTCTTGCACATTTGGGTTTAAATGCACTGGGTAAACAATCTGGCATCCTGGGTGTTGCTCTGCTGTATAGGCAAGTGCTTTACAAATGCGCTCGAAACCACCACCAAAGCTCTCTCTTCTGTGGCCTGTAACCAATATCAACTTTTTATCTTTATTTAAAAAGCTGAAACGCTCTGCCATTTCATTATTCAGCGCTGTGTCATTTTTTAGCTTAGCGCTTACATCTAATAGAGCATCGATTACCGTATTACCAGTTACCGTAATATTTTCTGGGGCTACAGCCTCATTAAGTAAGTTCTGCTGCGATGTCTCTGTAGGCGCGAAATGATATGTAGTAATAGCACCAGTCAGCTTTCGGTTTGCCTCTTCTGGCCACGGAGAATAAATATTCCCTGTGCGTAAGCCGGCTTCCACATGACCTACCGCAATTTGCTGATAATATGCTGCTAGACTAGTAGCAAAAGTGGTTGCCGTGTCGCCATGAACTAAAACCACGTCAGGTTTGAAATCGGCTAGTATCGGCTTAATACCTTGCAGAATATTAGTGGTTACATCCGTCAGATCTTGACCTGGCTTCATAATATTTAGGTCGTACTCTGGCGTAATTTCAAACAACCCTAAAACCTGGTCTAGCATTTCACGGTGTTGCGCTGTAACACAAACGCGTGCGTCAATTCCCTCTTGTTCTGCAAGTTTTATTGCGAGGGGGGCCATTTTTATTGCTTCAGGCCTTGTTCCAAAAACGGTTAATACTTTCATTTTAATTTCTCTGCATTAGCTGAAGTTTTAGGGATTGCGATTGCTGGTAGTACTCTTCAAGCAATTGTTGCGTTTGCTCTAGCTGCTTTTTTTGTTTTAAGAAGTTTTCTGCAGTATAGAATTCAGTGTTGGCCGTTACTACACTGCTATTTGTATTAGAGGAGGTGTTAATAGAATTTTGGCGTTTTTTACATAGCCATATACTAGCTTCAACTAAGTCTGTGCCTAGTGTTTTAGCCGCTTGCATGTAATACTGCTCAGCTTCGCTGAACTTATTTTCTTTAAAGAGGCGATTAGCTTCTTTAATTAGCGAGTGATTTTCGTTTAGTTTATCCATTTTTTCCAACTACTTCCAGTGTACCACAGAGATAAAAATCGACGCGAATGATAACAAGCACCTCTGCAATACTCAATAACTAGGGGAACTTATGCTTAGGGTTGAATATTAAATATTGTTGCGCCCTTGGGCGTATTAAAATGCTCACTGGTGATTGCCAAACGACGGCGTTTGCTCTCATCTTTCCACTTTACCGATAAGCCACTATTTTCATTTGCATTATTATTCAAAAAGAATGTAAGACTACACCGAGAAAGATAGTCTAGTACTAAAGGTAACGCCCAATATGCCATTTGTGCTTCGTCGCTTTCATTCGCACCGCCAGTAACAATTACTAAGACTCTTGCTTTATCTGCACTAATAGTACGTTTTAATTCTAGTAGCTTTTCTGCGCAATCATAAAAGAGTGCACCTTCAAAAGAACCATCAATACTAGGAACAGAGACTAATGGGGCATGGCATAACTCTACGTAGGCGTCTACCCCTGCATTGCACAGAAGCTCTTTTGTTTTTTGACCATGCTCATAACTTTCTTCAAAGCTAACTATATGCTTGGGCAACGCATTAGCTATATCACTTATATTACTTTTATCTTTCAATAAGTTATCGCTGTTGCGTTGTTGTGCACTTCTATCTTGCAAAGCGCTGGCAGCTACAACTGTACTTAATCCACTACCGAATTCAATGATTACATCATAATTGTTTAAGGCTATTAATGATGATAACTCGGCCAAATTAGGTGCATCCATTGAACGTGAGTCTATTGATATAGGTAATCTAGACAAAGCTGAGAGCTTTCTTAACTCAAGCTGGCTTGCTATATTGCTTTTTTGCTCTTCATTGCATCGCGTTACGTGCTTACCTAATGCATTTGCTATTTCTATATTATCTTCGCTTTGTTTGTTTAGTAAAGACGTAAGCTTTTGTTCGAGTTCACCTACCGCTGATGCGGTTTCTTTACTAGAGACCAAAAGTGCATTCTCACGTTTTAATGCTTCAACTTCTTTGCTCAAGGCTTCCGCCTGCTGCTTTCTACTAACAAACCAACCATGTGTTTCTTTCTGCTTTTCCTCGCATGCCTTTAGCTTCGCATTGAGTTCTTGAATTTCATTTATATGCGACTCTTTACTTTGCTCAAAGCTAACCTGAAGGTTATTAATAGTTGCTTCAAGTACTTTCTCATTAGCTTGTAAGCCTTCATTATCACCAAGGTATTGTTGTGATTTCTGTAGCTCTGCACGCAATTGCTCTTCTTGCTTATATATAGTGGCGTTATGTTGCTCAATTTCTTTATTGGCTTCGATTAATTGTGCATTTAGCTTATCTTTTTCGTTTTTGAGTGCACTGATTTGGGCTTCACTATTTTGTGCCTTTTCTGTAACTGCGTGTATCTCG
>NZ_JAKRFA010000030.1:0-1720 GCF_022348305.1 Alteromonas sp. MmMcT2-2
CGGAAGATGGGTAGCGCTGCAACCGCATTATTGATCACGTCGCTGGCGTCATGCAGCGTTTCAGGCCGGATATAGTTGGCCTGCACCGTACTCAGGTGTTCATAGCTTCGATCGGAGATCTGCGCCATGCCATACACACCACGGTGAGTGGCGTTGGCAATCAGAATGGCCAGTAAATCATCCTGATGAGTGAACCCTTGTTTTTGTATCGGAAGTACATGAGTCAGACATTTCATGAACCCGGTTTCGCGCTCTACATACCGCAGTACATCCGCGATACCGACCGGTTGCATTCGCTTAAAAAAGGGATTGTTGACCAGAGATGTAGCGCTTTTGGTCGGCAGACGCCAGCGGGTACCGGTACGATTTTTCATGATCACATTTCGATTGTCTCCCTCATCAATATGGAGAGCAACGTCTTTGAGTGCACTTTCCAGCCGGTGTTGTTTCTCCTGTAACAATAACTCTGCGGGCTGTTTTAGTCTGTCCAGTGTTGATGAGGCCAGCAAGGTATCCTGCGATGTCTGGGGGATCAGGTCGTCTTCCAGTGCGCGGTATTTGGTAACATTTGGCAAATAAATGCGTCCATTCAGTCGTGAGGTTAACTGCCGGTAGAGCAGCCATTCGTAACGTTGCGGGTTAACGTTATCCTGTTTAACCAACCATGGGAGGTGCTTTTTCGGGATGAGCGACGTATCCATCGTCTTCAGTGGTCCACCGAATGCGATTTCCGTCTGCATCTGTTGAAGTTGGGCGACGACGGCTTCTGAGCCTTTACCGGCCTCACATTCAAGGCACAACCCTGTCATTCATGACCTTCAATGCCTGTTGTCTGACTACTGAGAAGGGTTGATTATCATCAATGTTCTCATCCACAAACAGATGCAGTAACTCTGCCGCTTTCGTGACATTGTCCGCGGCTGACTGCCAGGACAGGAACACTGCTTGTTGTGCAAAGGTGTTGGCAGCTTCTTGTTGCTTGCGGATATGGTAAATGAACCCATCAGTTAACCGTTCCAGTGCCAGTTGTATCCGCTCTGTCAGGTGACATAGCAACCATAGATGCTGCTGTGCGCGTTTGAATCGTTTGAGTTTACTACCGTAATAGTTGATGAGCTCACCGAAGTGTTGTCGATTTTTAAGAGACAGATTAAGCCCATCGATAACGCCATTGATTTGCGTGCGCCATGGCGCTAACTGATGATAAAGGGCAAGCTCTTTTTTAAGTTCAGGTACGGTCAGACTTTTTGCACCGCCTCTGAGCTGGTTCAGGCTTAGTCCGTCATCAATGGCTGTTATGCTGTCCAGAAAGACGTGAAGTTCAATAGCAGTATCAAAGAGGTAACGCGGCTCCAGCCAGGCATTGCCCACCTGAACAAGGTGGTCGAAAAGAGAATTGAAGTGCTGACTTTCGTCCCATTTGTGATAACCAGCAAGGTCTAATACTTTTGCGTAGAGTCGATCTTTTTGTTTTTGTGAGGGAGTGAATGGTCTGAGCCCCTTGCCGCCAAGCAGCTCTTTACTGATGAACATTAAATCCTTAGAAACCTGCGAGTAAGCGATATCTAGGATGACGGGCTTTGATTTGAAGTATCCCAAAATCGCGACAAAGTAACATCTATGAGCTCTGAGACGAATTGACCGAAAAACTGCCAATTCCGCATCGTTCAGAGAAAAGTACAGACGTTGTTCTTCGATTGAAAAAATGGGTGGGGAATAA
>NZ_JAKRFA010000030.1:1726-71895 GCF_022348305.1 Alteromonas sp. MmMcT2-2
TTTGCCACACTTATAAGTAGTAACCCACCTCCGCAGCCATTTATTGGTGTGGTCTACAGAGGATTATGTCTTTTTAGAGGGGAAAATCCCTAGAACCCCATCTATAAACGGAAAGTTTTCGTATCCACTATTCATTGGTCGCCATTCAATACTGTGTTCGCTCTCAAATTTTTGAATAAAATGGCAGTGCCAATGTAACCGAGACGTTAAAGCGGCTAGGGAGCGACTCCATTGTTTTCTATCAGAATTCGGCAGTAACTTTTTCGTCTGCTTTTGATGTTGGACGCTTTGGTAAACTTGCTTAATTGATAGATTGCCCCATGCCAAGTAGGGACTTAAACGAGAACATGCCCGTCTTGCATATTCCGGCTTAGAAATATGTTGATGGTAGTATTGTCCTCTAGCATCGAAAAAATCTTTTAATACTTGCCAAGCACGCCTTTCACCGCCTGGCTGCATCTTGTTTAATTTTTTTAACTTGTCTAAAACATCCTGCCGATAATAATTCGCTTTCTCGCTACAATGAGTGCCGGTTTGATTAGTAATATGACAATCAAACAGACCAAGCTCATCTAAATTTTTGCAAGCAGTGTTGATGTTGTTATGCTGGGCCCAGTCGACCCAATTAACGCTATTTATATCAATATCATAGGTTTTCGTTGTAAAGTGACGATCCCAGTTTTGCTGCCATTGCTCACGGTGAGGCAAACCACGCATCACTGCGCCATACTGGGACTCAATATGGTTTATTTTCTTTTTCTTCAAATAGTTACTTACTAAAATGTCACGGTTATGCGTAACGCTCAACCCTATTTCTTGGTAACTCCTAACTGCTGAAATGGCGTAGTGCTGGGCAATAAGTTCGAGCGCATCAATAACTTCACAGTGTAAGGTCAGTAAACGGGCGCCTGAAGGCAACTGGGCGTTAATGTCGTCGATACTTTGCTGGATAAATTGCCAATGACGCATGTCCATATGCGGGTCGGCTATAAGGGAAGGCTCCCAACAAAAAAGCGGAAGAATGTTTTCGTTTTTTTCAACTGCACGGTAGAGAGGCTCGTGGTCTCGAAGACGAAGGTCACGTTTAAACCATATGACAGTGACCGATTGTTTAGAATGTACTGGAACCATACGACGAACTAACTACAACCACTTTTTACGAAATTGGCCGTCCGAATCATAAATCTCAGTCTGCTTTTGAAGGTTGAACTGTCTGTGGCCGCGAGGGTCGCTTCCAACACCAGCTAAGTAAAGCCAATTGCCCCAATTACTCCCCACATCGTAATCGATTAATTGATGCTCAAACCACGCTGCACCGTATCGCCAGTCCTGCCTTAGTTCGTGAACCAAACAGCTCGCAACCAGTTGCCTGCCTCGGTTTGACATATAGCCAGTTTCAGCGAGTTGTCGCATGCAAGCATCGACTATCGGATAACCGGTTTTTCCTTCGCACCATAACGCAAAGGTTTCCGGACAATGCTGTGTCGACGGCTTTTTACCCTGGATACCGCTAAAACGAAACCAATTGGCCCCGTATTTACACTGTAACCAATGAAAAAATTCGCGCCAAAGTAATTCAAAGTATATCCAATAAGTGGAATCGTTTTTTTCAACGGTTGCTTCAAACTGTTGAACTTGCCGAATGACTTCCCGTGCAGACAGCGACCCGTTCGCTAACCAGGCCGAAAGCTTGGTACTGTCTTGCCAAGTATCTAAAGCGTTCCTTGTGTCTTTATACGTTGCTGCAGCTTTCCAATCGAAGAGATAAGTATTTAAATGCGTCAGCGCTGCTGTTTCACCTCCAACAAACGATGATTGAGACGGGCTTGGTAAATCAGTATCAATGGCGAATAAAAAAGACTCATCTAATTGCGGTGTAAAAGGGCTTGGTAAGCTTTCCATGGGTGGATGGACAGATAATGGCTTACAGTGCTTTTCTACTTTTCTGCGAAACGGACTAAAAACGTCGGGCATCTCTTTTATGTTGAAAGGAAGGGTTTGTGCATCAAATAAGCCAAACGTCGGAGTTTCTATTACTGTTACCGAATCGAAAAAGCGCTTTACTGTATTTAATTGTGCTCTCTCATTAAAACCACAGTGCTCGCTTACCCCAAGGTGAGAATATGGTCCGGACTTCATCAATTGAACTAAACGCTCAGCAGGGTCGCCTTTGACAATGAGCAAATCATGTCCGAGCTTAGCTAATTGCCGTTTTAAATCCACAAGTGTTTGAAGCAGGAATGTGTGCCTATGTTTCCCCATAGGCGCAAAACCATATGTCGTAGGTGTAAACGCTTTATCATCAAGAATATAAAGAAAAGTAACCTGCTGAACTGCTTCACACAGCGCAGAAATAGCAGCATTATCGTGAAGTCTAAGGTCATGTCGAAACCAATATAAACCTCGTTGATTGTTGTTCGTACGTTTTGTTTGTTGGTGGTGATTTATCATACTAATTTTGAGTACTTTTTTACTATTTCTACGGATCCTGAATCCGAGTTTTATCGTAGTACATGCAATACGAATAATATTAAGATTTGGCGCAATGCCTGAGGAAAAAAAGTGACCGTTCCCGTTAGTATAATGTGGTTCAGACAAGACCTTCGTGTAAAAGACAATCCGGCCTTAAACGCTGCCTGTGATATGGGAAAAATAGTACCCATCTACATATATGATGACACTGCACCTAATGGCAGAGAGCCTGGGGGGGCAAGTAAATGGTGGCTGCATCATTCACTCTCGTCGCTCAATAAACGCTTGAACGGACATTTACAAATATTTAAGGGTGACCCACAGACACTTATTCCAAAGTTAATGAAATCATTTAACGCTAAAGGTATCTTTTGGAATCGGTGCTATGAGCCATGGCAAATAAACCGCGATAAAACGATCAAGAAAACCTTAATCGAGCATGATTATGAAGCCCATAGCTGTAACGGCAGCTTACTATGGGAGCCAATGAAAGTATTAAAGAAAGACGGTACACCGTATCGCGTATTTACACCCTACTACAAGAAGGGCTGCCTGCAGGTTGAAGAGCCTCGTTATCCCAAAGCACCACCCGCACGTATTACTTATGCGGATGTCGACAACGACAGCGATGGATTAACATCGCTAGATTTACTCCCTTCCATCAACTGGGATGCAACCATTGAAAAAGAGTGGTCACCAGGCGAAGACGGCGCCGCTGATAATTTAGCTGACTTTATTGAAAATTCAGCACGTAAATACAAAGACGGCAGAGACATACCGTCAGCCAATGGGACATCGCGTTTGTCGCCGCATTTACACTTTGGTGAAGTGTCTCCAAATCAAGTTTGGTACGCGATAAAAGACCAGTTTGGAAATAGTGAAAACAAAAGCATTGAAACCTACTTGAGTGAGTTAGGTTGGCGCGAGTTCAGCTATTATTTGCTGTTCCATTTTCCTACTTTGCCTAATAAGAACTTCAACGAAAAGTTCGATAAGTTTCCTTGGCGCACAGATGCGAAAGCGCTCAAAGCGTGGCAAAAGGGAAATACAGGCATTCCTATCGTAGACGCTGGCATGCGCGAACTGTGGCAAACGGGCTACATGCATAATCGAGTTCGCATGATTGTGGGCTCGTTTTTAGTGAAAAATCTATTACTCAGTTGGCATGAAGGCGAGCGATGGTTTTGGGATACATTGTTGGATGCCGACCTTGCGAGTAACAGTGCTAGTTGGCAATGGGTTGCGGGTTCTGGCGCTGATGCTGCGCCTTACTTCAGAATATTTAACCCAATACTACAAGGCGAAAAATTTGATAAAAAGGGCAACTATGTGCGTAAGTATTGCCCTGAATTGAACAAGCTGTCAGACAAGTATATCCATAAGCCATGGGAAGCCCCTTCGGCGATATTGAAAGATGCAGGTATAGAACTTGGTAAGGAATACCCAAAACCTATTGTTGATTTAAAAGCATCGCGTCAACGCGCGCTAGACGCATTCCAAACATTAAAAGAGTAGGGTATGGCAGCACTCATTTTAGTTTTAGGCGATCAGCTTACCGAGACGTTGCCAGCGATTGCTAACGCAGTAAAAAGCAAAGACACAATCTTGATGGCCGAAGTCCGTGAAGAAGCCACCTACGTTAAGCACCATAAGAAGAAGATAGCGTTTTTGTTTAGCGCAATGCGTCATTTTGAAAAAGCGTTGCGAGACGACAATTTTAACGTTAACTATGTTCATTATAGCGACACAAACAATCAGGGCGATTTGCTCGCTCAGGTTAAGCATGAACTTAACGGAAATGATTTTGACGAAGTAAAGGTGACTATGCCCGGAGAGTACCGCTTACTCAAAAGCATGGAGCAATGGGAAAACGTGCTTGGCATACCCGTTAGTATATGTGATGACAATCGCTTTTTATCGTCCCCACAAGAATTCACGGATTGGGCTGAAGGCAAGAAACAACTTCGAATGGAGTTTTTTTACCGTGAGATGCGTCGCAAACACAACGTGCTCATGGAAGGAAAAAATCCCATTGGCGGTAAGTGGAATTACGATGCCCAGAATCGCGAAGCAATGCCTGAAACCCAGAGAGTACCGAAGCATTCTACGTTTGAGATTGATGACATTACTTCGAAAGTTATTGAGCTCGTAAAAAGCGAGTTTAGCGATCATTTTGGCGATATCAATCACTTCCACTTTGCGGTAACTCGAAAAGACGCACTCAGCGTATTGAATACTTTTATAGAAGAAAGATTACCTAACTTTGGTCAGTATCAAGATGCCATGGTGGAAGGCAAGCCTTGGCTTTATCATTCACATATCGCGTTTTATTTGAACTGCGGTTTACTGACGCCAAAAGAAGCCATTCATGCAGCCGAGCAAGCTTACCATGCAGGGCAAGTTCCACTGAATTCTGCTGAAGGGTTCATTCGCCAGATTCTGGGCTGGCGGGAGTATGTTAGAGGGTTCTACTGGCACTTTATGCCAAATCTAAAAACCGATAACTACTTCAATAACAGCCGCGCATTGCCCTCGTTCTTTTGGGACGCCCAGACGAATATGAACTGCATGCGCCAGTGTATTAAAGAAACGCAGCAGAACGCTTATGCCCACCACATACAAAGATTGATGGTTATTGGTAATTTTAGTCTTTTAACTGAACTTAGCCCTGAGGAAGTGCAGGCATGGTATCTGTTAGTGTATGCCGACGCATATGAATGGGTTGAACTTCCTAATGTTGCGGGCATGATTTTGTACAGCGATGGAGGTAACCTAGCAAGTAAGCCGTACGTCGCAAGCGGAAGCTACATCAACAAGATGAGCAATTACTGCAAAAATTGCGGATACCAAGTTTCTAAAAAGACCGGACCAAAAGCGTGCCCGTTTAACTACTTATACTGGCACTTTATTGACAAACACAAGGAAAAATTGAGCAACAATCACCGCATGGCCATGATCTATAAAACCTACGGGCGAATGAAAGAAGAAAATATCGAAACTATGAAGCAAGATGCCTCAACATTCCTGACTAAGCTAACGAAAAATGAAGAAGTCTGATTTACCCACCAAAATTTGTCCGGTTTGTCAGAGACCATTTACTTGGCGCAAAAAATGGGAAAAGAACTGGGAAAATGTACGTTATTGCTCAAAACGTTGCTCAGGAAATAGAAAACCACTGAAAGCAAATGAATGATAGTAGTATACGTTTTTATCAAAGGTAACGCTTCTTTATGACTTGGCCAGGTTAATCATTTGTTTCTTACAGTACGTATAACGCATAGTGAACATACAAGGAGAGTGTTGTGGAAGCACCGATTACCGTAGATAGACTGCGTTTCCTTTTATACAGTGTAAAAGAAAAGCTTTGGGTAAAACCTCTTGGCTTTTGTTTGCTCTCAATATTTGCTGTATTCGTCGCTAAAGTAGCAGACGGGACTTCATTGGCTGAGCATATTCCTGAAATAAAACCCGAATCAGTTGAAACACTGCTTTCAATTATGGCATCTAGCATGATGGTGATCGCCACGTTTTCTGCAGGTACCATGGTTAATGCTTATGCTTCGGCCAGTCAGTCGTCAACGCCGCGTTCTCTAAGCCTTATAATATCCGATGATGTATCACAAAATGCTCTGTCAGTTTTCATAGGCGCATTTATCTATAGTGCTGTAGCGCTTACTGCAATGACTCAAGCTTTTTTCGATGAAGCCGGGCTTTTCATTTTATTTTGTCTAACCTGTCTGGCTTTTTCGATAGTTATTTTAACTTTTATCCGGTGGGTAGACAGCGTTGCACGATTAGGGCGCGTGGGGTCAACGTTATTAAAAGTGGAGCACGCCACGACACGCGCAATTAAAAATAGAATAGATATGCCGTGCTTAGGCGCAGTACCGCAAGAGCAAATAAAAGAGCAGGGGACGCATGCCATTTATACTAAACAAGTGGGCTATATTCAGCTTATAGACATTGCCAAGCTGCAACACTGGGCTGATAAAAACGACGGTTTTATCAATGTTGCCATGTTACCCGGTGAGTTTGTTTCACCAGAGCGTGCCATAGCATATTCAAATAAAAAGGTAGTATCAGATGAAATTGTTGACGCATTTACTATAGGTGAAGCCAGATCCTTTGAGGCTGATCCTCGCTTTGGCTTTATCGTACTAGCCGAAATTGCATCTCGTGCATTATCGCCATCGGTTAATGACCATGGTACTGCAATAAATACCATTAGCAGCATTACACGCCTTATGTTGTTGTGGCACAAGCCCAAATCCGAAACTGAAACCGAAAACTCACAAAGCGATAGCGCTCAGCATGAGGAGTTTAAATATAACCGCATTTCATTGCCTGCGTTAAATGTGAATGATCTTTTTGACGATGCGTACACCAGCATTGCCCGTGATGGTGCTGCTAATATTGAAGTTGCTATCCGAATACAAAAGTCACTAAAAACAATTAAAGCGTGCTTTAAAGATGAAGGTACAGGCATAGAAAGAGATTTTGTTGAGGCGGCGTCTAAGTTAGCGAAGCAAAGTTACGAACGTGCAAAGTTGGCATTGGATTACGAAGACGATATTAAGCGAATTGAGCGCGTTTATAATGATAACTAAACCTGTAATTTATTACTGCCAAAATCACTGCTAAAAATACTTAAAGTAAACAGCTAGCCAGTCTATATAATCTCTGCATACCACAAACCATGTAATCTACGTAAATGATCGATCGAGTTTCTTTTTGTAGTTAATCAGATTAAATCTGATTAACTACAACTCAGATAAACACAGCAACATTTTAAATAGCTAAAAATCCACATTTAAAAAATTAAAGTCTAGTAGAAAAATACAAAGACTGCGTCTTTCTGTTTGTTAGTTATACCCATAATTAATCAAAAAACTAACGTGACGCTACGTGAATGAAAATACATTTTGCGAGGTGTAGTGCTACAGATTTCACGTAGCGCACGATTTATAAATTCCATGTCTAAATCCAAAGTTCATAGCAACTTTCAATAGAAACTACTGACACAATTGAAGCAAGTGCGGTAACGCTGAGGCACAAAAATAGCTGCCACGCATAAAAGTCTGTAAGTAATCACAGCCAACAAAACATCCGAATAAAGTGACATTTTCGCCCTAATCGTCCATATACATAATTGCGCATAATGTATATTATGTTAAATAGAGCATCAAAATTGATGGTGAATGAGCCAGATGGAGCTTTGCCAGATGCTTTACGCTATCCTTCTCGTAATATTTAGGTATTCGTAAGGTTTAATGACAACTAGCACAGATAAATAATAGACTTAATCATGTTCCTAAAAACATTTATCAGGCTTTATTCTTCTTTGCTTTTTATAATGAATGTACAGCCAGTAATATTAATTATTAACTCAATCAGCCAAAGGCTTAACGCTGATGAATTAAATAAAGGCTCCTAATTATTTCTAAAATAAGACGACTAGTTGTAAGGTTAAGGTTTTTCTAACATTTAGCGTTACATGTAATAATTACGGCCCGTAAAACTCATTTATTGATTACTCTTTATTTGAAATATCATCAATTATCTATACTTCTTATTAAATTAAACATCGTGCATGGAGACCGTTCGTTGTTTTAAAGTTGGGTGGCGTGGATAGCACGTAGAATTAAAACATAATCGACGCGATGTTTATTGAATTCATATCTGCGTAGACGTCGTTTATTCGGCTACGTACCGTATCGACGTCTTATTATCGTCGTACTGTAGTCGACATTAGATAGGCGCTCTATGAAAAGCGTATAAAAAGCAAAGGTAATAACTTCTAGGTTATCGCCTATTCCGCTTTTGTAACGTTTATTTTTAACTCGTTTGGTTTTGAAAAATGTGCGATTAGCCAGCAAACATGTTGGAAGTAAATCATGTGAAGTACTTCTTTAATAAATAAGCTCTTAGGGTGTTTTTTCATCACTTTTCAGCTTGTTTTTTAGGCGTCGCTACGTGAAATCTGAGCTCGCATTCGGGGTATTTACCTTGCAGATTTCACGTAGCGCACGATTTGAATTACACAAAAAACGTACTCTCTCAGCAGGCCACAAGCCTTATCTCGCGATATGGTTTGGAATAATTACGAGATAGGCCAACAATTGACGGCATTGAAACACCCAAACTGTTTATTTATACAGTAATGTGATAGAGTAGCACTGTACTTGAGATTACAATAGTAAAGCGCTTTGTGGAGTGATGAATGGATTAGTGCGTAACTTCACGCATGATAATTACAGTTATCATGCGTGAATATTGTTATATATCAATAGCTTATCAAGTTCTGTTAAAACTAGCATAATAGTCACAATAATGTCTTCACCAGGTTGCTCAATGCCCTCAAAAACTAATAGCTCATACCTGCTCACAACTCAATTAGTTAGCAGCAACAGTGATAGCAGCTCACAGCCACAAGACTCAAGTAGCGCGACGGTTCCAGCTTTTGGTATCGAGTACTCTCGTGGTAAGCAGCACACGTCAGGTTCTGACGACCTAACAACAAGTCAATGTTCATCTTCTGATAAAAACGTTGAAAGCTATTATCAAGATATTTTTACCAAGCTTCCATACAACACACAACGGGCATACATTAGTGACTACAATGAGTTCGCAATTTTTTGTAAGCAAGCTGGATTAAGTGGCTTTAAGAACAACTTCGAACACAATGAGATCTGCATTAAACAATATGTTGAAGCGTTGTGTCGTTCTCCCCTAGCCTATAGAACCATTAAGCGTCGGTTATCTGCCCTTAGTAAATTTTTGGGCGTGGCTAAATTGCCAAACCCCATTATTAGATCTGCGTATCTAAGAGACTTTATCCGTTTATCGCTTATAGAGAATAGAAAGTTTCGCTTGTCTCACAAACAAGCGGTTCCGCTTACGATAGATATGCTTGAACAAATAAACAATGCAATTATTCCTGATTCTTTATTAGAGCTCCGCGACCTTGCAATCATTAACCTGATGTTTGATGCATTGCTTCGCGCTGATGAATTAGTTCGAGTTTGCATCGAGGATATATCTGCGCGTAATAACACGCTGTTGGTTGTTTCTTCGAAAAGCGACCAGTCTGGTCAAGGTCAATATCGCTATATTTCTTCCAGCACCATATCTATGGTTCAAGAGTATATTAACGAAGCTAATCTTGATCCAAAGACTAATGCAACCCGCCTTTCTTCAGATTTACGCGGGCTGCACAAAGGCGTTTTGTTTAGACGACTAACAAACCATAAAACAGCACTTTTGCCATTTGATGAGAACATTCCCAGCCATAAGGCAAATGTACTTAACTATTCGAGTGTCTACAGGATTTGGCAACGTATTGCTCAACGCGCAGGTATTAGCGAAAACATTACCCCTCATAGCGGTCGTGTTGGTGGTGCAGTTTCTCTAGCCGAAGATGGTGCATCGTTACCCGAGCTTCAACTGGCTGGAGGTTGGCAATCACCGGAAATGCCTGGGCATTATACAAAACAGGCTAACGTAAAGCGTGGTGGAATGGCTAAATTGTCGGCAAAACGGAAAAGATAAAGCTCATTAAATACAGTAACTTAATTAATAAAGGGTTACGCATAACCAGAGACATCAGTAACAATGTCTAATTCACCTACTCTCTTCATTCTTTTACCAATCTGAAACTGTATAACTCGCGTATCAAAAGGTAAATTTGCCTTAAACCTATATTAATGAATAGGTTTTCTAAGTTGGCAAACATTTTAGTAAAAGGAGTGAAATATGAGTAGCGGTATTGATACAAAGCATGGAAAATTACTCGCGGAAATGGTGGTTCCCTCGTCGTCATGGAATGTCCAACCCGAGAAACAAGACCCTTTCAAGTCACAAGAAGCAGCACTAGATTATTTAAACTCAAATAATGAGCCGTTATATCTCCACGTGCCATTAGCTCAATCTGATGATTACGTGAGAATCTGCGTAACTTCACGAGGCGATGATGTTGTTTTTACGATAAAAGATATCAATAACGGTGGTGAAACTTCATTGCATTATTCGCACATTAAAAACTTAGATAGCACAATTAGAACCTTAGTTTCAGAATGTTGTGACCAGAAAATCAAAGCCCTATAAGTTAGGGCTTTCTTTCCGCCTATAAATCGCAAATTGCACTACCAAAGAATGCTAATCCACGTAAAGCCGGCCATCATTAGGCTGATGAACACTGCTGCCGAGCCGATATCTTTAGCACGCCCTATTAATAAATGGATGTCTGTACTGACATGATCACAGAGTTTCTCAATAGCCGTGTTGAGTAGCTCAGTGATAAGCACTATCAGTAAAGATATCACCAGCAATATACGTTCTACATGCGTAACGTCGATGAAAAACGCTACAGGTGTCATTATCAATATTGCGAAAATTTCTTGTCTGACCGCAGCTTCACTTAAAAAGGCTGCTCGAAGCCCCTTAAGTGAATAGTAAGTGGCATAGAGTACGCGTAAAATACCTGTCCGTTTCGTTATCATGATAAGTAATTTTAAGATTAGTTACAGCCTTTCAAAACGTAACTGACCTTCATTACATCTACATGACGGCGAAGGTATTTATCATGGATATTTAAAGCATTTTCGACGCTAATCGCCGCATTAATTTATACTTTCACAGCTAGCACGTCTGTTTTAACACCATGTAGTACTGCATTGGCCGTTGACCCAAGTAACAAACGAAGACCGCTCTGGCCATGGGTGCCGACAACAATGAGATCTGCATTAATCTTTTCGGCCATATGGTGAATCTCATCAGCAGGAGAACCTATCTCTACATTGATGTGGCTGTAAGGTATATCATGTTTTGCGGCAACGTCTTTTAATTGCCTTAATGCCTGCTCTCTTACTTCCTCTGAAAAATCCCGTTCTAAAAATAGTCCGTAAGGCTCTACATTGGTTTGTGGATAAGCAACATACAGGAGGTGAATTTTGTGACTATTGCCCGCTATTGCAATGGCTTTCTCCACCACTAATTCGTAGTCAGAATAAATATCTATAGGTACTAAAATTGTCTCGTAACCTTGCATTGTGGCTGTCCTCAATTTTTGTTAGGTAGCAGTGCTTTTCTACCATACCGTTAACTAATTCCATTAAATAGTAGTGCTATACAAATAATTATTCTTTGAGCTAGGTCAATGATTAGTCTGCAGCCTCATTCATAATCAGTGTATACACATTAGTTCTAGCGAACGTTACGCATCTTTACCGTAAAAGAAAGAGGGAAATGAGTATGAAAACGGCAATAGTTGTTATAGCAACGCTTCTCCTTTTCGCCTGTGACCAGGGCGCGCAGTCACCTCGCGGCTTTAGCTTGCCCGAAGGTAATATGGAAAAAGGCTATTTGGTATTTAAAAAGTATCAGTGCCAAGACTGTCACAGAATTGCAGGAGAAAAAGAGTCCGACAATGCGCAATACCTAGTCGCGAAGCCTATTCCGTTGGGAGGCAGCAGTGGAAGAATTAAAACTTATGCAGAGTTGGTGACAAGTATTATTAACCCATCACACAAACTTACTCCTCGACAGCCTGCCAGTTTCACCAGCGAAGACGGTGTGTCATTAATGCGAGTTGTAAACGACGAGATAACCGTTTCCGAACTAATAGATTTAGTGGCGTATCTTCAGCCTAAATATAAAGTAACACCCTACAGGACTAGTGATTACCGCCTCTATCAACTGCGTATTCCAAGCGAGCAATCTAAAGATTAACTCGCAGTTTTAGGCATTAAAAATCGTTAAGCGTGACTCCACAATCGGTATTTGATTAGGAGTCATGGCTTAGTTTTTTTAAGATACCGCTTTCGTTTCTTGCTCTATTTCTGCCAATAAACTACAAGGCATAAAGCTTTCAGAATTTGCTTCTTTTAAGTGTAATTTAAATCTATCGGGAACGTCGTCGGTTAAGAAACTTCCTGTTTTAACTAACGGGAAAATTTCGTCGTAACGCGCAATATTACACTGATCTACTCGCCTAAATATATGGGTACGATTTAGTTCGCTAGTTCTCACATGTCCTGTAGAAGACAAGATATCCATCAGCGCATGAATAGTTTTTTTGTGAAAGCGGTACACGCGCTCGTACTTGTCTTCAACGTTTAAGCCCTTGGCAAGCTTGGGGTCTTGCGTTGCTACACCGGTCGGACATTTATTCGTATTGCATGACAGCGACTGAACACATCCAAGTGCCAACATCATTCCTCTGGCACTGTTACATAGATCGGCGCCTAAACTTAGATTTTTCGCTAACTGAAAAGCGGTAATGATTTTTCCAGAAGCAATGATTTTAATTTTGTCGCGAATACCAAAACCAGTGAGACAATCGTCAACAAACGCCAAGGCTTCACGCAGAGGAAATCCTATAGAGTTTGTGTACTCAAGGGGTGCGGCGCCGGTACCTCCTTCGCCCCCGTCTACCGTTATAAAATCTGGCGTTACGTCCTTCTCTACCATGGCTTTGCACATGGCAATAAACTCACTTTTTCTACCCAGCGCCAGCTTAATACCCACTGGTTTATATCCACTTAACTTGCTTAACTGACTAATAAAATCAACCATTTCTAAAGGCGTTGCAAACGCTTTATGTCTAGGGGGAGAATCAACTTGAGTTCCAGGCTCAACCCCTCTTATTTTAGCTATTTCAGGGGTATTTTTATACGCAGGTAAAATACCACCATGTCCAGGCTTAGCGCCCTGGCTTAGCTTTATTTCTATCATTTTTACATTGTCGAGTTTGGCTTTTTCTTCAAAAAGAACAGGATCGAAACCGCCATCTTTACTTCTACAACCAAAGTATCCCGTACCAATTTGCCAAACGATATCGCCACCATTTTCGAGGTGATATGGGGTTAGACCACCCTCACCTGTGTTATGGTAAAACCCGCCTTTTGCAGCACCTTTATTTAGCGCCAAAATGGCATTTTTTGACAAGCTTCCAAAGCTCATTGCGCTTATGTTAAGTATGCTTGCACGATACGGCTTTTTGCAATGAGGGCCACCTACCGTCACTCGGGGATCTTCATCCATGTCTTCCACTTCGCGAGCAGATAAAGAATGGCCAATCCACTCATAGCCATCTTTATACGTATCTAGCTGAGTACCGAAGGGAACAGTTTCTCTACTGTTTTTCGCACGTTGATAAACAATCGAACGAAACATGCGGGAAATAGGTGCTCCGCCAGTATCGGTTTCTATGATGTATTGCTGGATGTAAGGCCTTAGTCCCTCGACAGTCCATCGTACCCTGCCAATTAATGGAAAGTTCTTTAAAATGGCATGTTTTGTTTGGAAGGCATCATATAGACCAAAAATGAGTAGCGTGACTGATAAAAGTAAAAACCACCACACGGGCGCCCACAATACGCCAATCACCACATTGAAAGCGACCAGCAGGGTTAGCACAGTTAGAATTGTTAAACGCATTCAAAGTCCTTCTTTATTTTTGGTCATATCAAAACAAAATAATATGCCTACAACCCTGTTCAATACACCTGAAATCGGGAACTAGATTTACTTTAGCGGTAAATGACTGATTTAGGGGTTAAATATACTGAGCCGGCTTTTAGCTCAATTGGGTTACGCGTTACCAAAATATGCAATTACAATGCTTTTTTAGCTGCGAAAACAAGCCATTGCATGCTAGTCTAAAACCTTTCAATTAGCGAGTTGAGAGAGCGATTTGTAGCTATCACTGGTTAATAGATGATGTGACCTATACAAAGGTAACGGATTTTACGTTCAACATTTTCTGAAAGGTAATTCATGGAGTATGCATTTCTTCTTTTCGCATTTGTTTGCGGCTTAACGGTTAAACTTATTGGCATTCCTCCTTTAGTTGGCTACTTGGTAGCTGGCTTTTTATTAAATTTTGCAGGCTACACGCTCACTGAAGATTTAACCCAAATAGCCAACTTGGGCATCACCATTATGCTCTTCACCATCGGTCTGAAACTCAACATCCGCGATTTGAGTCGACGAGAAGTTTGGGCGGGAAGCGTTTCACATACCTTAGTATGGGTGGGCGTTATTACCTGTTGCGTCTATGCGATTGGTGCGGTTGCTGCAAATTTCGTTGATGGGCTTACATGGAAAAGTGCTGCGCTTATCGCTTTTGCCCTTAGTTTCAGTAGCACAGTGTGCGTGGTTAAAGTATTAGAAGAAAGTGGCGAAAGTAAAACCCGCCACGGACGCCTTGCCATTGGCATTTTGGTCATGCAAGACGTTTTTGCTGTTATCTTCCTTGTTGCAGCAACTGGAAAGCTCCCCTCTGTGTGGGCGCTAGCGTTGTTGGCCTTATTCCCAGCAATGCCAATCATAAACAAAATGATTAATAAGTCGGGCCACGGTGAACTGCTTCCGCTTACTGGCTTTATCCTCGCCTTAGGTGGCTATCACTTGTTTGAGCTGGTTAACATTAAAGGCGATCTTGGGGCACTAATCTTTGGAATCATGTTAGCGCAACATGAAAAGGCTTCGGAGCTAGCGAAGTCGCTGCTTAGTTTTAAGGATCTCTTCTTAATCGGCTTCTTCCTTACTATCGGTCTTACCGCCCTTCCCGATCTTAGTATGATTGTCCTAGCTATCGTGTTCTGCTTATTTATACCGTTAAAAGCAGCACTCTTTTTCGGCTTATTTACGTCACTTCGCCTTCGCGGTCGCACGGCTTACTTGAGCAGCTTGGTGCTTTCAAATTACAGTGAATTTGGGCTTATTGTTGGCGCACTAGCCGTTTCATTAGATTTATTGGCAAACTCTTGGTTAGTGGTGATTGCTTTAGCCGTATCTATTTCATTCGTTATTACCAGCGTGCTCTATCGCAATTCTCATTCTCAATATCACAATCATAAACACACCATTAAACGTTTTGAGAAAAACGAGCGCTTAAAAGAAGACATTTATCCTACTCTCCACAACGCGGAATTTTTAGTGTTGGGGATGGGACGAGTTGGTCGCGGTGCCTTCAATGCGTTATCTAAATTAAGTGATGTGAGCGTATGGGGAATGGACGCCGACCGAGTAAAAGTAAAAGAGTTATCAGACGAAGGCTTAAACGTAATATGCGGCGACGGTGAAGACGTCGATTTGTGGGATAATTTAGATATCAAACAAATTCAGCTTGTTTTGCTTGCTCTGCCTTCTATACAGGACGCAATAAACATCACACGTCAGCTTAAAAACGCGGGCTATGTTGGAAAAGTTGCAGCCATTGCACGATATGAGGATGAAGTATCACATCTATTAGAAAACGATGTAGATAAAGTCTTCAACTTCTTTACCGAAGCAGGGCTTGGTTTTGCTGAAGAAAGTCTTGCTTATGCGCATGCACAACAGTAATGCTGTTCTAAATGCGAACAATGGATGAATTGAGAAACGTTATCGTTTGTAAACAACTGTTTTACAAAGACTTTTTTGACATACAGTCAAATTTAGACTAAACTTCACGCAAATACGTTAATAGGGTTTACACAATGCAAGGTGATAAACAAGTTGTTGCAAAATTGAACGAAGTACTGACAAGTGAACTTACTTCGATAAATCAATACTTTCTGCACGCTCGTATGTTCAAAAACTGGGGTTTTTCTGAACTTAACGAAAAGAATTATAAAAAGTCTATCAAGGACATGAAGCAAGCGGATGATCTTATCGAGCGCATCTTATTCCTTGAGGGCCTTCCTAATCTTCAAGCGTTAGGCAAGCTTTATATCGGTGAAGATACCGTTGAAATGCTGTCATGTGATGCGCGTTTTCAAAAGGAACAGCTTCCACTACTTCGTGAAGCTATCGCGCTATGTGAAGAAAAGCAGGATTATGTTTCTCGTGATTTGCTTGAAGACCTTCTTGAATACGAAGAAGAGCACCTAGACTGGATTGAAACGCAAGAATACCAAATTGATGCTATGGGTATAGAAAACTACCTACAAGCGCAAGTAATGGGAGATGACTAATGAAAGGTAACCAAGCAATCATCAATGGCTTAAACGAACTACTCTCTTATGAGTTGGCCGCCATGGATCAGTATTTCATTCACTCTCAGATGTATCTTGATTGGGGGTTGAATAAGCTTTACGAACGCATCGATCATGAATTTGATGACGAGCGTGGACATGCAACTAAGTTAATTGAACGCATGCTGTTTTTAGAAGGTACGCCTGACATGACGAAGCGCACAGGCTTCAAAGTGGGTAAAGATGTACCTGAGATGCTAGAAAGCGATTTACGTGTTGAATATGAAGTTGATGCAAAGTTACGTGAAGTCATTGCGCTTTGTGAAACCGAGAAAGACTACGTAACTCGTGACATGCTAATTGTACTATTAGACGATACAGAGATGGATCACGCACACTGGCTAGAGCAGCAGCTTGGCCTTATTAAGCGACTAGGTATTCAAAACTACCTTCAGTCTCAAATGTAAGAAATAGCGTTCACGCTACAATTTACAGGTAATTAATGAAAAGCCGCTCTTTAAATAAAGAGCGGCCTTTTTTTGCTTGTTTACTCCCCTTTCTTTAGGGAGAGTCTTATTGCTTTTAATACAGTTACTGCTGTGTAACAAAATACAAATAGCTGGGGCTTTCTTTATCTTTAATATTTAGACGTAGCTGCCATTTCATAACTGGCTCACTACAGCTACCTAACATAAACCAACCTGACCATTTTCCTTCCCCGTCGTTATCTAACAGCACGGGAATTTTGCCCATATACATGTTTAACCCTTCAATCCATGCGCTCTCTATTTCCTCTCCCTCAGGAACTAAGAGCTTAACCGTTACTGACTCTTCGGCTTCAGGCATGGCTGAAAAAGTGGCAATTGCTAACCTGTCATCAATTAAGAATTCGCAAGTTTCATTGACAAAGTTGCAGCTGTTTCCTATTCCATTAACTACGCTCGTGTCTTTTAACACCGATGACTGGAATTTATGTGCAAGGTATACACACACGGCTACAACAATAATAGCCACTAATGGAAGCTGGGAATGTAAAATTTTTGATCGTTTATTGTTATCGTTATTTAGCATTTCTTAAATTTTGTGTATTTCTTCATTGACGGAGATCAAGCTTAAGTAGTTTATGGTATCTTTTTGTAATTAAAAACCTTATCATCCGCGTACCAACTGGCTTGGAGACAATAATTATTACTCTTTCCGAGCTCGGTGTGAAGCGTTATTCCTTAGCTGATACACGTCTCGACCGTACTATTCCGGCAGTTGGAGACCATAGTTCATTTGAAGTGGAAGATTCATTAAAATGAGTGAAATAAGCCAAGCACAACCTGACTACAATTATAAAGTAGTTAGGCAATTTACCATCATGACCATAGTCTGGGGTATCATTGGTATGGGCCTAGGGGTATTTATTGCCGCGCAGTTATTTGCACCTATGCTTAACTTTGACACACCATGGCTAACATTCTCACGTTTGCGTCCGTTGCACACTAACGCCGTTATTTTTGCCTTCGGCGGCTGTGCGCTATTTGCAACGTCGTACTACATCGTTCAGCGTACCTGCCAGGTAAGACTGTTCAGTGACAAACTTGCCGCATTTACCTTTTGGGGTTGGCAAGCCGTTATTGTTTTAGCTGTAATTACCCTACCTATGGGTTTAACCAGCACAAAAGAATACGCTGAACTAGAATGGCCAATTGATATCCTTTTGGCACTGGTTTGGGTCGCTTATATCATTAACTTCTTCGGAACCCTAGTAATCCGTAAAGTTTCGCACATTTATGTTGCAAACTGGTTTTTAGGCGCGTTCATGTTAACTGTTGCAATTCTTCATATTGGTAACAGCATGGCTATTCCGGTATCTTTCACTAAATCGTATTCACTGTATGCAGGCGCAGTAGACGCTATGATGCAGTGGTGGTACGGCCATAACGCGGTAGGCTTTTTCCTAACTGCGGGCTTCCTTGGTATGATGTATTACTTCGTACCTAAGCAAGCTGGCCGCCCGGTTTATTCATACAGACTTTCAATTGTCCACTTCTGGGCACTTATCTCTCTGTATATCTGGGCCGGTCCTCACCACCTTCACTACACTGCCCTACCAGACTGGACTCAGTCATTAGGTATGGTGATGTCTATTATCCTATTCGTTCCATCTTGGGGTGGTATGATTAACGGTATTATGACGCTATCTGGCGCGTGGCATAAACTTCGCACCGACCCAGTATTGCGTTTCCTTATCGTTTCATTGTCTTTCTACGGTATGTCTACCTTCGAAGGCCCAATGATGGCAATTAAGACCGTTAATGCACTATCTCACTACACTGACTGGACAATTGGTCACGTACACTCTGGTGCTCTAGGTTGGGTTGCAATGGTTTCAATTGGTTCAATTTACCACTTAATCCCAGTGCTATTCGGTCAGCGCGCTATGTATAGTACCAAGCTAGTTAACGTACATTTCTGGTTCGCAACTATCGGTGTTGTTCTATACATCGTAGCAATGTGGATGTCTGGTGTACTACAGGGTCTAATGTGGCGTGCGGTAAATGCTGACGGTACGTTAACCTATAGCTTTGTTGAGTCATTAGAAGCGTCTAAGCCTTTCTATGTGGTTCGTTTCATTGGTGGTTGTTTCGTGGTAGCAGGTATGCTTGTTATGGCATACAACACATGGAAAACCATTCGTGCACCTAAAGGCAGTATCGCTGCAGACCCAGCGACTCAGCCGGCGTAGTAAAGGAGACGAATAATGAAAAACGCACATGAGTTAATTGAAAAGAACGTCGGTCTGTTAACGGTATTAATCCTTATCGCTATCAGCTTCGGTGCCATGGTTCAAATTACGCCGTTGATGTTTCAACAGCAAACTATGGAACCGGTAAAAGGCTTACGTCCATATACCGCGCTTGAGCTTGAAGGCCGTGATATCTACATCCGTGAAGGTTGCGTAGGTTGTCACAGCCAGATGATCCGTCCATTCCGCGCTGAAACAGAGCGTTATGGTCACTACAGCGTTGCTGGCGAATCAGTATGGGAGCACCCCTTCCTTTGGGGTTCTAAGCGTACTGGTCCTGATCTAGCACGTGTTGGTGGTCGTTACAGCGACGAATGGCACCGAGTTCACCTGCTTAATCCTCGCAACGTAGTACCAGAGTCGAACATGCCAGGCTTTCCTTGGCTTGCGGAAAACACGCTTGATGGTGAGTTAACAGCTAAAAAAATGGAAGTATTCCGTGGATTTGGCGTTCCGTATACCGACGAAGATATCGCGGGCGCGAAAGCGGCAGTACAGGGTAAAACGGAAATGCAAGCCCTTATTGCTTATCTACAATCTCTTGGCACACATTTGAAATAATATGGACCAGGGAATTGTAGGCAGCATTTTTACTGTCATCGTCTTTGTAAGCTTCATCGGTGTTGTGTGGTGGGCATTTAGCAGCCGCAACAAGAAAAAATTCGATGAAGCGGCAAACCTAGTGTTTGCAGACGAAGAAAAAGAAAAATCAAAAGAAGATTAGCAGGAGTCTCGAACTCATGAGTATGTTTTGGACAATTTGGATTTCAGTGATAACTCTAGGGTTAATCATTGGTTGCTACTTCCTTCTACGCTGGACCCTTGCTAACAAGACCGGCGTACCTGAAGGTGAGTCAATGGGCCACAAATTCGATGGTATTGAGGAGTTGAACAATCAACTTCCTCGCTGGTGGACAATTATGTTCTACATGACCATCGTTTGGGGCTTTTTATACCTAGCGCTTTATCCTGGCTTAGGTGCGTTTGAAGGTATTTTGGGTTGGAAGAGCTCTAACCAAAATATTCAATCGCTAGAAGAGTCAGCTCAGGCGCGTATTGATGCTAAAGAGCAAGGCTACCTAGTAGAATATGACCGTGAACTAGATTTCGCTGCCGAGAAGTTCGATCCGATCTTCGAAGCGTATGCACAAGTTCCTGTTGAAGAACTGGCTAAAGACCCAGAAGCAAATAAAGTAGGTCAGCGTTTGTTCCTACAAAATTGCTCTCAGTGTCACGGTTCTGATGCACGTGGTCAAAATGGCGGCTTCCCTAACCTAACGGACAACGACTGGTTGTACGGTGGTTCAGGTGCGAAAATCGTTGAAACTCTTACGCTTGGTCGTAAAGCAGCTATGCCAGCATGGCTAGATGCTATGGGTGAAGACGGTATCGAAGAAGTGGTTAACTACGTACTTAGTTTAAGCGGTCGCGATGTGGACCCTCAGCTTGCAGAAGCAGGTAAAGCTCGTTTCGCAGCGTGTGCGGCTTGTCACGGTATGGACGGTAAAGGTAACCAAGCACTTGGTGCACCAAACCTTACTGACAATATCTGGCTATACGGCGGCAGCCACAGAGCGGTAACAGAAACGCTTACTTACGGTCGTAACGGTGTAATGCCTTCATTCAAGAAAACCTTGGGTGATGACAAAATTCACGTTGTTGCAGCGTATGTTTACAGCCTTTCAAATGATTAATGATTTAAATCATTAAATATCTTAAAAAGCCTCGTTACTACGGGGCTTTTTTTATGAGAAAATACAGCGATATAGACAGCAATACAGAAAGTGTCGTTGCGAACACATTTTGTGCGCCTTGGAGCTGCGTCCCCAACACTATATTTATTGTTATTAACTGATGTAGCAATAATAAATATGTTGTTAGCGACGTTGCTAGTGAAGTAAATACGAGAAAGATTTCGATGAATAGACCCTGGTATAAAGAGTTCTGGCCCTGGTTTTTAATTGCCGTACCTATCATTACACTCATCATGGGTGGCGTGTTGTTAAACCTTGCTATTAGCACCGAAGATAGCCTGGTGGTAGACGACTACTACAAGGAAGGAAAAGCAATCAATGCCCGTCTGGACAAAGAGGCCATAGCCCGCCGCAAGAATATCACCACTGATTTAACCATTGAAGATGGAAGCATAGCGCTGCAATTTCATTCGGGGATTCCACAAGAAGGTAACGCGGTTAAATTAAGTTTCTATCACGTAACGCTAGAAGAGCGCGATGTTAGCGTTTTATTGAGTCGCGACGCTAACGGTATTTATCGCGGTTTTATTGAAGAAAACCTTGACGGCAAATGGCGCATATCGCTGACGCCGATTGATGATAGCTGGAAAATTCAAAACACGGTCTATCTGCCCCACACTGGCAAAATGAAATTCAATCCATAATGGCAAGGCACGACTGTTACCATTGCGGCTTGCCTATAGCGAGTTCAGACAATGGGAAATTTACTACTGTCATTTTAGGGCAACAACGAGACATGTGTTGCCCTGGCTGCTTAGCGGTAGCTGAAGCGATCGTTAACAACGGCCTTGAGGACTATTACCAGTTTAGAACCGAACCGGCGCAAAAATCTGACGATGGTATTTTAGAAACATTAGACAAGCTAAAAGTATATGACGACCCTTCCCTTCAAGAAGAGTTCGTGTTTGAAGAAGGTCAGGACAAACAGATTCAATTGACCCTTGAAGGTATTACGTGCGCTGCGTGTGGCTGGCTTATCGAAAAGCAGTTGTCGAAAGTAGAAGGAATAAAGCAAGTCGCGGTGAATGTACAAGAGCGCCGAGCACTGGTTACCTGGTCACCTTTTCAAATCAAACTTAGTCAAATTCTATCTACGCTAAAACGCATTGGTTACGTTGGCTCGCCATTTCACCCCGACGAACACGAAGCCAGCTATAAGCGCGAACAAAAAACCTTTCTTAAAAAGCTTGGCCTAGCAGGCATTATGACCATGCAGGTAATGATGCTGATGACGGGGCTTTATTTTGATTGGTTTGGCGCCATTGAGTTAGAGACCCGCCAATATTTTTATTGGGTTGCCCTTACACTTACTACACCTGTGGTGCTGTATTCAGGCAGCAACTTTTATATGGGCGCCGCTAAAGCGCTAAGCGCCAAAACGGTTAATATGGACGTACCCGTTACGCTCGCAATATTCGGTACTTACATTGCTGGAATTCGTTCTACAGTATTAGAGCAAGGTGAAGTGTATTTCGAATCCATTTGTATGTTTATTTTTCTGCTGTTACTTAGCCGATTCTTAGAACATCGCAGCCGTCATCGCGCCGCACAGATCTCTGCCAATATGATGCAGTATGTGCCCGTATCAGCGACTAAACTAAATCCGGATGGTAGCCTAACCGAGTGTCTGGCTAAGCAGCTAAAAATTGACGACGTAGTGCTAGTGAAGCCTGGTGAAACAGTCCCCATTGATGGGGTGGTAACCGACGGCAACGCAGCGGTTGACGAATCTATGCTTACCGGCGAGTTTAATCCCGTGCGTAAGTCCAACAGTAGCCCAGTTTACGGCGGCACGGTTTGTCAAGATGGTACGCTAACCATTACGGTTACGCAGACCCTTAAAAATGCGCTGGTAAATCAAATTGTAAGACTGCAAGCAAGTGCCATGGCGAGTAAACCTAAAGCAGCGCAGATAGCCGATAATTTTTCTCGCTATTTCGTTACCGCGGTATTGCTGATTTCGGCGTTAACCTATGGCTTTTGGGCGTATCAGGGTAGCGACGAGGCATTTTGGATCACCATATCGGTGCTGGTTGCAACCTGCCCTTGCGCACTAGGGTTGGCCACGCCATCAGCGTTAACCTGCGCTATGGCAAAATTAAACAGACAAGGTATTTTACTAAAACGGGCAGATGCGCTTGAACAAATTACTGACATTGACACCATCGCTCTAGACAAAACCGGCACGCTCACAAAAGGCAAATTTACTATTTCAAATGCCTGGTACGCTGACGGCGTGGATAGTAATAGTGCGCTATCAATTGCGCGCGCTTTGGAGTCACGCTCTGAACATCCGATTGCCAAAGCCTTTAGCGACGATATAGCCTTTAGCGACGGTGTAGCCTTTAGCGAGAATTCTGCCTCTAGCGGCAGTGCTAACGTTATCGATAGCACTGTACACAAAGTGACTAATTTTACCGTTACGCCAGGAGGTGGTATCAGCGGTGAGATCAATGACACGTTGTTTTCTATGGGTTCTGCAGCATTCAGCGTTCACGAATCTCAGCTAAAACTCATTGAAGCGTTCCCTTCAGCTAACGTGTTTCTCACGGTTAAGGGGCGTATTATGGCGGCGTATGAAGTAAAGGATTCACTAAGAGAAGATACGCAAGAAACTCTCGATATATTAGCTGCAAGCCATACCCTCGCCGTTTTAAGTGGTGATACACAGCAAAACGTTAATGCGCTTACCGCACCATTGCCAATTTCGACCGCTAAAGGTGGCCTAACACCTGAGCAAAAGTACGAAGCCGTTCAAGCTATGCAGCAATCTGGCGCGAAAGTGATGATGATGGGTGACGGTATTAACGACGCTCCAGTTCTTGCCAGTGCTGATGTGGCAATTGCAGTGGGTAATGCCACAGACGTGGCTAAAACTGCCGCCGACGTGATACTGCTTGGCGATCAGCTGCTTTCTGTACCAGAACTTATTCGAACTGCGCACCAAGTGAAGCAAAAAATAAGGCAAAATATTGGCTGGTCGGTAGGTTACAACGTTTTGATCTTACCTTTCGCCGTATCAGGCCTACTTTCACCGTGGATGGCTGTTGTTGGTATGTCGTTAAGCAGTATCATTGTGGTCACAAACTCAACGCGACTCTTGAGCAAATAGCATGAGTATTATTTACGTATTAATTCCAATCGCCATCATCATTGTTGCCGTCGCTATCGTGATATTCTTTTGGGCGGTGAAAACCAATCAATTTGAAGATTTAGATCGCCAAGGTTATAGCATACTGTTTGACGATGATCTTCCGCCAGAAGAAAAAAAGCTAGCTGAGCAACGCAAGCAACTTCAAGACAGTAAAGTAGACAAAAGCCAAGCGCCACATGGAAGGGATTAACTACTTCTCTGCCTTTCTTATCGGCTTAGCCGGTGGAGTTCACTGTGTGGGAATGTGCGGTGGAATTGTCGCTGCGCTAAGGATGGTATCGCCTAAAGGCGCTTCAGCACTACCCTATACCCTTGCCTATAACATGGGACGTATAGTGAGCTACACCATCGCCGGAGCAGTAACCGGGGCACTTGGAAAAATTGCAGCAGATTATATACCTCTTGCCAACTATGCCCTTTCCCTACTTAGCGGAATCATGTTGCTTCTACTGGCGTGTTATTTGGGTAAGTGGTGGACTGGCTTAACAGTGCTGGAAAATGCGGGTAAAGGCCTATTTTCCAAAGTCCAGCCGCTTTCAAAACGCTTTTTGCCATTTAAGACCCCTTTAAGTGCGTTGCCTTATGGTTTTATTTGGGGTTGGCTTCCTTGCGGTTTGGTGTATTCCACACTTACCTGGTCTCTCGCGGCGGGTAACGCGCTAGAAGGCGCTGCTATTATGTTCTTCTTCGGTTTGGGTACATTACCCACCTTGCTCGCTGCAAGCGCTGGTAGCCAATATATTGTTCGAAGTTTTCAACATAACCATTTTAGACAAATTATTGCAGTAATAATGGCAATATATGCAGCTTATCTTATTCATGGCGCAATCGTTTAAAAATGGGTGTATTATTGTCGGGTATTCTTTTAGAGAGCGTGCATTATGAGCAAAGGAAGCCAATTTTCTATTCACTGTCAAAACTGTAGTTTCAGTCACCTGTGTTTACCGGTGGCGTTAAACAAAACAGAAATCGAGTCTCTTGACGATATTATTGAACGCAAGAAGCCGCTTCATAAAGGTGACACGCTGATTCAAACTGGTGATAAATTCCGTTCTCTATTTGCAGTGAGAACCGGTTCATTCAAATCATTTGTGACTAATACCGAAGGTGAAGAACAGATTACCGGCTTCCATTTTCCTGGTGACATTATCGGTTTCGATGCATTAAGAGAGAACAAGCACCAAAGCTATACCTCTGCGTTAGAAACTGCCATGGTGTGTGAGCTTCCCTACGAGACCCTCGACGAAATGTCAGTGCAATTTCCAAAGCTACGCCACCAGATCATGAGCTTCATGAGCGCTGAAATAAAACAAGATCACGACATGATCATGCTTTTAAACAAGCGAACTGCAGAAGAGCGCTTACTGTATTTCATCTCACACCTGTCGCAACGCTTTGAAGAGCGTGGCTTTTCCCATAGAGAATTCCACTTAACCATGACGCGCAACGAAATTGGAAACTATTTAGGATTAACGATTGAAACGATTAGTCGTCTGTTAAGCCGTTTTCAAAAAGACAACATCATAAAAGTAGACGGCAAGCTTATTACTATCTTGGATTTCGATAGACTAAACACCAAACTAGCGGCGCTTAACGGCCCAAGCGTTGTCTGCGGTTAGCCGTTTTTAGGTGTTAAACAAGGCGCGCACTAAGCGCGCTTTTTTGTGACCTTTGGTAGCCACATATCTAACCTTTCAGCGCCACGCCGGTTGCTCCATATTCAATTAGGTAGGTTCACTCATGGTCGCCTCGTAAAATTCTTGATCTAAAACAACTTACGTTTTTCCCAATGTCGTTTATAGTTAGTATTAGAAAGCTTCGATTTCGACAGCCGCTACTAAGTTTCGTAGTTAGGGGGACGTTATGATTGAGTGTAAACGAATTCTGGCCGTGGTAGATGCCGAGCGCGATAACCAACCTGCACTAAGCCGAGCTTATGAACTCGCTTCAAAAACAGGCGCTTCAGTTACCGCAATGATGGTGGTATACGACTTATCTTATGATATGACGACCATGCTTAGCCCGGATGAGCGCGAGTCAATGCGCGATGCAGTTACAAAGGAGCATGCAAAATGGCTTGCCACCCACTTAAGAGAACAAGGATTCACTGAAACTGATATCGTTGTAGAATGGAATAATCGTGCGTATGAGTCGATTATTTACTACACCCTAAATAATCAGATAGATTTAGTGGTAAAGGCAACCAAAAAGCACGACGATCTTGCTTCTGTTATTTTCACCCCCACCGACTGGCATTTAATGCGTAAATGCCCTCGGCCAGTATTACTCGTTAAAGAGCACGACTGGCCAGAAGGAGGAGAGATTATTGCTGCAGTAAACGTAGGCAGTGAAGATGATGAGCATGCCGCACTTAACGATAAGCTCACCCTCATTGCTAACGACTACGCCTCTTTATTGAAAGGTAGCGTAAATTTGGTCAACAGTTATCCTTCTACACCACTTAATATCGCCATAGAAGTACCTGAGTTCGACCCCGATACCTATCACGACGCGGTAAAAAATCATCATTTAAAAGAAATGCGTAGTCACGCGTTGAAGTACGGTATTCCTGAAAATAAATGTGTAGTAAGAGAAGGCCTTCCGGAAAAAGTTATCCCGCAAGTGGCAAAAACACTGGATGCAGAGCTTGTTGTTATTGGTACTGTTGGCCGCGTGGGCATTTCAGCGGCCCTAATTGGTAACACTGCAGAACACGTGATCGACGAACTCAATTGCGATGTGCTTGCTATTAAGCCAGATGGATTTGTGTCGCCGTTGTCGGTGTAGTCTTTTCATCAAGTCTACATAGCCCGTGTTTGCCGTTACTTAGCGGCCAACACGGTATGTCACCAACAAATTTAACTTCACAAGCATGGTCTCGAAAAGCCGCTTTAATGTATAATGGTGGCTTTATCACAAACCAAGCTAGTTAATTATGAGTTTAGGCACAAACAGTGCTGACGCGTCGCCATTAAATGCTGCGCAAAGTAAGCAAAAGTACAACTTCAACAAACTTCAGAAACGACTTCGCCGCAATGTGGGTAAAGCCATTGGCGATTTCGGTATGATTGAAAACAACGACAAAGTAATGGTGTGTTTATCTGGCGGTAAAGACAGCTACACCATGCTAGATATTTTATTGTTTTTAAAGAAGATTGCGCCTATTCACTTTGATATCGTTGCGGTTAATCTTGACCAAAAGCAGCCTGGTTTCCCAGAACATATCTTGCCTGAATATCTAGAAAGCATTGGCGTTGACTACAAAATTGTAGAAGAAGACACCTACTCTATTGTTAAAGACAAAATTCCAGAGGGAAAGACGACTTGCTCTCTCTGTTCTCGCTTGCGCCGTGGTATTCTGTACCGCACGGCAAAAGAGTTAGGTGCGACTAAAATTGCATTAGGTCATCACCGCGACGACATGCTAGAAACGTTTTTCCTCAATATGTTTCATGGTGGCAAGCTTAAGTCTATGCCGCCAAAGCTAGTCAGCGACAACGGTGAACACATCGTTATTCGTCCATTGGCGTACTGCACAGAAAAAGACATCGAGAAATATTCTCAGGCCGCTGAATTTCCGATTATTCCGTGTAACCTTTGTGGCTCACAAGAAAACCTACAGCGCCAAAACATAAAGGCTATGCTTCAAGACTGGAACCGTCGCTTCCCAGGTCGTATAGAGTCGATGTTCCGTGCGCTTCAAAACGTAGCGCCTTCACACTTAATCGACAGCAACCTTTATGATTTTAAAGCTATAGCTACACAAGAAGGCCCGGTAGAAGACGGTGATATCGGGTTCGATGAACCTTCTTTCACTACAGAAAATAGTACGGACTTCAGTGATGAAGATAATACTATTGAAGTAATAAACATTATGGAACCTAAGTAAATGAAAATCGGACTTGCGCTAGGTGCCGGTGCCGCAAGGGGCTGGACTCACATTGGCATAATTGAAGCATTAGAAAAACTCGGCGTAAAAATTGACGTTGTAGCGGGATGCTCTATTGGTGCCTATGTTGGTGCTGCCTACGCAAGTGGCAAGCTGGAAGGATTGAAAGAGTGGGCCTGTTCCCTTAGCGACTGGCAGGTACTTGCTCTTATGGGTGTAGGACTTAGACGCGGCGGCATTGCCAGCGGACAGAAGGTTTTCGACAAGCTAGCAAGCGAGTTTTGTGAATCGACTTATGAAGACATGCTTAAGCCGTTTGCGGCTGTGGCTACCGACCTTTATACCGGCCGTGAAGTAGTGTTTAACTCTGGTCCTATCGGAGACACCATTCAAGCATCCTGCGCTATTCCCGCACTTTTTGCGCCCGTAGCACATGGTGATCGTTGGTTGGTAGACGGTGCCGTTGTAAACCCTGTACCGGTGAACTTATGTCGCCAATTAGGGGCCGATTTTGTAATCGCGGTTAACCTTAACGCCGATTTCCGACCACTTCGTCTTGAAAAGTTGAGACAAGATCATGAAGAAAACCAGCGCAAAACCGAGGACTTTTTTACAAAGAGTCAAAACGTACTACGCCAATGGTTCTCTCCTGACAACAAAGAAGAAAAAGCCCTAGAGAAAAAAGATGAAAAAGACAGCGTCTCGGCTGGCAATGTAAAGACTGAAGAAGGCATTGCTTCTGATGTGATTGAAAAAGTGGAAGAAGAGTTGACCGAAGTCCCCGCTAAAGTGAACAAGCGAAACCCGCCGGGAATTATGAGCGTGATGAGCAGTTCACTTGAGATACTTCAAGCTCGCGTCACACGTTCACGTTTGGCTGGCGATCCGCCTGACATTCTTATTGAGCCTCAGCTTACCGACGTGGGTATTATGGAATTCCACAGAGCCGAAGAGCTATGCGCGAAGGGCGAAGAGACCATCGCGCGTTTAGCAGAGCAAATTAGGTATCAGCTTCTTACCTAATCCCAAATATGCATTTAGCTTGAAGCCATAGCGGTAACACGTAGCGGCGCATGAGGCAGTGTTAAGCCTTTTGCGTCGTTGATCCAATCTTGTTCTAGATGCAATACGCCGTTATTGATTTGCACACCTTGTGGTGTAATGAAATCTAAATTCTTGTCATCAAACTGAATCATCAAGCCCTTTACCGAAGGCATCATGAAAGACAAAAAACTTCCCATTTCATTAAAGAAAGCTTCGTACTGACCATACAAAAACGTAAGGTCGTCTTTTGTGTAATACTGCTTAAGATATTCCGGCTTGGTTTCAAGTTGTACCGACATATCACACACGTTCGCGCGTTCGTTTAAATCGATGCGAACCAGTGCGTTGGCAAGTTTCAGGGCCTTTTCAGTAGGCACCGTGAATCGCCCTTCACCACTCACTTCTAAGGGCATTGTTTTCTTATCGGTTACGATAGACGCTCCGTTAACTTCACATAAACGCCCTTCGCCAACACGAACAAACCCGAATGCAAACTGAAGTGCTTGGGTATCTTCATTATCCAGCTTTTTAACATGGCTATAGAAACGGCTGTACTCAACATCTATCGTTTCAGCAGCAACGGAAGAACTGCCTACACCAATAAACAGAGATGAAGCAAAAAATAAAGCAGCGCGTATCATTCGGATAAAAACTCCTCGTTAAATAGGATCATAGTTTGAAGCTCTTCAACATAAGCGGCTCCTCGCTCAGAATAGTTCATTAGCCCTTCAGCTAACGCAACACCAGTAATAGGAATTTGGTTTGCACGCAGTCGACTGCGGATCTCTCTTAAATCCGCATACGCGTCGTGGCGGTTTAAATTTCGCATGTAGGTGTACGTTGCACGCGACAAACTGTCGAATTTGGCAACTTCATGAGATGCCCCATCGTTTCGACGGTTCGGAACAAAGCCACACCCCTTAGAGAAACACCATAAGCCAAAGAAGTTATAGCCCTTTCTTGCGAACCGGCTGGTGCCCCAAGCTGACTCATTCGCGGCTTGCACAAGCACGAGTTCGGCAGGTAGAACATCAATCTTTTGTAGCAGAGCTAGCAATTTTAATTTCAGCGGCTGCGTTGGCTTAACTCGATATTCCTCTTCTAACCATTCAAGCCTTGCCATATCTTCTTCAGAGAGCGTTTCGTTAGCTAACGCCTTTCTGTATAAGGTTTGTACGTAATGTCTAAGCGTGAGTAGATACGCATTCTGCTTCTCTATTTCGGGGCGTAAATAGTTAAAAAACGCCTCTTTCTTCTCTTTTACATCTGTATAGGCAGAGAAGTTAGGCACCGGCTTTTTAGCTTCAACCGTTTGCGGTATATCTAAAATATCCGGTTCGTCCTCAGTAAAAATTATGGCGTTAATGACGATTACCGCCAATACGCCTAACGTAATGAGGACAATTTTAAAGGTTTCACGCTTATGCATCGAAGCTAGACTCATTCACATCGTTTTCAGATGCTTCCGTGCTTACTCCCTGCTCGCCAATCAGTTCCTGATAGAGCAAGCCCATCATACTAAAATAAAAAGGTAATACCCAAATAAGTGAAAAGCCCAGCGTTAATGGCACCGACACAAACAGTAAAAAGAACACACCAAATATGCTGGCAATTTGAGCCCAATATGCATTAAATACGCGACACGACAGGATGATCGCACTAATTGGCGTTAACTTTCTGTCAGCAACCAACATAAGTGAAAAGGACGAGGCTAAATAAAAATAAACGCCGGGTATAATAAGCAACATCATACCTAGTTGAACAAGAATACTGTTTACTAGCTGAGTTAGCGCCAGCAAGAATATCAAGGGGAAAAACTGGAATACGGTAAATACTGAAGTTTTAGTGCCGCGGGCAACAAAAACGCCCATCATATACAACCCCGTCAACAGCGGGGCAACGATGCAGATTGCAACAATTTCTATGATAGACTGATGCTCGAATACATAGGTCCCATCGTCATTTATTGTGATGTACTGCTGAGCAAATACACCTAACACGACAAACGTCAAAAATAGAACAACACTTCCCTGCAGCAATGATGAAAAGTTTGCCTTTGTTAAACCGGCAGCGCGGCGCAATAGACCTTTGGTATCAAATTGATACTGTTTAGACAACGTATTGTTCAGGCGGTCTTGGTTTACGTCTTTCACACAACTCTCTTATCTTTTTGAAAAATCGGCGGGATTATACCAATTCACAAAAACAAATGCCTGTTTGTAAGGTAAACAAACGTTAACCTAGTACTAATTTCGCAGCTAAACCGACGAGTAGCACCCCCATCGCACGGTCTAACCAATACCCTTTTTTACCAATAAGCTCAGCTACTTTACTGGTGCTCAAAAGGTATGAAAGAAAACAGAACCACAGTCCAGTAGCTATAGCTAAATAGATACCGTAGCCAAGTTTCACTGTAAATGGAGTATCAATACTAATAATTGCAGTAAACAATGAGAGGAAAAATAGCGTTGCTTTTGGGTTTAGTCCATTTGTGAGAAAGCCCATCCAAACTGCGCGCTTTGCAGATATGTGGGATGTTTTCTTTTCAGCGTTAACTGCCTGGTCCTGTTTTACAGGCCCGCTTCTAAGCGCACCAAACGCAAGGTACAGTAAATAAGCTGCGGCGGCATAGCTAAACGTGGTGAATAACCATGGAGTAGTTGCAATAACCACACTAAGCCCCACTAACGAGTAAGCCACATGCAGTAATATAGCTAAGCCAATCCCTATACTGGTGTACATGGCGATACGTCTGCCATAGGCCACGCTGTTTCGAACAACCACCGCGAAATCTGGCCCTGGGCTAGCAACAGCCACAAGGTGTACCAACGCAATGGTAAGAAACTCATTCATATACTGCATGTCATGCGCCTCCTACAGTGCGTACTTTGATATTAATTGATCAACCCATTGTGGGACGATGTGAGAAGCAGGGCCTGTTAGCGATTCATCGAACAATGCATTAGTTACGCCCGGCTCCAAATTTGCCTCTATGGTGTGTGCGCCACTTTCTTTAGCGATCTGAACAAAACCCGCGGCAGGATAGACATTACCTGATGTGCCAATGGCAATAAACACATCAGCCTTTGAAAGCGCATCGTAAATCTCTTCCATGTACATGGGCATTTCACCAAACCACACGATATCCGGTCGTAAGGTTACTCTGTTGCAACACGGGCATTTAGTGGTGTGATCAAAACTATCACTCCAGTCAAAAGTCTGCTGGCTTATAGCGCAGCGCGCAGATAGCAGCTTGCCATGCATATGGTAAACAGACTGGCTTCCACCGCGCTCATGCAAGTCATCCACATTTTGAGTAACCAACATCAGGTTGCTACCGAACGCTTTCTCAAGTTTGGCCAGCGCCTCATGCGCTGCATTAGGATTCACGTCGTCTTGCTGTAACTGCGCACGTCGAGCGTTGTAAAAGCGATAAACTAAGCTAGGATTTTGTTCAAAAGCCTCTGGGGTGGCCACCTCTTCTACGCGATGATTTTCCCAAAGGCCGTCATTATCCCGAAATGTCTTTAATCCAGATTCAGCGGAAATACCCGCACCGGTAAGAATAACAATATTGGGTAGAGATTGATCAGATGGCATCAGGTTGTTCTTACTCTGTAGTTATAGCGCTAATTA
Organism: Alteromonas sp. MmMcT2-2; assembly: GCF_022348305.1. Classification (NCBI taxonomy): domain Bacteria; kingdom Pseudomonadati; phylum Pseudomonadota; class Gammaproteobacteria; order Alteromonadales; family Alteromonadaceae; genus Alteromonas; species Alteromonas sp. MmMcT2-2. The sequence continues at coordinate 34,428 of NZ_JAKRFA010000030.1, forward strand.
TACGATTAGCATGTTGTATATTTACTTAGTTAAAAGCCGCGACTCTTTACATACCTTTGACCACAGGATATTGAGTATCAGCGCCCCACTCTGACCAAGAGCCATCGTATACTGAAACCTGAGTAGCGCCGCACAATAATGCCGCCACACCAATTATGCAGGCGGTAACGCCAGAACCACACGTACAAATAATAGGTTTGCGTAAATCGATATTAGCGCGGTCAAAAATAGCCTTAAGCTGCTCAACTGGCAAAAAATGCCCGCTTTTGAGTAAGGTGTCAAAAGGAATATTAAACGCTCCAGGCATATGACCTGAACGTACTCCTTCACGAGGCTCTGACACTTCTCCTTTGAATCGCGGCGCGCTACGCGCATCAACAAGTTGTGCTTCAGTATTTATTGCCTGAAGAACTGCACCGGAATTTGCGAACCAACCAGGCCTAGGTGTAGCTTGATAGGTTAATTTTCCGTATTGTTGTTGTTCTGAAACCGGCAGCGCTGCTTTTTCCCATGCAGGCTGTCCGCCATTTAATATATAAACATCTTGGTGGCCCAACGCTTTTAACATCCACCACACTCTTGGCGCAGAATATATTCCACGGGTATCGTATACCGTAATAGGTGTATTCGCTGTTATACCCTGATTACCAAGATAAATTGCAAGGTCATTTGCAGAAGGCATACTGTGAGGGAGACCTGTAGTGTGATCGCTACCTTCACTATCTAAGTCAAAGTCGACTGACGCAGGTAAAACCATTGCCGTGCGCGTATCTGGTGTTTTTGAAACGGGGTCGTCCATTAACGCTCGTACAAGCGTTACCGGCTTTTGTTGCATTACATTTGCTAATTCACCAACTGAGAGCAATACCGATGCCATTACATTCTCCTAAAAGGCACCCACATCAGTGAGTGCCCTGTAATACCCCGATAAAACAAATCGGTACGTATTCAAACACATTACATAGTTAGCTAACCAACTAACCTATGTTGCGGATCTACTTAGCTAAGAGCTGCGATAGCCGCGTCGTAGTTCGGCTCTTCTGTTGTTTCTGCAACTTGCTCTGTGTAAACCACTTTGCCTTCGGCATCGATAACCACTACTGAACGAGACAGCAGCCCAGTAAGCGGCGCTGATTCAAAGGTAACACCATAGTCATCACCAAAGCTTGAGCGGAAAGTCGAGCCTGTAAGTACATTTTCAATACCTTCAGCACCACAGAAACGACCCGCTGCAAACGGAAGGTCTGCCGATACACAGATAACTGTAGTGTTATCCAATTTTGCCGCTTCTTCGTTGAATTTACGGACAGACATTGCACATGTTCCCGTGTCGATAGAAGGGAAAATGTTTAATACCACATTTTTTCCTGCAAGCTCAGACAGTGTTACTTCACCCAAATCTGCTTTCACTAATGTAAAGTCTGGTGCAGATGTGCCTACTTCAGGAAGCTGACCCTTTGTCGTAACTGTATTGCCTTGAAAAGTAACTGATGCCATTCGCTTTCTCCGTGTTTTGTTAATATGAAATAGTGGATGTAAAACAATACTTTCGCAAATAAAAGTGACGCTTTTTAAATGTTACTTTTAACCTGCGACTCTGCAAACGCAAGCTTATGCTGCAAATGAGGCTTACCTTTTAAATATTCCCGTCTAAACACACTGAAATAATGCGCTAAGGTTTGCGCCCCTTGCTTCTGTTCTGCAAGGTCTAAAACGCTAATACCAACTTCAGCAGTACAGTGTTGGAAATCATGGGTAGATTCGCGTAGTAAATAATCTGACGCTACGTCCATACTCACGCCCAACACAGGAAAGTCATGCAAGTAAGGGCTCTTCACGAACATTTTTTTTGCTTCACGCCACGTTCCATCCAAGAAAATAAATAGTAACGTTTTCCCAGTATTCAATGGTGGCGTATCAATACAACGTTCAGCTGCAGCATATTCGTGTGGAAATACCACGATAGGAAAATATTTTTCGTTGCGAAGTAACGCCAATAGCGCCTCTTCTGGCTCGGTGCGCTTCCACAAAAATGCGTGGTTATCTTTAACCACGTCCGCAATTAAACGACCGGTATTAGTAGGCTTATAATATTCGCCTTTGTACATCAAGAACAAAACCGCCACATCAGTGCCAGCCTCAGGCTTAAATTCACAAATACAGTTTTGCGTTGGAAGCAGACACGCGTCGCAGCGAACTACTTTACTCCCACGAGCGTGGAATGGACGTTCAGCACGAGATAACTCATCTAAACGAAGTGACATAACAGAATTCAAGATAGTACGTCTTTGCCAAAATTTTTATGGATTTTACCATAGTAATTTGTGATAAAAGAGCGCAATTATCTTATCAATTTTTTGATTTAAAGTTTGGAAAATTGGGAGTAGATAAATGGTGCCCGGGGCCGGACTTGAACCGGCACGCTGTTACCAGCGAGGGATTTTAAATCCCTTGTGTCTACCAATTTCACCACCCGGGCATCGGGTTGCTTTTCAGCAAAGGTGTCAGGCGTAGAACCTGATGCTGCGTTGCAGCGTTTGGAGGCGGAACCCGGAGTCGAACCGAGATAGACGGATTTGCAATCCGCTGCATAGCCATTCTGCCATTCCGCCAGATGCGTCTGGCGCGTGATTAAAACTCATCTCTAAGAGATTGGAGCGGGAAACGAGATTCGAACTCGCGACCCCGACCTTGGCAAGGTCGTGCTCTACCAACTGAGCTATTCCCGCATGTCTTAATCGACCATTTCGTTTGGTTGATGTCCTCTCGAAATGTGGGGTGCATTCTACCTACCCATTCAAAACTGTCAACACAAAAAAGCGTTTAAATTGAGATAAATGCGGTTTTTTATGATCGTTTGCTATTTTTTTATTCACTTTGATTAATGTACGATCAATTTCACTTTACTGCGCCACTTCGAAGGTGTGGCCAGGCCGCTTTTGTATAAACAAACATTGACCAAATTGACAGCACTGCTGAGAAATATAAAAGAATATAACCTAAAGAAACCCAATAAATAGTTATGCCCATAAAGGTTTCTAATCCCGACAACAAGCCAATTAAGGCTAACATTTGCGCAGTGGTTTTTGCTTTACCTATAAAAGACACTTTAACCGCATCCCTTACACCATTCGAACCCATCCATTCACGTAACGCCGACACATAAATTTCACGAACCAATAGCGCAATAGATGGCAACGTGATCCACAGGTTTGCATAACTATGAGTAATCATAAGAAGAGCAGCGCCCACAATGAGCTTGTCTGCTACAGGATCTAAGAATGCACCAAAAGGTGTAGACTGCTGTAGTTTTCTTGCTAGATAGCCGTCAAACCAGTCCGTTATTGCCGCAAGCCAAAAAATAAATGCGCCTGCCTCGTGCGCCCAGCGCCAATCAAGAAAATAAACAACTACAAATACAGGAATAAGGATTACTCGGAATAAAGTAACACAGTTTGGAACAGTCCACATAAAAAGTACGTCTCGGTGTTATGCCTCTATGGGCGTTTTAGCGCGGTAGCGTATAAGCTCTGCATCTTTCATTTTTCTAACACATTACCTTAATTTGTAATGCATTGCTTGTTACTCATTCATTTATTGATGAAGGTGGTCGTAAATAGTTTCCGCCAGTTCAGGGCTTATACCAGGTACATTTGAAATTTCATCTTTGCTGGCTTTCTTAAGACCCTGCAAGCCCCCCATGAATTTAAGCAGTGTTTGTCTGCGTTTTGCACCAATACCAGGTATGCTTTCCAAACTCGACGTGGTTTTAACTTTCTGGCGTCGGTTGCGGTGCCCAGTAATGGCAAATCGGTGAGACTCGTCGCGAATATGCTGAATAAGGTGAAGCCCTGGCGAATGGCTATCCATCGGCAGAACCTGATGGCTACCTGCCAGTATTAGTGTTTCTAAGCCAGGCTTACGGGTGGTGCCTTTTGCCACGCCTAACAGCATAGGCTTTTTATCATGGGGCCAATCTTCAAAAAACGCTTCTGCTTGGGCAAGCTGTCCTTTACCACCGTCTATTAATAGAAGGTCTGGTATTTTTTGCACTTCTTTCACTGACTTGTAGCGACGTTTTAACGCCTGTGCCATGGCCGCGTAGTCATCACCTGGGGTAATGCCTTCTATATTGTATCGGCGATAGTCACTTTTGTGCGGACCTTCACGTTTAAATACCACACACGAAGCCACCGTTTGCTGGCCAGACGTGTGTGATATATCAAAACACTCCATGCGTTGAATAGGCGTATCAACTTCCAGTGCCGCTTCTAAGTCGAGATAGCGTGCAAACACAGACTTTTGCTGACTGTATTGAGCATCTAACGCAGTTTGCGCATTTGACTGCGCGAGCTGCAGGTACTTGCGCTTCTCTTCCCTCGCCCCTTTAAAGAACTGAACCTTGTGCCCAGCTTCACTAGCTAGTACATCTGCTATAGCGTCTTCGTCAGTTAATGTATTGCCAAGTACTATCTGCTTTGGAATAACTTTGTTTCCCGCCAGATAGAACTGTAGGAAGAAAGATTCAAAAACTTCTTGTTCATCGGCAGTGTTGGGTACTTTGGGAAAATAGGCCTTGCTGCCTAACAACTGCCCTTCGCGAATAAACATTACCTGAATACACGCCATATTGCCTTTAAACGCAAACCCAAACACATCCATTTCGTCTTGAGTACCGGCAACCCACTGTCGTTCTTGCACTTTTCTTAGTGCATTAATCTGATCGCGGTAACGGGCAGCGGCTTCAAAGTTTAGTGCCTCGCTGGCTGCTTCCATCTTTTCCACCAGCCCACCAATGACCTGCTGGTTTTTACCTTTCAAGAACAAGCGTGCAAAATTGACCTGCTCTTTATATTCTTCATCGCTTACATAGCCTTCTACACACGGCGCACTGCAGCGCTGCATCTGATACTGAAGACAAGGTCTACTGCGTGCTCGGTAATAGCTATCTTCACACTGACGTACGGGGAAGATTCGCTGCATTGAACGCAAGCTTTCTCGCACCGACCACGCACTGGGGTATGGGCCAAAGTATTCGCCCTTTTTCTTTTGAGGGCCGCGATGGAAAGAAAGTCTTGGATGTTCGTGATCGGATAAGAAGATAAAGGGATAAGACTTGTCGTCACGCATGACCACGTTGTAACGCGGTTTGTATTTCTTGATGAAGTTGTTCTCAAGCAAAAACGCTTCAGTTTCGCTGTTTACAACTGTGACATCCATGTTCGCAATCTGACTAACTAGCGAACGCGTTTTGGCGTTATCAAGATTACTACGAAAATAGCTTGATACGCGCTTTTTAAGGTTTTTGGCTTTTCCTACGTAAATAACCTCTTCCTGACTATTGTACATGCGGTACACGCCAGGTTGAGAGGTTAGATTCTTAAGAAATGCTGCTGAATCAAATGCAGACATAATCACTTTGACGTTGCGCGTCTAGTGACGCTTAAAAGGTGTTAGGATTGATAAGCTTATGGCGATAGGCCAAGTGCGTTAGCTCTACATCAGAATTTACGCCTAACTTTTGAAACATTCGGTAACGGTAAGTATTAACCGTTTTTGAGTTAATACTGAGTTCTCGGGCTATATCCGGCACTTTGTGACCTTCGGTTAATCGCATTGCTATTGTAAGTTCTCTACTCGATAGCTCGTCAAACGGATTATCCGAACTAGGCAATAACTTACCGATGGCTATGCTATTGGCCACTTCTTGATCAACATACTTTTGTCCTGCCGCAACTTTATGGATAGCGCGTATTACTTCGTCTGGCTCTGCATCTTTTGTCAGAAAACCGTATGCGCCTGCGTCCATAACTTGCATTGGAATAGGACTTTCCTTGTGCATTGAAACACAAATAACACGCGTATTTTCAGACATACGAACAATTCTCTTTGTCGCTTCCAGTCCACCAATACCGGGCATATTCACGTCCATGAGTACCACATCTGGCGCGTTTTTTCGGCACAAAAGTACCGCGTCTTCACCGTTCTTCGCTTCGGCGAGGATAGTAAAATCGTTTACGTCTTCCAGAATCCGGCGTATCCCTGTTCTGACCAAATCATGGTCATCTGCTAGGATTATTTTTATCACTCTAGTATCTCACTGACTTCAGTTTTACATACAACTGGAATAAAGACTGATAATGCTCATCAATGAGAAGTATTACAAGCCTTTAACCTCATCCAAGTCATAATACCATGAGATAAGAATTCGTGAAGTAGAGATACTCAATTTGAAACTTAATTATTGATCTAGATTACTTTTAGGCAGCTATTTAGGTAATTCAAACCACAAGGCCACACTTTCCTCTGAGGCTTTCAGACGAATGATGTCTTGCTCGTAAATACCCAAAGCATCGCCTGCCTCTATTTCAACTGCATTCGTTTCACTGTCTACCACAGCCTGTACATTACCGCTAATCATATGAAGGTAACCCTTTTGGTCTTCAGTGCCATGCTCCCATGTTTCGCCAGCTTTCAAAGTTAAACGGCTGATTGCCGCATTTTGCTTAATGCGTAATGACCCTTCCCTACCGTTATCACTTACTAATAATTCAAGCTTTGAATCATGGTTATTTCCACCCGCCTGTGTGCCAAAGGTTTTTTGCGCATAGCTGGGCGTACCGCCTTTTTCATTGGGCACAATCCAAATTTGCAGAAAGTTAACAGGCTCTTCAGTAGAAGGGTTAAACTCCGAATGCATAATACCCTTACCTGCACTCATTACTTGCACGTCACCCGCAGGCACTACGTACTCATTACCGGTATTATCTTTGTGCTTTAAAGCACCGCTCACAACATATGAAATTATCTCCATATCTCTGTGACCGTGGGTTTCAAAACCTCTGCCGGCCTGAACAACATCGTCATTGATAACCCGTAGCGCTGAAAACCCCATATGTTTTGCATCATAATAATGTCCAAACGAAAAGCTATGTTGGCTTTTTAGCCAGCCAAAGTTCACTTTTCCTCTTTCATTCGCTTTTCTCAAATACATCATCTTGCATTCCTTATAACCGTAAGCCGCCACTGACTCTTCTGCCCAGCAGGAGTAACGCTGGGCGATAGAACATGTGTTAAGGGCTAATTATTTAATAAGGCCATTTTAATCCTCTTTAATAGAAATAAAACGTCATATATTTGAGCATATTATTCTAATATTTAGAATTAAACTAACTATCGGTCAACAGATGCGGGTTAAGCTACGCTAAGAAATAAAGCACAGTCTTTGCAGCGCGGTTTCTACAACCGCAGGGTGACAGGCTAAATTTAGCCTAATATGGTGTGGAGAACCAAAGGTCGCGCCGTCGTTACCTATCACGCCTCGCTCAATACATCCTTCCACAGTGGTCACGGGTGAATATTTGAGAGGTTGACGAGAAGCGTCACCTAAAGGAGCTTCATGCACAGAAGCGATACTGTTCGGCTGTGTTAAATGCGAAGGGAATGTTGAAAGGTCTAGCCACAAGAAATAGCCAGCGCTGCCCATTGTATAATTAACAGATAAACCATAGTGCTCAAAGAAGCGCACAACAAGCTTTCGGTTGAAGCTCAACGCACTTTTTACGCTGTCTAACCAAGTACTTCCCTTCTCATAGGCGGCAATCAACGCAACTTTTCCTAAGTTACTTGCGTTCAGGTGCCTGCTATTAATAGCTTGGGCAAACGTCTCTCTGATTGTTTTATCCTTAATGACCGCATACGATGCACCTGGAATACTCGCTAGGTTAAACGCCTTGGATACGCTATTGATGTGGATAATGCGTGGCAGTTGATGAGTATGGATGTTACCACCGTTTTGACTTTCTTTGCGCCTCTCGCTCTTATTGCTTACCTCTGCACCAAACATGGGGATTAGCGTTGGTTCATTTGACGAGTTAAATGCAAACTCGCTGTGCACCTCATCAGTGATCATTAAAATATCGTTCTTGGCGCAGAAGCTCATAATAACACGCTGCTCTTCTGCACTTAACACTGTACCTGTAGGGTTATTAGGATGGCAAATCACGAATGCAGCCGCAGCACTATCGAAGGTTGAAGTATCTATAGTTGCGTTAGAACCTTCGACGTCTTCCTGACGACTCTTGTCGCTATCCTTTGTCGCGGCAACTTCAGAAAGCTTAGTCTGAATTTGACGCGTGTTTTGAATGACTGGAATAGATACTGGCGTTAAGCCGTTATTATGAATAGTCTCTGTTAAAGGGGAATAGGTTGGTGTTAAAACCATGACTTTTTGACCAGGTTGGCAAAAAGTGTGAAGCGCAACGTCTATTGCTCCTATTGCGCTCGCAACATCCACAACATCGCCACTTTCCACTTTAAATCGACTACTTTTTTGCGTGGTACGCTCAAAACGTTTTGCTACCGCGTCACCGATATCAAGGGACTGATATCCATAAGTAGAGCGAAGGTTTTGTGTAATCGCGCTGAGAATTTCATCACAAGGCGGGATGTCCATATCCGCTATCCACATTGGAATAGGGTCTTGCTGAGACGCGACAACGTTCGCTTGAGATGAAGACGCGCCCTGAAAGCGGCGAAATATCGCTGAATATTTAAGACGAGTTTGATCGAGTTTCAGGTGAGAAGGTGCCTGCCATACATCCTTGTAAGGCATAAACTCGCTTTGCATAGCGTTGAACACGGGGAAATGGCTTAGCGCGTTGCTCACCTTCACATTATCCTATTTATATAGCCTTACGCATTTACTATTGGCTAAAGGCCTTCTGAAATCTACTATACTTATAAGCACGTTACACGCGTACCGCGCCCACTTTACACTGCACACACGCCTTAAAAGACACCGTGTTACTCTATCTTTTCAAACACGTTAAATTCAGAAAGCGTATGTTGGTATTTCCGCTTTGTTTCTCGAATGACAAATGGAATGTCTTTAGGTTCAGCAATTCGTTTAAAGCTTTGACCTAATGCATCTTCAAGCGCCTGAGTAGAGCTAAGCGTTTCACCATTTTCATCTTTGTAGCCGCCCAACCACTCACTTCTTTCGGTATACTCTTCCAACCATGTAAAGGGGCTGGCGACAACAAGCAATCCACCTTTATTTAGCCGCGTGGCCATGTCCGTTAATACCTTTCTTGGACTATACACTCTATCAATAAGGTTGCCTAAGAAGATCAAGTCGTAGCCTGTGTACTGCGGCTTCAAATTACACGCATCACCTTGTGCGAAAGCAACCTTGTCTACACTGTCATCTAAACCGAGCGCAGAGAGCTTGCGCGCCTTAAACGACGTAAGTTCACCTTCTTCTATAAGGTTATAGCGTATTTCACCACGCTCTTGCATCTCAAACGCTGTTTTTATAAAGCGTGCAGAAAAATCGATGCCATCGACATGATCGAAGTATTTTGCAAGTTCAAAGGTGGACCGACCAACGGCACACCCCAAATCTAACGCTCTAGCGTGTTGACGCCCTTGCATAGCGTCAATACAAAACTGCGCACTGGCTTTAGCAAAATTAGGGACGCCGTAGTACTCGTCGCCGTAATGGAATTCACTGTATTGCGAAACCTGTGTATCACTTTCATAATCAAAATCGTTCACCGCTATAACTCGCTTTCCTTGAACATACCGAAACCCCGCGTGCTGAAAGAAGTGGCGCCTAAAAGCGTAACGACTATCTTTCATTGCTTCGTTACCAGTAGATACCCAACTGCCACCTTTAATGAGGTTATGCTTATTGTCAAATGTGGGTGTTGTAAAGTCGTCATACAAAGGATGAACGTTAAAGCCTTCAAACGGATAGATGGGTGTTTCCGTCCATTGCCATACGTTGCCAACAACATCATAAAATTCGCCGGACTTATTAACATTAACAGGTTCACTCGACGCATATTTTTGCAGTAAAGCCTTCGCTGTATACGGTTTGTGTTACACCAGCCTGCTGACGTAACGCTTGCCATTCATTTTCAGTCGGCAGACGGATAAGCTCACCCGTTTTTTCACTCAAGTAGTTACAAAACGCTTTCGCTTCATGATAATTCACATCCACAGGCCAATCTAAAGGTAGTGGATGCTCTTCAAGCATACTGCGATATAAATACTCATCACCCTTTTTAATCCAAAATACAGGGTGCTGCGCTTTAGTATATTCACGCCACTTATTACCTTCAGCCTCCCAGTATTTTGCGTTGTTATAGCCGCCGTCTTGCACAAACGATAAATACTCACCATTACTTACAAGAAATTTAGACGCACTAAACTCGCTAACGGATTCTTGCTGAGAACCATATTCATTGTCCCAGCCGTAATAAGCACTGTCCCACGCTTTGTCATTTATGACTTTCTGTGCCGGAACGGTCATTAAAACATTAGCCTCTAACGCTTCAGCATTAGTTTGCATAGTGCTACATGCAGGCCATTCTGGGCTGGGGCGTACCGATGCAATGGGTAGCTGTCGGATTAGAACAGATGAGGTTTCTAAATGAATACGTTCATGCTCTATTCCCATAACAACGGGCCACATTGGACTTTCCCAGTCAATAGGCATGATAAAAGACATGGTATCTATTAAATCGCATACCAATGTGCGCACTTGATTACGATATTGACGTACCTCTTCCACCTTCGGCCAGTCGTAATTTTCATCGTTGAGATCATCCCAACTCATTTCATCAACACCAATGGCAAATAGCGATTCAAATTTTGGGTTAATGCGCTCGTTTATTGCTTTAGACAGTACTAATTTATTGATAAAGAAAGTAGCAGTATGACCAAAATAGAAAATTAACGGATGGCGCAACTTTTCAGGTCGTTGATAAAACACGTCATCATTGGCAAGACAAGAGAAAAGCGATTCGTAGGTATCAAAGGAATCGAGGAAATAAGCCTTTATTTCCTGTCTTTTTTGCTCAACTGTTCCGTCCCGTAAATTAAGTGTGGGCATTGCCTGCATAATGTCCTCTCGAATTCTTTTTATAACCACCAACTGCGTAGGAGAAGCGAAACGTGCAAGCACGAATGACGCTTTTAAATGCCGTAATGATTTCAGTTGATTATTAACCTTTTTATATATATCAAGCTTTTGTGAATAAAGCGCGACATAACTTGGTTTTTATGAAGTGTTTTGTAATTACAAGATACTGACAGGATGAGATCAGAAAATATTTCATAACAAACTTATGCCTGCGATGATGCTGTGAAACACCGTTTAACTTAAAGCTCGTGATCATAAAAAGCATGGAGATACCGTTGGTTATCATGTTACGTTTACCTAGCTTACTAAATGCCCGATTCAACGTTGGCCAATAAGCTGCGTCGGTAAACAGCATACTTATACGCTTATACCTTCACACCTTCAGAAACGAAAAAGGATTTTTCTTAACATGAAATCAGTAATTTACATAGCAGTAACGCTGCTCTCGTTGTACGGTTCACCCGCGACTGCAGCTGACAACTATACTAATGCGCTTCTCAATGAAGCCGTTCGCAAAGGCAATAAGAGTACCCCTTTAATTGTAAACCCAACACTCACTATGGAGCGCCTATCAACCAGTGACGGAGAGATCACTTATCACTATCGCTCTATGACGTTGACTCAAAACAAAGGCGTTAATCAATTTGTAGAGGAACAACAAAAGAAGCTCTATCCGTATGTGTGCACTTCACCCTCGCAAGAAATTTTTAGGCGACATGGAATTACAGTTAATTATTTGTACAACGATAAGAATAATGATTTTTATGCGGTGATAAGTATCGACACTACAACGTGTAACGAGGTTGGTTGAAAACGTTCTAGCAGCACGTTTTTATTTGACCCATAAAAAAACCCGCAACTAAGTGCGGGTTTTTCGTATTTGGCGGAGAGTGAGGGATTCGAACCCCCGGTGGGTTTGACCCCACGTCTGATTTCAAGTCAGGTGCATTAAACCGGGCTCTTAATAACCATCTTGGTAGAAAATGACCTGCGTTCTCATTATTTAAAAACACTATTAGCGTTAACCTACTATAAATGCACGTAAAACTTAAAACGACGTTTTTTAAAAGCGATTGAAGTTCTCACTCAAAAATTCTCATTAGGTATTCTATGCACGTAGACAGTTCATGATGCCAAAATGATAATGTTCGTTTAGCTTTGAACAATATAGTTTTGCGTAGGTTTCACTCTTGGCTATAGCCATATACTAAAGCGCGTAAATTTAGCCCATAAAAAAACCCGCAACAATGTGCGGGTTTTTCGTATTTGGCGGAGAGTGAGGGATTCGAACCCCCGGTGGGTTTGACCCCACGTCTGATTTCAAGTCAGGTGCATTAAACCGGGCTCTTCAAAGTGTTCAAAATTTAATTGCTCTCGTTTAACGCAGCCGGTATCCAATCAGGTGTTGCACTGACGCGGCAATGTGAAGCACTGGTCAATCACACCACATAAACATGCTTGCAGGTTTGGTTAGAAGCGTTAAAGACAGAGCTTTATCAGCTGCTCTATTATTAACACCATAACAAACATGGAGAGGGAGAAGGTGCTCTTCTCTAGGATGGGCGTATCGCGCATCCGGCGCGCTGTACCATTCAACAAGACGAGCTTTTCGTTCATTCTCGCTGTAGGCACTGGTCTGCATAGTTGTCTGAAGCCAGTTATTAAAGCGCGTTGCTTTTCGCATTGCATCATCGGAGCTATCAAAAAAGCCCTGCATATTATGAAAAGAAGACCCCGAGCCCAATACTAAAATATTCACTTCGTTCTTTGCTTCACTATTTACAGGCTCTACCCCGAGTTCAACAGCTTTCCTAATTGCTTCCCCCAATAGCACATGCTTTTTAGAATCCAAATCAGACGTAATGGATAGTTGAATACAGGGTACATCGGCACTGGGATACATAATACTTAGGGGAATGAACATTCCATGATCGAAACCACGTGCCCTATCCTCCCGTACAGCGATGCCTTGCCCTGCTAAACGCTTTAGTAATAAAGTTGCGAGTGCTACTTCCCCTTTGGCCGGATATTCAAGGGAATACGCCTCTTTAGGGAAGCCATAATAGTCATAAATCAAGGAAGGTTCTGGGTGAGTAGTTACACAGACTTCAGTATCTTCCCAATGGGCACTAATCACTATGACTGCATCAGGTTTGGGTAAATCTGTTGATAATGCTTTGAGCGCTTCAATCATTTCAATGTGATAGGCAGGCATTCTCGCCTCTCCTACTGACTGCATTTCAAGAAGTGGAAGCGGCCCTCCACCATGAGAAATATAAGCGGTGTTAATTCTCACAGACGGGCGAGTTTGCGTTCGCTGTTGCATAAAACCATACCTTGTTAGATGTAGAGAATACCATTCCTGCATTCCCACGCTTCGCTAGGAAACTTGCCAGCGTCTTCAGAGTGGGCAATTATCAATGCGGATTGATATAAGGGCTCTATAGCCATTGAAACCGGCGCATTTGGGCCGGTTTCGTTAGTCGTCGAATCTCACAACCGCTATTTATTAAGCTTGTGACTAATAAGAGAGTCGATTGAAAGTTTACCGCCACCTTGAATAGCTAGCGCACCTGTTGCAGCAAGTAACGTTAGTGCAAACTCGTATCCGTTGTTAGTCATAAATAAACCGTTTGCTGCATGTACACTAAAAATCGCAATCACCATTGTGAATGCACTTACTAAAGCGGCTGGGCGTGTTAGAAAACCTATAATAAGCGCTAGCCCGCCAAAAAACTCAGCGCTGCCGGCCAGCAATGCCATTAAAAAGCCTGGCGCTAAACCAATGCTTTCCATCCACTGACCTGTGCCTTCTAGTCCATAACCACCAAACCACGCAAAAAGCTTTTGTGCGCCGTGTGCGGTAAGAATAATGCCCACAGGCACACGTAAAACCAAACTAGAAATACTGCTGTTAGAAGTAAAAATGTTTTTCAGAAATTGCTTGTTCATTGTTGAATCCTCAAAGTCTCTCGTAATTGAAAGTGTCATATCTAAAAAGTGATGAACGCTCCGCCTGACTTCATTGAGTTGGCACAGCGCTAACCTGATGCATATAGAATAGTTACCAACACCTATTGAATAAAGCGGTTAAATATTGAATGATTACCAACAATTTGTTGTTTATAGAGACGAAAGACTAAACGATGGATAAATTATCGCTACTGAAAACCTTCTGCGTTGTTGCGAATGAAGGCAGTTTTACAAAAGCTGCAGAAAAGCTAGACACGTCAAATCAACTCGTAAGCAAGTATGTTGCCGAATTAGAGAAGCAACTTGATACGCGTTTATTCAATCGCACTACAAGAAAAATTCACCTAACCGAGGCTGGTCAGCAGTGTTTGCAACATGCAAATCATATTTTAGAAAGCGTAACCGATATGGAAAGTCAGCTTGGGTTGCTCAATACAGAAGCAAAGGGAGTTCTGCATGTAAGTGCCCCTGTCTCTTTCTCAACATTACATTTAGCGAGTGCACTCAGTGCGTTTCAACAAGCACACCCTCACGTATCGATAAACTTGCAGCTAAACGATAGAAAGATTGATGTGATAGACGAAGGGTTTGATGTAGCAATACGTGCAGGTCACCTAGCTAACTCGTCGCTGGTGGCCAAGAAAATCACAACGATAAAGCTGGCCCTGTGCGCTTCACCAGCCTACCTGGAAAAATATGGCACACCGCAACATCCAGCCGAATTAAAACCAGAACACTATCTTGAGTACTCCTACGTCAACTATGATAACGATAAATCAGTGCTTATTGCGGCGCTTAAAGCAAATGCTCAGACTGTGACGCCCAAGCTAACCGCCAATAACGGAGAAGTCCTAACCAATGTAGCAAAGCAGGGTGAAGGTTATGTACTTCAACCTACCTTCATTGCCGGTGAAGCGCTCAAAAACGGGGAACTCGTGTCCATACTGGACGATTTCGTACCGCAAGCTATCTCTTTGTATGCGGTCTATCCTCATCGTAAGCTCATTTCTAATAAGCTAAGGGTTTTCATTGACTTTTTATCAAGCTATTTTGCAAGTACGCCCTACTGGGACAAGTAAATCGCGGTACGCGTAACGCTTAATTTATGTGGTAAAAACGTAACTTCAGTGGATGAGGGATATCAACATAATAAATTAAATAAAAACGGCGTGGAGAAACACCTCCGACGCCGTTCGCGTAATAGCATTTCTGGTTTCAGTAACGTGAACTTTAAAGAAGTAACCTTACCCTAAAGCCCTCATCACATTCTGAAGGTTTCCATAATCGCGGGCACACCCGGGAACATACCAATTAGTGCCATAACGGTACATAACACCAAAAACGTAATTCCTGGAATTAGCCAACGCCCTACTTTGCCGAGCTCTCCAGCTCTATCTTTGCACCCAACGAGCCCCAAATTATCCAAAAGCATAGTAAAAGACCATCCGAATACTGGATTAACTAATACAGAGGAGATCACCACCAATGCGGCAGATTGCGTCGTTTTACCTTCACGCGTCATTTGCATACCGGCTTCCATTAGCGGCAGAAAGACCCCAACAATAAGCGCTACGCAAAGCACTGGCGGCCAAATTGCTAGATCCATGGGGTAACCCCAAAGTGCCGCTACAACGCATAAAAAGCCAGTAACTAATGCACCACCGGGTATGGGTCTGCGCGCGATTGAAGCCGGAATAATGTAGGTCCCCCACGAAGATGAGATATTCCCCCCTCCCAGTAGGCTTCCCACTGCCTGACGACTAGATGCAGCAATCATGGTGTCATCTATATTCATGTGCGCTCGTTCACTTTTTTTAGGGTAGCTAAGCTTTTGAAAGACTTGATGACCTAAGAAATCTGGCGACCACATAGACACAGCCAGCACAGCAAAAGGCAGCACAGCAATGAAATGTGACCAGTCTGGCAGACCTAGTTTCCAACCTGTGTCTTCCCCCCACCAATAAGCAGGGTTCAAGTTAGGCATACCCGGCGACGTTGTGAACTCAAATGGCGCACCGAAGGAAAACGCAATGACCGCCGCCATCACCGCACCAAGCGGAATGGCTAGCCAGCGCTTTTGAATATGCTCTAGCCATGCATACATTAAAATAGTGGCAATGATCACCACGAAGGCTAAGTAAGCCATATCGAAGCTTTCTGCCCACGCAAAGAGTTTCTTGACCTGGCCTGTAATGCCAATAAACCCTAAGTATAACAGCAATCCACCGCATACACCGTTACTGGTTAGCCTAGCAAGCACACTGCCGCCCTTCGTTATTCCTAAGATAAAACCAAAGAGTCCAATGAGCAGACCGAGCGCCATGGGATGGCCGCCAGATGCAACAATAAGGGGTACCAAGGGCAGTAAGGGGCCGTGTGTACCTGCTAAGTTAGCTGACGGGTTCAGAAAACCGGAAATCAGAACAACGAACAAGACTGCTGCAATGAGTAATTCAAAGCGCACGTTTTCAATAACAAACTCAGGAGATAGCCCTAGCGGTGCTGCGAATGCACCTACTACGGCGGCAACCATAACGATTTTTCCTATGGTCGCCGCCATGCCTGGCACAAAGTCTTCCCACTCAACGCGGTAGTCTTTACCAGGCAGGTTCAACCGCCAACGTTTTGGAGAAAGTATTTGAAGTTCGTGATTTAAATATTCGTCTCTTGATTTAAAACTACTGCTCGGTTTGTGAAGGTTTTGATAAGAAGAACTTTCTTGTGACACATAACACCTTTAGATTGCGCGAAGAAAAGCGCAAGCCTAAACATGTGAACGGAATGTAACAATGCGACTGTGGTCTTATACGAAAGTCTAACGTGGTAGACGGGCATAAAAAAACCCGCAGCAATGTGCGGGTTTTCATAATATGGCGGAGAGTGAGGGATTCGAACCCCCGGTGGGTTTGACCCCACGTCTGATTTCAAGTCAGGTGCATTAAACCGGGCTCTGCCAACTCTCCTGAAGTGAAGAGATGTTTTTATATTCACATGACACCATTTTCATCTGAAACTACTTGAAAATGGGAACTAAAACCCATACAACATACACTAAATAATTGTGTACCATTTTGGTCATATCATAAGTCCTGTTGGAGGAAACAATGGATCAACGTTCGATGTATTCAAGTGCATCTCAACCATCGGTATTGCAGACGAACAAGGTTCTACGCAACACCTATATGCTGCTTGCGATGACACTGGCGTTTAGTGCGGTTTGTGCTGGTATAGCAATGGCAGTAGGCATTTCTCCTATGATGTCTCTTGTTATGACTATCGGCGCTTTTATTACGTTATTTGTAGTTCAGAAAAAAGCTGATTCAGCATCTGGTATCTACTGGGTGTTTGCATTCACAGGTCTAATGGGTGCATCACTAGGTTACACGCTTAATTTCTATCTAGGCGTTGCGGGCCCAGGCTTGATCATGGAAGCGCTAGGTGCAACAGCCCTTGTGTTCTTCGCGCTTTCTGGCTACGCACTTACCACTAAGAAAGACTTCTCGTTTATGGGCGGATTC
Source organism: Alteromonas sp. MmMcT2-2 (assembly GCF_022348305.1). Taxonomy (NCBI): domain Bacteria; kingdom Pseudomonadati; phylum Pseudomonadota; class Gammaproteobacteria; order Alteromonadales; family Alteromonadaceae; genus Alteromonas; species Alteromonas sp. MmMcT2-2. The sequence continues at coordinate 51,849 of NZ_JAKRFA010000030.1, forward strand.
TTGGTAGTAGGTCTAGTTGTAGTGCTTGTAGCTGCTATTGCGAACATCTTTTTCGCAGTTCCAGCGGTAAGCCTAGCAGTTAGTGCAGCGATTGTGTTTATTATGTCAGGATTCATCTTGTTTGATACAAGTCGTATCATCCACGGTGGTGAAACAAACTACATTCGTGCAACAGTTTCGCTATACTTGAACATATACAACTTGTTCACGTCTATCCTTCACCTTCTAGGTGCGTTTGGTGGCGACGATTAAAACAGCGTTAAAGGTTTAAAGAGAAACACCCCTTAACCGGGGTGTTTTTATTTGTATGGCAGAATATTCAGTACTTATCACATCATCACCGTTTCAAGGCGATACAGCGTTACGCGCCCTCTCCTTTGCACAAGGTGTAATCGATAATGGTGATGTAATAAACAACGTTTTCTTTTATAGCGAAGGTGTACACCACACTAATAACTTAATGCTAAAGACGGGTGACGAGCTGTTCGTATTTGAAAGCTGGAAGACTCTAGCGACTGAACACAACGTGAAATTACTAGTATGCATTACCGCCGCCGTTAAGCGAGGTATTGTTAGTGAGTTAGAGGCGAAAGAGAATGGGTTGTCTCAGGCCAACTTAACCGCGCCTTTCGAGCAAGCTGGCTTGGGCGAATTCTTCACTGCGCTCCATGATTGCAACAGGTTGGTACAATTCTAATGGCGCAACTACTTATTAGGTTTACGCAAAGCCCTTTTTCCAATGCTAAAAGCCAAGACGGTTTAGATTTTGCGCTTGCTGCAACAAACTATGGGCACGATGTTAAAGTGCTTTTTGAAAGCCAAGGTGTACTGCAGCTTGTTAAGGCAGCGTCTACCAAAGGACTAAAAAATCACACCAAACGTTTAGCTAGCATGCCGTTTTTCGATATCGAAGAATGCTTTGTGTGTAAAGCAAGTGCAGATACCTACGACATTGAGCAGGTTCTTTCTAATAACAGTCTAGTTGATGAGTTAGACTGTGAGTGGATAACCCCAGAAGAAAAGGTCACGCTTATCCAAAGCGTAGATCATGTGGTGACATTCTAATGCTTATTACTATTTCAACGCCAAATTTGAGCACTGAATACAAACAGCTTATTGAAGCCACTTTTGAGCAATCGACTTCTACTTATGTTGTATTTGTTGGAGATGGCGTTTATGCCCCTGCATTAAACACCGCGTTTTTTGAGCAGCTGGCCAATACGCTAGAAAGCACGGTAAAAGACAAATCAACGCTAAACCTGTCGTTCTTGAGTACAGATGCGGATACCAGGGGCGCAAATCTTCCCGAACATATTAATCCTATTTCTCACAAAGAACTTGCTGCAATATCAGCAAAAAATCAGCACTGGATACCCCTTTCATGACACAAGAAACCTATAGCTTCAATTATAAAGGGCAAGCGATCCCTACAGACAAAGCCGGGTATTTACTCGACTATACCCTTTGGGAAGAAGATATGGTTGAGTTGCTGGCGCAAGAAGAGAACATTGAATTAACAGAAGCCCACTGGGAAGTGGTGCGCTTCGTACGCGCATTCTATGAAGAGTACGAAACCAGCCCAGCGATTCGTGCTTTGGTGAAAGCTATGGCCAATAAGTTTGGGCCAGAAAAAGGTAATAGCCGCTACCTGCAGCGACTCTTTAAAAAAGGCCCGGCTAAGCAAGCCACCAAACTGGCAGGATTACCTAAACCTGCGAAGTGCTTGTAAAGGCGATCGCACATTATATTTAAAGTTCTAGCGCCCCCGGCTAGCCTTCTGCTAAAAGCACTTGTTGATTTGCTTCACGGGTTGAAACCCGATTTAAGGTAGCTATCAGAAGAGCCACCCTATTGTTAACTGTTTTAGCCTTGGTGTTGATATTGCAACTCCCCTCCTACATTGGCGTTTTATCTCGGGTTTCAGGCATATTTTTCATACTTGCCTTTTACCGAACACCATAAACGTGAATGTTTTACATAAATGGACATAGGAGGCTGTATGACAGTTCAAAAACACTACGTAATTGTGGCCAACCACGACGACGCCACAGCTTACACCTATACCAACCACGGAAGTGCACTTGTTGAAGTAAAAAAGTGGCATAACGAGTTTAGTGGAGCGAGTGACCAAGACATTTATACAGATAAACCCGGCAGACAATCGGCTCCCGCTTCGCAAGTACCAGGCGTTGATAGCATGAATCGAAAAGATGCCGCCGAACTCGAAGATGAAAGATTTGCTAGTGACATTGCTGACTGGCTAGATGGTGAACGTAAACGAGGTGCTTTGGGCTCGATAGATATTATTAGTGGGCCTGGATTTCTTGGTAAATTGAGAAGCGGAATGTCATCTCAATGTTCAGACGTCGTCGACAAAGAAGTGAAAAAGAATGTTTTAGGCGCGGACGAAGAAACCTTGCTTTCCTACCTTAAATAAAACGTTATTTAGTAGTTAGATTGTCACAGGCGGCTGTTGTCATTGCCGCCTTCTCTTACTCGCTTATAAGTAAAAGTTAGCGGTTTTCGTCAGCTTTTAACACATTAACCTCACCGATTGCCTCGGCGCTTTTAAACGTCTTTACTCGCGTGACTTCAAGATCGGTATAAACACGAGGATTATTCAAAATATATTCTACCTCATTGTTCAATGAGCCTTGTGTGTCAGCCGCTAACCACGCATTTATCGCATGTGCATTATGTGGAAGAAAGCAAGGAATGGATTTTTCATGATACTGACTAAACCCCTCTACGGGTGGGCGCGTCACTACTGCACAGGAAAATAGGCCATTACTAAACCGCCGGTATACCGCGCCAATGAGCAATGCACCAGTAGCCGGTTTCATTAAATAGTGCGCTTTTCCTTTGCCAAGTGGATTTGACTCTCCTACTGCAGTTGCGACAACCACAGCGCGTCGTTCACGAATGAACTTGCTCCAATAAGGGCTTTCTAAATTACGGGCATTGAATGTGGTTCTGTTGCCAACCTCTAACGTGTCGCCAACGGGCTTAGCATCAAACCACCATGTAGCATCGATGGTGCTATCACCAGATACAATTAAATTGGTAATTTGTCGTTCTGGCACTTTTCCAAATGCAGGATAAAAGTTAATAACATTGCTTGTGGAAGATTCATTGACAAAAAGCGGAATGGTTTGTGTAAGCCCGACTTCTTCAAGTAGCGCAATAACGTCAGGTGAGTCAGTAATACGCTGTATAAATCCGCACATAAGTCCTCGTAATGAAAAATGCTTCCGCCATTTTAAAATTCTATAGGTTCCATATCTCAAAATATTGCATGGTAAATGAAAAAAAGGAAAAGGGATTCACCCATTTCCTTTTTTTAAAGATAAACCTCAGTTTGTTCAGTCTAACTACTTAGCGGTGTGTTTATCAAAAAACTCAATCATTGCAGTCCAACGCTCGACGTTGTTTTCTTCTTTATAGAAACCGTGTGCCTCGCCAGACTTCATCATCCATTCGTACGGTTTATTGCGCTTTTCTAACTCTTCTCGTAACGCAAAAGCATGCTCTTTGGGTACGCGGACATCTTCCTCACCTTGGATGATGAATACAGGTACCTTTATTTTATCGACGTTTTTTACCGGAGATTGGCTATCACCATCAGGCAATACACGATTCAAGTAGTTTATACCAGATTGAGACTCTGGAATGTCGCCTGCAGATTTCATCAGTGCTAGGTCATACACTCCTACAAAACCTACTGTACACTTATATAAGTCAGGTTCTCTAATGACACTTTGGAGGGCGGCATAACCACCATAAGAAGCACCATAAACACACATTCTATTTTGATCAACAATGCCTTGCTCAATTAGATAATTGACGCCGTCGGTCATATCGTCAATCATTAGTGTTCCCCAAGATTTGAAACCTGCTTTCAGAAATTCTAAGCCATAGCCTCCTGAACCTCTGAAATTAGGTTGGAATACAGCATAACCGTGAGCCGCCAACACTTTAGCATCGCTTCTCATTTCAGTAAGTGTATCTTTTAAACCGTGAGGACCACCGTGTGGATGCATTATTAAAGGAAGGTTTTTTGATACACCTACTGGTAAAGTAAGAATGCCCGAAATCTCCTGACCATCTCTTGCCTTATAGGTAACAATTTTAGATTGGGGCATATCAAAATCGTTTAACCATGGTCGCGTATCAGTCAGTTTTGCTAACTGTTTTTTATTTTTATTAAACAGATAATACGCCGTGGGTTGATTAATCCCGCCAACTGCTACAATCATCTTTGAGCCGTCATACGTCGAAGATGTGATAGACACTACACTGCCCTTAAACGCTTGACGTAAACTAGCTAAAATTCGTTGTTCATCAGTGTTTTTAACTTCACTAAAGTAAGTAGCACTGAGGTCTTTATATTCATATTCCGCGCCTATGACTTCTTGCACTTGCCCTCTAACTTCGTGCAATATAGGCTCCACATCAACCATTTCATGGGCAGCTAAAACAGTGTGCTTTTTAGTATCAATGTTATAAGTTGCGACAGCATCTGTATCAGTTTCAATAGTACTAAGTCCAACTAGCGTTTTATCATCGGCTAAAAATACTAATGGATTGAAAAATGAATCAAATGATTCCGCCTGAAATGCCACTTGCCAGTCGTCGTCTACTGAACTTCGTACCATTAGCGTTACTTGATTATTTTCATTAGGATCTGAGCTCGTCATTGCCAAAGCTTCACCTTTGCTGTTGGTTATGATTCGTAAGCTATCTCCTGTGGATTTATACATACGTAACGGCATTCTACCCAACGATGCTTTTCGCCCATTGCTCACCTTCATTTTATAGAGATCCAAAAAAGGCTCTTTTGTTGACCCTTGAACGCTAAAAACGACGATGGCATCTGGATCGTCTGGTAAAAAATCTACGACCTGAGAGTATCGGGTATCACCACTTTTAGAGCGGTAGCCAGTGAGGACCACGTTATCACTGCCATCTGCATCCATCGCTAACAACTCTCCGGTCGGGACTGGTTGCTCTAGGGCGCCGACTTCACGCACCATGCTCAGTAAGAGACGTTCATCATTTAACCAGTTGAAACTGCCGACTGACTCTTTTCCCCTTCCTCGAGTGATCGATTGTACTTTTTGCTTTTCAATATCAAGTACCGTAAGGAAAACAACGCCATCATCATCTCTGGAAGTAGATGCCAGATATTTACCATCGGGGGATATTTTAATTTGTAAATACTGAGAGTGTTTTGCGAAAGCCTCTAAAACGGGCGTTTTCACTTCAGCATTTGTAGAAAAAGAGAAAGCTAGGCTTCCCAGCATAATCGTTTTCAAAAGCGATAAACGAGCTTTCATTTATAATTATCTCCATGTAAAAAAGCCCCCTATATTCGGGGGGCTTAAACAATCAAATCACTAGATTAAAAGCTGTAGCGAACATTAGCAAATACGCGACGACCAATAAAATCATATTGAGAAAATAGCGCAGCATTACCCAACTCAAATCCGCTCGCAGAAATACGAGGAGGCTCTTCATCAAATAAATTAGCTACACCTACGATGACGTCAAAATCTTCGTAAGCAAATGAGCCAGACACCGCGTGGTAAGTTGTCCACCTCGTTTCGTCAATAAATGTTACTGTCTCATCATTCAGCGTGGTCGTGTTTGTTTCACTACCGTAGTACTCGTAATCATTAGTAGAGTCAAAGTAACTGGCCGTCCACGTTATACTCCAGTCATCTTTACCATAGGTAAGACGAGCTACACCTGTATGCTTAGGAAGACCATTTTCGCCTACTTCGTTGTTGTACGGTGAATCTTCAAATAGTAGACCGTACTTTTCAATTTGCATTGTATGTTCTACTCGGAATCGAACATTACCCCAATCGAACTCTTCGTCGTAAGTAAAATTATAATCTACACCACGAACACGCTGATATGAGATGTTTACGTATCCACCGTTAACCACATCTATACCATAATCGTTAGTTTCACTATCGTTACGACGCGTAAATAAATTACACAATGGTTCATTTTCAAAATCGATAGAGTCGTAACAGCGATCGACAATATCAGCACCACCAAGGTTGTCTATCTCATTTGAGATCTCGATATTGAAATAATCGATAGAGAAAGCATAAGTATCTTCGGGGCTGGTCAAAACAAGACCGATGCCTTCTGCAACAGAAGTTTCCGCTGAAAGACGCCCTTCACCGCCGCTCGTAATAAGTAAAGCTGAACTGCCGCCCTGATCATAATCAGCAGGAATGCCATCAGCCTGACAATTCGCGAAAACAGTATCGGTAATATTACCCGCTTCAAATTCACTTACATAATCAAGACATGGGTCAACAGATAACTGACCGCTAAAACCCGTCTGCTCAGCAAGATAAAGCTCATAGAGGGCCGGCGCTCTAAATGAAGTACCACGGCTAGCACGGACACTAACACCATCAACAATAGACCAGTTCATACCTAACTTAAACGTAGTGTCGTTGCCGTAAGTGTCGACATCATTCCAACGACCAGAGGCTGTCAGATCTAATCTTTCTATGCCGGTTATACCTTCAAGAAGTGGAATTTTTACTTCTGCATAAATAGCTTTGGTTAACTGATCGCCAGCGGTGATGCCACCACCAGATAGCCCCCACGAGTTGCCATTTAACGTGTGCTCTCCAGGCGTATCTTCAATTTCATCTTTCTGGATTTGGAAACCAAACGCAGCGCCAACCTCACCAGCAGGAAGAGAAAAAAGATCCCCCGTCACGTAGCCTTCAAGCGTTTGTTGGTCGTAAGTGGTTTTTCCATTATCTCGTCCGAACAAAAAATCTTCTTGTGCAGGCGTTCGATCACCATAGAGAAAATTAGGATCTGTCCACGGAATATCAACACATGTATTACCGCTAAATTCTGTTACCTCTCCAGAACAACTTACGCCATTAAAGGCATTGCTCTGAGCCATCCACATTGCATCATCGTAGATGATATCCTGACCGTATTTACCGTCATTGTGGCTATATTGATAAGAAAGATCCCAGGTCCAAAAACCGATGTCGCCGGTAGCGCCGATTACGCCTCTAGTGTAATCGACTTCAATTTCAGAACTGAAATGATCGGTTAGTGCTACTGCCATTACACTCCCATCACCGTCAAAACCATCTAAAACATCAGTTGGAAGTCGCGGAATATCGGCCGTCCAAAATTGGCGGTAATCATCAGTTTTTGTTTTACGTTTACTATAAATAAACTCACCGTAAAGAGTTACGCCATCTGATAAGTTATAATCTCCGGTTGCATAAATAGATGCATTCTGTGTTTCTGGTACTACCGTTTGTTGCCCCAGGAATGGATGATTTAAGTCCCACCACCCTTCACTTTCATAATTATCATTGAAAGAAACCGGATACCAACCTTCCGGTGTAGTGAACCCTACATTTGCATCATTAAAACTCTCAAAACCATTGTTTGCAAAAAAGTTGTCGTAGTCATAAGCAGCGTTCAAACCACGGCCATATGCATCATTAACACCACCCGAAAGCCACAGGCCATAACCGGCTTCACTACAATGATAGTCGCCAGTGCGCGGGTCAATTGGGTCGGCACGAGTTCCATCTTGGTTAAATTGAAGACGTTCAGTACAGTTAAAGTAGTCACGGTCTCCACGGCGAAGCATAGACACTTTACGATAGTCAGCGGTTACACGAAACGAGCCTTCAGAGTATTCTTCACCGAATGAAATGTTAACACGACGGTCTTCACCACCAGATTCCATCGGCTGACTAATATCAACGTTGATGGTCTTCTCATCACCTTTTTTAGTGATGATATTAATTACGCCTGCTACCGCATCAGATCCGTATAGCGCCGATGCACCATCTTTCAGTATCTCTACACGCTCAACAGCTGAAAGTGGGATACTATTCAAATCAAATGCAGAAACACCACCACGAGTACCGGCGGGCCCGGCACGACGGCCGTTTAACAATATAAGTGTTCGATTTGGACCAAGGCCGCGAAGACCTACCGTTTCTGCACCTGTACCACCATCAGTAACATAGCCTACGGTAAGTGCCGCAGTGATTTGACTTGAACCAGAAGCAGCGGTGCTTGTACGAAGTAGCTCGCCAAGTGTTTTTAAACCTTCACCTTCGGCGTCGGCAACTGAAATGATGTCTATAGGCGTATCATTAGCAAAAGAGTCTGTGCGGATACGAGATCCTACCACTGAGATCTGCTCTACTGTGTCAGCGTCTTTTTCTACCGTGTCCTGAGCAGAAACGAAAGGAGTAGCACTTATTCCAAGTGCGACGATTATCCCCTGAGATAATCTATTAAGTGTGTTTCGATTTTCCATATCTATTCCCTGGAAATTTGCTTTCCGGACAAACAGAAACACCCGATGGGTAAGTCCGTTTATCCATGAAGCTTTCTTATGTAGGTAAAATGTAAATGCGACCTATTTTCATTTTTGAAGCTTGGGGAGATTTACATTTCATTAATGTTACGCAATGCGCAACATTAGCCAAAAGTATAAGATATAGTTAAAAGTGTCAATTGTGACATTAGTGACTGAAATATAAGTAATTTAAGAGGAAAAACGCTTTTTATTTACATTTAGAAACAACTTTGATCGCACTAATAAATGAACCATAAGATGCTGTTTATATAATAAAATTATTACGTGTAAAGATAATTTTGCGCTGACTATACACGTCACTTTTTGATAGGTATGGAAGTAACGATGTAAAAAGAAAAAACCCGATAACTCTTCACAAGATATCGGGTTGTTATTAATTAAGTCGCAACTATTAGACTTAAATTAATGTTGTGATTTAAACTGAAAAGTAAATTTACACGCTATTCGCTGTGATAACCTCTTGGCCTGCCATGTAAGGCACAAGTGCCTTTGGAATCGTAACGCTTCCGTCTGCCTGCTGATTGTTCTCTAAAATAGCTACAAGCGTACGCCCTACCGCTAAACCAGAACCATTCAATGTGTGAAGAAGTTCAGTTTTATTCGTTTCTGGGTTACGGAATCTAGCCTGCATGCGTCGTGCTTGGAAGTCCAACATGTTTGAACATGAAGAAATTTCACGATAGGTATTTTGCGCAGGTAGCCATACTTCAAGATCGTAGGTTTTACATGCACCAAAGCCCATATCACCAGTACAAAGCAACACTTTGCGGTACGGTAATTCTAGCTTTTGAAGAATAACTTCTGCGTGTCCTGTAAGTGCTTCTAGTGCGTCAAAGCTATCTTCCGGCTTAACTAACTGTACAAGTTCTACCTTATCGAACTGATGCTGACGAATAAGGCCACGGGTATCACGACCGTACGAACCAGCTTCTGAGCGGAAGCAAGGCGTATGCGCAGTCATTTTCACAGGCAGCGTTTTCGCATCTAATATTTCATCACGTGCAATATTAGTTAGCGGAACTTCCGCCGTTGGAATTAAGCTAAGCCCCTGTCCTTCTTCAGTTGCTGGCTTGGTGTGAAATAGGTCTTCACCAAATTTAGGCAACTGACCTGTGCCATAAAGGCTGTCAGCGTTAACCAAGTAAGGCACATACATCTCTTGGTAGCCATGTTCTTGTGTATGGGTATCCAGCATGAACTGAGCAATTGCACGATTTAGGCGAGCAATATCGCCGCGCATCACTACAAAGCGGCTTCCCGTAAGCTTACTTGCGGTGGCGAAATCTAAGCCGTTGTTTAAGCCTTCAGCCACATCAACATGATCTTTAACTTCAAAATCAAACGTGCGTGGTTCGCCCCATCTAGAAATCTCAACATTGTCATCTTCGTTTTTACCCGCTGGTACAGACTCGTGCGGCAAATTAGGAATGCCTTGCGTAAGGGTGTTAATTTCTTCCAACAGTTCGCTAAGTTCCGCTTTAGCGGCGTCAAGCTCGTCACCAAGCTTACCCACTTCAGCCAATAGCGGTGCAATATCTTCGCCCTGCGCTTTTGCTTTACCAATGGATTTACTTCGTACGTTACGCTCGTTTTGCAGATCCTGTGTTCTGGACTGAAGTGTTTTTCTTTTTTCTTCAAGCGAACTGAAAGCTGCTACATCGAGGTTAAAACCACGGGCAGCTAATCGCTTAGCTGTTTGTTCTATATCGCTTCGCAAACACTTTGGATCTAACATGTGTTTCTAATTATCCTTTCATCAATTGAATGGCTAGCCAACCTGCTATTAGGCAAGCGCCAACGTTAAGAAATACATTTGCTGCGGCTTTAAGCCACAACCCGTTTTCTAATAAAGTTAAGGTTTCAACGGAAAATGTTGAGAATGTAGTAAAGGCACCTAATAGCCCTACACCGATAAGCGCTCGGTAAGGAGAGTCGCTTAAATCATGACGTTCGATAAAACCGTACAGTAATGCGAGTGCAAACGACCCGACCACATTCACCGTTAGTGTACCAAACGGCATGTGTTTTCCAAATAAGGAATCAACACTTGTGGTAACAAAATAGCGTAAACAGGCGCCGGTCGCACCGCCAGCGGCAATAAAACAATACAAAGCTAACCCTTGAGGCACGAAAACTCCCTAGCGCATTTTTTATTAACTAATTCATATAATCTGAACTAGTTGAGTTACTTGTCTGCAACTTTACCTTTTATTGTTACTTCTCGCATTAAGTGAATCGAGAAATTCACGCTTGGCTTTCAAAGCTTTCTCTAAACCGCGTTCATTAGGGTTATACAAGCGAGTTCCGGTAAGGCTTTCTGGGAAGTAAGACTCACCCGCGGCAAACGCATTTGGCTCGTTGTGCGCATAGCGGTAACCGTCGCCATGACCGAGCTCTTTCATTAGCGACGTAGGCGCATTGCGTAAATGCATGGGAACAGGTGCATCAGAGGTTTTACGCGCCAATGCTTTTGCTTCGTTAAACGCCATATATACCGCGTTACTTTTTGCAGCTAATGCACAATATACCGCAGCTTGAGCAATAGCGCGCTCGCCCTCTGCAGGTCCTACTCGGTGAAACGTGTCCCAGGCATTAATACAGAGCTGCATCGCCCTTGGGTCGGCATTACCAATGTCTTCAGACGCGATAGCAAGTAAACGTCTTCCTACATACAGCGCATCTCCCCCGCCATCAAGAATTCTTGCGTACCAGTAAAGGGCTGCGTCTGGATCTGAGCCTCTAACAGATTTATGAAACGCGGATATTAGGTCGTAGAAGGTGTCGCCTTTGTTGTCGTAACTAGCAACTTTTTCGCCTACCGCATGCTCAACATCGCTTACGGTTATTTCGTTTGCTCCGGTGAAGTCGGCAGCAAGCTCTAAATAGGTGAGAAGACGACGTGCGTCGCCGCCACTTAAATCAATAAGCGCGTTTCTGGCTGTTTCTTCAATACCAAGGGCTCTGTCACCCAGACCTTTTTCAGTATCGCTTAGCGCTCTATCAATCAATTCAGACAGTGCTTCGTGTTCGAGTGTCTTTAGCACATAAACACGTACACGAGATAAAAGCGCTTTATTTAATTCGAACGAGGGATTTTCTGTCGTTGCGCCAATAAAGGTAACAACGCCAGACTCAACAAATGGAAGAAACGCGTCCTGCTGACTTTTGTTGAATCGGTGTACTTCGTCAACAAACAACAAGGTTCGCTGGTTATAACGGGCGTTTTCTTCAGCCGTATCCATGGCGGCTCTGATGTCTTTTACCCCAGAGGTAACCGCAGAAATACGCAATACAGATGCGTTGGTGTATTGAGCAATGAGTTCAGCAAGGGTAGTTTTACCGGTACCGGGCGGCCCCCACAAAATCATAGAATGACAGTGACCCGCCTCTAACATTTTACGTAGAGGCTTACCTTCGCCAAGTAAGTGTTCTTGACCGCTGTACTGCTCTATGGTGACCGGGCGCATTCGCGCCGCGAGGGGCGCGAAATCTTGATTAACGCTGGTCATCAATTATGAAGCTGTCTGGAATATCAACTAAGAACGTATCAGCGGGCACTGGAAAACGCGTTTCAATATTACTGAACACCAACGTGCTGATTTGCTGTTGCGCATCGAGCATATTAAGCGAAGCGAGTTCACCGTCTTGGTTAAAGGTTAAAGTAAGCGTTGCGATTTGGCCACCCTGTTCTTTAGGGGTGATTTGGTAGCTTTTTGTTACACTAACACCATTGATGTTGTCTGCCGCGCCGTTTTCAGGCGTTACAGCCGATGAACCGCTATTTAATTGATTGATTGAGAACTTTGACCACGTTGCTTCATCTGTCGATGTAAGCAAAACAATAGGGTTATCTTTAATCGCATTGTCTTGAGATAGGACTGTCACCTGCTCTACAAAGGTATCCACATTCCAAACCGCTTCGCCATCGGCAACCAAAAGGGTCTCATCAGGAAACGTTGTTTCCCAGCGAAGCTTATTGGGGCGGGTCATGGTCAGCGTGCCTTGTGCTTCGTGAACGACATTTTGCTGTGCATCGACTACTGTTTGCGCAAAGCTTGCACGAAATTGCTTCATATTGCTTAACAACGCCTGCAGTGACGTACTCGCAGAATCATTGATAAGCGATGAAGATTTAGGCTGACTGGTGTTTACTGTGGCATTAGCCTGAATAGCGTCATGAGCACTGACAACCTCGTCAGCATTGTTGTTACCTATATTTGAACCTGTTGTATCTAATTCTACCGCAGCGTTAGCAGCAGTCATTGCTGTACCTGCCGTTACCAATGCACTCACAAAATAAACCGAAACTGCTTTATTCATTTATTCAATCCATTCGTTATTCTTTGTGGGGCGGTGGTGCAAGAACCTCGCGGTTCCCGTTATGCCCCTGTGCACTTACGACACCACTCATTTCCATTTGTTCAACTAAGCGCGCAGCTCGATTGTAACCAATTCTAAACTTACGCTGCACACTCGACACACTAGCTCGACGTGTTTCAGTAACAAACGCCACGGCTTCATCATAGAAGGCATCAAATTCTTGATCCTCACCCTCAGGCTGTTCGCCCGGCAGTAAAACTTCAGCCGTCGCTTCGCCATTCAGGATCTCATCAATGTATTCAGGCTCACCACGTTTCTGCCAGTCTGCGACTACAGCATGTACTTCGTGATCATCTACAAAAGCACCGTGAACACGGGTTGGCACAGGGCTACCAGGAGGCAGATAAAGCATGTCCCCCATCCCTAGCAAAGTTTCTGCGCCTTGTTGGTCTAGAATGGTTCTAGAGTCTATTTTACTAGAAACTTGGAATGCACAACGGGTTGGAATGTTGGCTTTAATCAGACCTGTAATAACATCTACAGACGGACGCTGTGTGGCAAGGATAAGATGGATGCCCGCAGCACGTGCTTTCTGTGCGATACGTGCAATAAGCTCTTCTACTTTTTTGCCCACTATCATCATCATGTCGGCAAATTCATCAACCACTACCACGATAGCAGGAAGCTTGGCTAAGTCAGGCGCTTCGGCATCCATACTTTCTTCATTCTTCCACAGTGGGTCCTTTATTGGTGTGCCATTAGCAATAGCTTCTTCTACTTTCGCGTTATAGCCTTTTAGGTTACGCACGCCAAGAGCGCTCATAAGACGATAACGACGCTCCATTTCACCCACGCACCAACGAAGGGCATTAGCGGCTTCTTTCATATCGGTAACCACTTCAGCAAGCAAGTGAGGTATGCCTTCATAAACGGAAAGCTCAAGCATTTTCGGGTCAATCATGATCATGCGAACATCTTCTGGCGTGCTCTTATAAAGCAAACTAAGAATCATAACGTTCACACCTACAGATTTACCTGAGCCCGTAGTACCCGCAACCAAAAGGTGAGGCATTTTGGCTAGATCGACCACCACTGGCTGGCCTGAAATATCAGCCCCCAATACCATGGTTAATGGTGATTTATTAGACTGAAAAGTATCGCAGCTAATAACTTCGCTCAGCCGCACCATTTCACGTTTTTTATTCGGCAGCTCTAAGCCAATTACTGACTTACCCGGAATAACTTCCACCACACGTACCGAGATAGCTGACATAGCGCGGGCCAAGTCTTTCGACAGTCCTGAGATCTTGCTCACTTTTACCCCAGGTGCTAAATCAAGCTCAAACCGAGTAATAACAGGGCCAGGGAACACGCCAACCACCGTCGCTTCAATGTTAAAGTCAGCCAGTTTTTCCTCTACCAAACGAGAAATACCTTCAATTTCTTCTGGCGTAAGCGGATTTTCATGTTTGTCAGCACGTTCAAGTAAATCAAAGGACGGCATAGGTGGTAAATCAGGATCTAATTCTCCTGCCCTCGCCCTCACAGGTTTAGCACCTAGTGCAGCAGGCGTAAATGCTTGGTTAGCACCTTGACCCACTCCCTGAGTTTCAACAGTTTGCGACTGTAGCGTTTCCGTATTTGGTTCGGTACCTTCAGCAGATGGCGCGCTGTTATTCGCAGAAGTTATTGGCTTGCTTCCAGTTTCGTAAGGCAAGTCTTCATCAAACTCTTCTAAGTCGTCAAAGTTAATATGCGGACTTTGCTGCGCTTGGTGTTTATGCTCATGTTGACTGCTATCATCTTCTGACTGAACTGAGTCATCTTGGCTCGATTTACCCAAACCCACTTTGTCTTTAAAGCTACCCGTAACCGCACTACGCATACCTGACAATGAGAACGACGACTTTTTCGTCTCAGCTATATCTACATCTGTACTTGATGTCGCATCGTCTTCCTCGGCGTTGACAGTATCGGCGGGATTAGATTGAGCAGACTTGTCCCCGTCATAGGTATAAAACGGCGGCTCATCATCTACATCGTCAATGCCAAAGGTAGGCTCACTGCGTGATGGCGTAGTTTTCTGTGTCTGTGATGGTTTTGTCTGTGCAGTAGAAGCCAAAGGTTCAGCGCGCATACTGGTAATATCTAGCTCTGCACCTTCGTCGCCACTTTGATTAGACGATTTGTTAGCTAGGGCTAGTCGCGGCATTTCAAATGCTAACAAATTCTGAGGTGCTGAAAGAGTCTTACGTCCTAACCACAGCGTACCTTCACCTAACCTGTCGATAATAGTGAGCCAGCTAATACCCGTTAGTAAGGTAAAGCCCGTACAGAAGAAACAAAGAAGTAGCAAAATTGTGCCAGCGGTATTGAAGTAAGGCACTAGCGCTGAACTAATTACGTCGCCAACAAATCCGCCGGCTGAAAAGTTGTAAATGTCATCAAAATTTATACTGGCGATGCCCGTTGCACCGAGGGCCATCAACAGCCCACCGATAATTCTTAATCCAATAGTAAGGTAATCGAATTCATCGAGTTCTTTAATGTGTTGGAATAGAAACCACCCTAAGAAGGCGGAGCCGAAAGGCAGCAAATACGCTAAAAAACCAAATGAGAATAGCAGAAGATCAGCGACCCATGCCCCTGTTGCTCCAACCCAGTTGTGAACGTCGAGTTGTAATCCAGCCTGACTCCAACCTGGGTCTCCTGGATGAAAAGATGCTAGTGCCAGCAATAAGAAGAAGGCGAAAACACAGGCGATAATCATACCTGCTTCCCACACTCGCTGAACCCCTGTTAATCGCGCCATAACCCTAAAAAACCTTCAATTTCCATCGCATGTATTACCGCAGATAGCTTTTTACCCTATGCGGTAACCGCAGTACTAACCGCAACAAAGAGCTTAGCGAACTCTTTGCTATTCCTACATAATTATTATTGATTTACTTTTTGGTAAGTTACTGAGCGCACAACTGAATTAATACACCCATCCCCTACCCTGTGCTTTAGCGTGCTGTTAATCCTTTGATAAAACACAAACACTGTATTTTTGCACAGCCTACCACAAAACCACGCTATTGAGCCACGCTTTCATTACTTCAAATTAATGCGCAGCGACGATGTACTTTTTACTTCTTCCATCACAACGTACGTCCGCGACTCACTTACTCCGGGCAAGCGCAGTAAAGTATCACCTAATAATTTCCTATAACTTCCCATATCTGCAACGCGTGCTTTAAGAAGGAAGTCAAAATCTCCGGACACCAGGTGACATTCTTGTATATCGTCATGCAGTTTTACCGCAGCAGAAAATTCTGCAAAGATATCTACCGATGTTTTCGTTAACGTAATCTCTACGAACACAAGCATAGCTGCGCCGAGCTTTTCTGGGTCAACGACAGCATGATATCCTTTTATGTAGCCCTGAGCCTCCAGCCTCTTAACTCTCTCAAGACAAGGGCTGGGGCTTAATCCCACTTCTTTAGCAAGTTCGACGTTTGATATACGCCCGTTTTTCTGTAACTGAACCAGAATATTCCTGTCTATTCGGTCTAGGTGTTTTGGTGTCTTTACCAGCATATAAAATATCTTAAAAGCATCTTTTAGGAGAATTATATGCTACAAACGCCCATTCTTCAGCAGATAGTTCGTTTTTTTATCACGTATACTCCGCAAATATGTTCACGTGCTTCAAAGCCGAACACTATTTATCAAAAGTTCAACCAGAGCCGCTTAGAAGCTCACTATAAGATTGAGGACTATACATGTTAGTTGGTGTACCAAAAGAAATTAAGAACCACGAATACCGTGTTGGCTTGACGCCAGCAGCTGTAAAAGAGTTTGTTAGCCACGGTCACAGCGTTTTAGTAGAAACTAACGCAGGTGACGCAATAGGTTTCACTAACGAAATGTATGTCGAAGCAGGCGCAGCCATTGCATCAACGGCTGAGCAAGTGTTTGCTGAAGCAGAAATGATCGTAAAAGTTAAAGAGCCTCAGCCTAACGAGTGCAAAATGCTTCGTAAAGGCCAGACACTATACACCTACCTACATTTAGCGCCTGATCCTACGCAAACAAAGCTGCTTGTGGAATCTGGTGCAACGTGTATCGCATATGAAACAGTGACTGACGACCGCGGTGGGCTTCCACTACTAGCACCAATGAGTGAAGTAGCTGGCCGTATGTCTGTTCAAGCTGGCGCGCACTACCTTGAAAAAGCACACGGCGGTAGCGGTACACTTCTTGGTGGCGTTCCGGGTGTAGCACCAGGTAAAGTATTGGTTATCGGCGGTGGTGTTGTTGGTACTAACGCAGCAAAAATGGCACTAGGCCTTGGTGCTGACGTCACTATTCTTGACCGCTCGCTTCCTCGTCTTCGTCAAATCGATGATATTTTTAACGGACAAGTAAAAACGGTTTACTCTACCGTTGACGCTATTGAGCACTACTCTTCAAAAGCTGATCTTGTTGTTGGTGCGGTACTTATTCCTGGCGCAGCAGCTCCGAAGCTTCTTACTCGCGAACAGATTAAGGCAATGAAGCCTGGTTCAGTACTTGTTGACGTTGCTATCGACCAAGGCGGATGCTTTGAAACATCTAAAGCAACAACACACCAAGACCCAGTTTATATTGTTGATGACGTGGTTCACTACTGTGTTGCAAACATGCCAGGTGGCGTTGCGCGTACTTCTACAATGGCACTTAACAATGCCACATTGCCATTCGGCTTAGCCCTTGCAAACAAAGGCCCTGCGAAAGCGATGCTAGAAGACAAGCACTTGCTTAACGGTCTAAACGTGCACGAAGGTAAGGTAACGTACAAAGCTGTGGTTGACGCGCTAGGTGAAGAACTAGGCCTTACCTATACACCAGCTGAAGTAGCGCTTAAAGGCGAATAATTTCTAAAGATTAGTCTCGGGTAGGGCTGTGGCCATACCCTTGAATAAGAATATCGGAATAAAAAAGCTCGGTATGTGAACATCACATCCGAGCTTTTTTGTATTTGAAATAAGTCTAACCGTTTATTGATGCGTTTACTGCTTTCAGTACGGCAATAGGATCTTCCGCTTTAGTGATAGGTCTTCCCATAACTAAATAGCTCACGCCAGCTTTCATAGCATCGGGAGGTGTCATGACGCGTTTTTGATCACCAGCGTCTGCGCCTACTGGGCGAATACCTGGTGTAACTAGCAGAAAATCGTCGCTGTGTTTTTCGCGTAATGCGCTGGCTTCCTGTGCCGAGCAGACAATGCCGTCTAATCCTGCTTTTTCTGTTAGTGCCGCCAGACGCAGCACTTGTTGCTCTGGTGTAACACCGCTTACTACATCCGCCAACTGCGCTTCATCCATGCTGGTGAGAACGGTAACCGCAATAAGTTTAGTTTGAGGGTTGCTGCTTGTTGCAATCGCCTCTTTAGCTGCTTGCATCATAGGTAGGCCGCCCGATGCATGTACGTTTACCATCCATACACCTAGCTCCGCCGCTGCTCTACACGCTTTCGCTACAGTATTTGGAATGTCATGGAATTTGAGATCTAAGAAAACGTCAAAGCCTTTAGCGATTAGCGCTTTTACGAATTCCGGTCCAAATAAGGTGAACATCTCCTTGCCCACTTTTAGCTTGCACAAGCTTGAATCTAATTTATCAACAAACGCCAATGCAGTGTCTTTATTGTCATAGTCTAATGCAACAATAACGCGTGGGTCATGCATGTTCTTTTATTCTCCGTCTAGCCCTTTGATAGGTTTTACTACACCCCACTTTTTACAGCTAGGGCATAACCAATATAATTTTCGACCGGAAAAGCCACAGCTGCCACAGCGGTATTTAGGGCGCTGCAACATTTGCTTTTCCACCAATTCTTTAAGTAAGCGTAAACTATCAGCCGTGGTTTTATCTGAAAGCTGGTCAATGTAAAGCCCCATAAGGGTTTTAAAGCCGCGCATAGTCGGGCGTTTGCGAAGTTGCTCAAGTAAGTACTCAGCCGCCTGTGCCGTTTCACCGCGCTTCATAAGCACATCAACCATGGCTAAATAGGACGTAGCACACTCTTGCCAGTGTGCTTCTAAGTTCTTCTGAAAACTTTCCCAGTCGTCAGTTTCTTCAGCAATTTTTTCCAAACTAGGTACGGCTTCGCTGAACCAGTTGATATCGCGTTCGGCCACTTGCGTAAAGTACGCGTTGGCATCAGTAAAGCGTTTTTGATCAAGCGCTATATCACCTAACATAAGCCACGGCCTAACCGCATGTTCGTCGGCGTTTACCGCTTTTTGCAATAAGGTCAATGCCGCCCCTTGGCTATCGTTCTTCAACTCAACCGATGCTTGTTCACAATAAAAGTGTGCAAGACGCTCGCACAAATCATCATTGTCACCATGACACTGCACCATACGTTCGGCTAATTCTATGGCTCTTTCCCACTCTTTCGTGGTCTGGTAGATACTGAAAAGTTGCTGTTGAGCTACAAGGTAGTGTTTATCGCTGTTAAGCAGTTGAAGAAAAGCATTTTCAGCACGCTCTAGAAAGCCCGCTTGTGTGTAGTCGTGACCAAGCTCCCTCAGGGCATTTTCTCGTTGAGCCGGCTGGAGCTCATCACGGCTAACTAAATTCTGGTGGACTTTAATTGCGCGGTCTATTTCACCTCGGTGACGGAAAAAACTCCCCATCGCGATATGCGTCTCTACTGTATCGCTATTCACGTTAATCATTTTGATTAGCGTATCGACTGCTTTATCAGGTTGGTCTGAAAGAAGGAAGTTTAGCCCCTTGTAATAATGCTTAGATAGAATGCTAGACTGCTTTCGCTGCGCTTGACGGACACTATTTCGGCCCATTATCCAGCCGTAACCTGCCGCAACAGGCAAAAGGAGAAACAGCAGTTCGAGCATTAGTGTTCTTGTTCCAGACTCTGTATTTTAGACTGCGCAGACATCAACTGAACACGTAATTTTAGCCAGCTCATTAGCATTACCAAAATTCCGATACCAACGCCAATTGAAAGTGTTATCGCTATTAACGTCGATAAGCGAAGATTCGCCTGAGCAATTAAATAATTAACTGTTACTTGTGCTTCATTTTGTGAGCCAATGACAAACGCGATCGCGAGCAGCACCAAAATGATAAGAAACGTTAGGATCCCTTTCAACACTCAACCCTTTTTTGTTGATTTATTTACAAGAATAGCAAAATGCGAAAAGAGATAACACTAAAAGCGTAAGTGAAATGATGTTATACCATATATGGACCCTCTCCGATTGCAAGACACCGTGTTGATTTAATAACGTGATTCATTGCTGCCATATATTCGGCTTTTTCGTGAAGTCAAT
>NZ_JAKRFA010000004.1:0-155177 GCF_022348305.1 Alteromonas sp. MmMcT2-2
ATTTTTGATCGGATAACGCCGAAATAGGCGATCGGATTAGACCGAAATCAGTGATCGGATTGAACCGAAATGGGTGATCGGAATGGGCCGGAACATGCAAACGGTATTAAATCCAAAACCTGAAAACACTTTGCCCAGCTCTTCAACATTGTCATAGTCAATATCACTGCTAGTTAATATTTTCATGCGTTACTCCTTGTCTATTTTTTTATTTCTATTAAACCATCCTCATGGGCTTTATTTATAAACGTTTTAAGCGCTTCCTCAACTACTTTGACAGTGGAGTTAGAAAAAGCTTTTAAAATCTTTTCAATTGAAACTTCCAATTTTTCTGCATTTTGAAGGTCCTCTTCATCTTTTAATGTGGATTTTAGATTCTTATCATTTAAAAATTTAGAGTACTTCGCATTTTCTTCTTTTGCATTTTTATTAAACTTAATTATTTTACTATTAAGTCCCTCTAATGATTCGATTAATAGTGCTCTCAACTTATAATTAGACAATGGGCCTACTTCTGCATATAACTTTAGTGTTTGACCTTGAATTGCAATCCAGCAAATTAAAGGGTAACCAGCCCACCACTTCTCGCACCCAGCCCAACAGTAAAATTCTGCCTTTTCGAGTTCATTCAACCAACTCTCAGGCAAAAATGAAAAATTTGTTGGTGTGTCATTAAAATATCTAAATTTAATGCCTTCTTTAATAAATATCTCGCCTTCTGATTTCAAAGATTGTGAAACAAACTGAAACTCGGTTGATTTGCCATTTTCATAAATAAAATCGATTGCCGCTTTATGCTCACGATACATTTTTATTGCCAAATTTTTCATATTAATACTTTCTTCATTCATCCCTGTTATCCTTCCTAAGGTGTCTTTGTAGTGTTCTATAAATGTATAAACTTTGGAGGAGATTACATCTGCATGATGCTCTAGTAATAAACCAATTAACTCAAAGCAAGCGGCATAATTTAAAGTTGAATAGCTTTGTTCCTCTGGCTCTTCTTCATTTAAGGTTAGAAATATACCGATTACGTCATATTCATCGAAACGCTCTTCAACATCTTCCCTATATTTAGGGAAGATGCGAATAAGTCCCCGATGTGAGATCATAGCTGCATAGTAAATCACAGCCATTACCGCCCATGAGCCAACAGTTAACTTTTGCCGATAGTGAGTTTTCCAGCAAGCGCCGCCAGACTCGTAAAGAGATATTCTTATCCAGAATGGATAAACTGCTGCCGTGGCCTCAACTGCTGGAAGTGATTGAACCCTTTTATCCTAAAGCTGGCAATGGTAGACGTCCGTACGCGCTTGAGACCATGTTTCGCATTCATTGTATGCAGCAATGGTATAGCCTCGGTGATGAAGCCATGGAAGATGCGTTATATGAAATTGCCTCGATGCGTCAGTTTGTGCAACTGTCATTGGATAAAGCCATTCCAGACCGCACTACCATTATGAACTTTCGGCACTTGCTGGAAAAGCACAAGCTGACTCGCAAATTATTCAAAACGGTCAACCAATGGCTGTCTGACTGCGGTGTGATGATGACGCAGGGTACACTGGTGGATGCGACGATTATTGAAGCACCCAGCTCCACTAAAAACAAAAAGAATGAACGAGACCCTGATATGCATCAGACCAAGAAAGGCAATGAATGGCACTTCGGTATGAAAGCCCATATTGGTGTGGATGCCAAGAGTGGCCTCACCCATACGCTGGTGACCACCGCCGCAAACGAGCATGACCTGAACCAGTTGAAGAACCTGTTGCATGGCGAAGAAGAATTCGTTTCCGGCGATGCCGGTTATCAGGGCGCTTCGATGCGGGAAGAGTTGCAAGATACGAATGTGGAATGGCTGATTGCTGAACGCCCCGGAAAAGTCCGGGCACTGAAAAAGCATCCTCGCAAAAACAAAACGGCCATTAACATCGAATACTTAAAAGCCAGCATCAGAGCAAAAGTGGAGCATCCGTTTCGGATCATCAAATGTCAGTTTGGCTTTATCAAAGCACGTTATAAAGGGCTGATGAAAAATGACTCACAGTTAGCCATGTTATTCACCTTAGCGAACCTGTTTAAAGTAGACCAGATGTTAAGGCGACAGCCAAGATCTATCTGAAATCCGGGAATAACCCGGAATAAGGCCGAAATCAGGCCTAAAACGGCAGTATATTTGCCGAAATTGAAATTTTAGCGTTCAAAAATTAGACGGTAAGTGCAAAGGCTGGTTCAAGAACTAAATTGCAGGACTTATTCGCAGTTTCCTTAAAGTAAATTCATAAAACCATTATATTGCGACAAAATAAGTCGCCAGTTAAAGTGAAGCAATGACTTATTTTGTCGCAATAGTCATTTGTTGTGTGCAGAAAGCAATTTAAGAATTAATTATGCCAGCAAGAAAAGTGAAATCGTTAACTAGAACTCTAGCCATGCTTAAGTGTATTCCTGTCGCGCCTAAGTTCTTAACTACTAATCAAATACACAGACATTTGTTAAGTATCGATCCTGATGTCAGTCTAAGAACTGTCCAACGTGATTTAATTGAGTTATCGGATATTATGGGCTTAACTTTTGGAGAGTCACCAGAAGGTTACAAATGGTCTTTTGCTTTTGATTCTCCCAACCAGTTCATTCCAGCAATTTCTAGGGAGGAAGCGCTATCTTTAAAACTGGTGAAGGAACACCTTAAGCTATACTTGCCTAGTCACGTCTATAACCGTCTGACAGCGCTATTCAAGAAGTCAGACGACGTTTTAAAAAAATCATCAGAGACAAAAGATTGGCTTAATTTAGTGCAACCAATGCCACAGGCGTTATCGTTTAAGCCGACGAATGTAAAACAAGAGTTTATTGATAGCATTTATCAAGGTCTGTTAACAAAATCTTGGCTGAAAATTCAATATGATACGAAGAACAAAACCTATAAGATAAAACCATTAGGTGTGATAATTCGTGATTCAAAGCTTGTTTTGGTTTGTCAGTATGACGGCTTTGATAATATGCGAAACCTATTAGTGCATAGATTGAAATCTGTAGAAATATTAAGTCAAACATATCAGTCTGACTTCTCTTTAAAAGCCTATATTGCCAACCAAGCCGCTGGCGTTTTACTGAAACAAGAAAAGATTGAATTAACGTTTGAAGCTAAAGGCTACGTCAAAAATTTATTAAACGATAGCGAACTCAATGAAAGTCAGGAAGTATCCTTGTTATCCGATGGCTGGGTTTCGGTTAAAGTCTCTGTGCCACACACCGTCGAGCTAGAAAATTGGATACTTAGCCAATTGCATGAAATACGATTACTAGGCCCTGACTTCATAAAACAACGCGTACTGGACAAAGCGAAACAAGGGTTAGAGCTAAATAATATCTAAGTGTCATATTTTATCGTTTCGATACTCTACTATTTTACCGTTATTAGAGCGTTTTGGTCTTTGCAAATTAAAAGGTCAACACCATGAAAATTAATATAATTCTTTTCGCCAAAACCAACCAATACCGAAGTCAAAATGCAGAGACTTGTCCAAGGAATTCGGTGATTGGAGTGCTATATTTAGGCGATTCAATCTCTGGTCAAATGTAGCTGTACTTGCAAACTTGTCTAAATCCTTTAGCCAAGAAAGTGACACGTTATTGCAGTTTATTGAAGCTTCTATTTAAAAAAATGGCATTGCATTATTTGTTGTGTGGTTGTGCGAAACAGAATGGAAAATATTCTAGAGTTACTTTGTTTATTACAAAATGCCGTAAGAGGAAATCTCAATTTCTTCAACGATAAATAACAAGGGGTGGAAACAAAATTTGGTCACGAGTGGTCACGAATTGTGACCACTCGTGACCATCCTGACAAAATTCATCTATTCTCAAAGGAAAAAATAAAGGGAGGCGGAAGCTTTGAAAAAACTGCATAGAACTAATTAATCTATTGCCATCAATGACTTAATAGAATGAAAAATTTTTAAAATGGCAATTAATGTAGTTTTCAGGATAAAAATTAATGGTGCGTCTACCCTGATTCGAACAGGGGACCTCTACCATGTCAAGGTAGCGCTCTAACCAACTGAGCTATAGACGCATATAGAATTTTGTTGCACCTGATAGGTGGGCGAATGCCAAGCAACGGCGCGTATAATACTTAGCACGAGCGTTGCCTGCAAGGAAAACTTATCAAATGACGATTCAAGTGACTAATTTGACAGCAATTGGCCATTTTATTCAACAATTGCGATTAACTTAAATCATTTTAAATGGAAGCGGCTTGATAGCGTCTACTAAGGATCCGTCGTTAACAGCACGCATAAAATATTCACCCAACCTGTCAGTTTCTTTCAATACTGTTTGCCAATACTGGATGCGCGTTTTTGCATCGAGTACTTCAAAATCTTTCCTATCGGGGATTTTGCTATAAGGCAAATTAGCAACAAACGATGCAGAAGGCACAAGCATTACAACGTTATCGTAGCTTGAACGATGAGGCACTCTGCCCTTCAAGCCCTTGTCGAACCAGCCTGGAATGGGCTTGTCATAAAAATGAGGGTATAACACTAAGCCATCATCTGGTCCGAAGGACAAGTCGAAATGGTAGTCAATAATACCGCCATCTCGATACATTCCGGCTGGCGCACCTTCAATTTGCTGTACGCCCTCAATTACCACAGGAATAGAACCAGACGCTAGCAGCGCGGTATGAATATTTCCATGAGTTAATGCATGGTACTGAGTAGGCAGTTGATACGGGTCGTTTATCGCAAACTCCGTACCCGGCGTTGAGAACACATAGCGCTTGTATAAGCGAGAAAGGTGTCGTCGGTTCACTGTATTGGCCGCTGCACTCATCGCCAAGCCCGAAAGTTGCCTAAACTTACTTTCAAAACGAGTAGCACCTAAACATTTAGCAACGATCAGGTGAGCTTTAAAGCGGGAGTTAGACAGCACTTCTTGCTTACCTGCTTCATCCACCATTTCTTTCAGCAGGTCTTCAGCTTTAGCCGTAATTTCTCTAGGCGTAGGCTTATCACTGCTATAGGTCGTTGTTGAATAAGAAGAGGCTAGACGATTTATGGCTGCTAGGGGATCATTTTGAACAGCGCAAATGGTACGAAACGCACCTGCTGAAGAGCCAATCACGTGAATTTGATGCTTAACGTTGGCAAACCACTCAGGGAACAGTACGCGATCTAGACCAGCCAGAGAAAACCATTTCGGGCCGCCAGATGCCCCCAGAAAATAGCTAAATAACTCAGGCGTAAATCCGTTTTTCATTATGGATTCACGTGCTTTTTTACCTGCGTATATTTCTAAGGGTGCCACTCAATGTCCTCGCTGTGCGCCGAATAGAAGCGCTTGATGAATATTTAGGGGGTAGCAAGCCATGACTAATAAATCCAATAACTTCCCCATTTAATTAGTTTCGGGGGAATTTAACAGTTAAAGGCGCGAAAGTAACCTTTATAGCAATGCCCTCACATCTGCTCAGACCAGACTTTTCAACGACTTCACCCGAATCTTAAGGCGTTAGTGCATCTATCACTTTTACAAATATTCGATACTCATCTTCAGTGATATTTTCCAAACGCTTATTTTGCCAAGCCACAATTTTAGGCAACAGCGCCCGATAGATTCGTTCTCCTTCCACTGACAATGAAATTAATGTGGCCCGTTTATCTCGCTTGCTCACACGCTTAACGATAGCATCTCGCTTAACCAATCGCTCCAGCGCTCGCGAAACCTGCACTTTATCTAGTCGTGTTGCAATAGCGATTTCTTTTGCCGTTAGCAGTGATTTTGGCGAGCTTTCATTTCGGCCGCCTAATGTGGCTAAGATTCGCCACTCTGGTTTAGTAAGTTTATATTCTGCATATTCTTTTGAGAGCGATTCACTTAAATCGCTCGCAAGCATGGCTACCTTGTAGGCAAGCATATCTTCTAGCTGCATGTTTTAAGCCCTTATCACCGTATTACTCTTGCTATTTTTACTTCTGTGACCGCCTTAAAAGCCATGGTTGTTTTTCATTTACCTTAGGCGTTACTTATACCCACAGTGTCGCTACCATCGGTCGAGCGTTCAGGCACGTTCAACATTAACCCAGGTAACTTTCACAGCTAACATCGTGCATTAAAAACACGCAATACGTGTAACCTTGTAATGGCCCTCAAATAAAAGGTGTAAAGCTAGCGTACCAAATGACGTTGGCTCCATTCCCTCTACTCGCCCACGGCCATTGATTTACATTTCATTTACCTCTAGCCTAAACCACATAGTTTCATTTGTAACTACTTTATTTAGCATTCATCTGTACAGCCACATCGATGGCCGCCTGTGGGAGGGTTTATGGATAATTTGTCGTATTTAACGGGTTTTAACAACGAGCACGAGACAGAGGCACTGCCGGGTGCTCTTCCTAAAGGCCAGTTCAGCCCACAAAAAGTGAATTATAAGCTTTACGCTGAACAGTTTAGCAGTACAGCATTTACTGCCCCACGAGCAGAAAACCGCCGCAGCTGGACCTATCGTTTACGCCCCTCTATTGCCATGGGCGACTTTGAAAAAATTGATAACGGCCTGGTAAAAACAGCACCTGAGTCTGATGTCCATTGCCCTCCGAATGTACTTAGGTGGGATCCTGTTCCCTTACCAGACAAAGACGTTGATTTTGTAGACTCGCTTGTAACCATCGCCACTAACGGTGACGCTAAAGCCCAAGTAGGTATGGGCATTCACTGCTACAGTGCCAATACTAATATGCAACATCGTGTTTTCTACTCATCAGACGGAGAAATGCTTATTGTCCCCCAGCTAGGTGACATGCTGATCACCACCGAGTTTGGTAGGCTCAACCTGTCTGTAGGTGAAATAGCCGTTATTCCTCGTGGCGTTCGTTTTTCGGTTAACCCTATTAATGGGCCAATTCGCGGATATATATGCGAAAACTACGGTCATCCTTTTGTGCTGCCAGAGCGCGGCCCGGTAGGCGCGAATGGCTATGCGAACCAGCGTGATTTTTGCTACCCCACGGCCTGGTTTGAAGATAATGAGACGCCTCACACTTTGGTAAACAAGTTCTGTGGAAATTTGTTCGAAGCAAAACTCGATCACTCTCCCTTTGATGTGGTGGCTTGGGTAGGTAACTCTGCCCCTTATAAATATGATCTGTCCCGTTTCAACGTTATGAACACCGTAAGTTTTGACCACCCGGATCCGTCGATATTTACCGTGCTTACCTCACCATCTGAGCTGGAAGGTACGGCGAACGTTGACTTCGTTATTTTCCCTCCAAGGTGGATGGTTGCTGAAAATACTTTTCGCCCGCCGTATTACCACAGAAATATTATGAGCGAGTTTATGGGGCTAATTGAGGGGATGTACGACGCCAAAGAACACGGTTTTGTGCCCGGCGGCATGAGCCTTCACAACTGTATGACTCCCCATGGCCCAGAAGCTGAAGTATTTGAAAAAGCCTCGAACGCCGAGCTTTCACCGCAGCGTTATGAAAACACGCTGGCGTTTATGTTTGAATCTCGCTATGCCATTGCGCCAACGGAGTTCGCTTTAAACAGTGATATTCGTCAACGAGATTATTTGGCGTGCTGGAAAGGCCTTAAAAAGTACTACGATGGTGAAAAATAAGCGCCCTGGGATTTGTAACGTTACACGTACCGATACCTAAACAAGCAATTGTACTGATTTTTGAACACAACCGACAAGCATCACCTTTGCTCAATAGCATTTATTTTCAACAAGTTAGGGGAAGTTAGCTTTCCCTAACTCAGTATCTCATTCACGGGTGAAAACAAAACGTTACAGCTTTGCTTTCCATGCCCAAAATCCTTGAACTCGACACCTATTGCTTGCTTTTTCACTGCGCCCTTACAATCAGGTAACAATTATAAAATGTGATTTACGTTGAGGATGTATCGCTATGGCTGATTTGTTTGAAAACCCTATTGGTTTAGACGGGTTTGAATTTTTAGAGTTCACTGCGCCTAAAAAGGGCATGTTGGAGCCCATTTTTGAAGCTATGGGCTTTACCCTTGTTGCTCGCCACAAATCAAAAGACGTGGAATTATGGCGTCAAGGCGACATCAATTTATTAAGTAACTACGAAAAGAAATGTCATGCAGCCTATTATGCCGAAGAACACGGTCCATCAGCGTGCGGTATGGCATTCCGCGTTAAAGATTCACAGCACGCATATAAAGAAGTGCTTGCCCGCGGTGCTCAGCCTATGGATACCCATACCGGCCCAATGGAACTGAAACTTCCTGCTATTAAAGGTATTGGCGGTGCGATGCTTTACCTTATAGACCGTTATGAAGGCGAAAATACCATTTACGACATCGACTTCAATTGGATTGAAGGCGTTGATCGCCATCCTGAAGGATGTGGCTTCCATACGCTCGATCACCTCACCCATAATGTGTACCGCGGCCGCATGAATTTCTGGGCAGGGTTCTACGAAAAGCTATTCAACTTTAAAGAAATTCGCTATTTCGATATTAAAGGTGAATACACGGGTCTATTATCGAAAGCAATGACTGCACCAGACGGTAAAATTCGCATACCGCTAAATGAAGAGGCGGTTGGCGGTGGTGGCCAAATTGAAGAGTTCTTAATGAAGTACAATGGTGAAGGTATTCAGCATATCGCTTTCGCTTGTGACGACCTAGTGGCGTGTTTAGATAAGCTTAAAGCGAAAGGTATGAAGTTTATGACGCCTCCACCAAACACTTACTACGATATGCTTGAAGAACGTCTTCCTGGGCACGGCGAAAACGTAGATGAGCTACAAAAGCGCGGTATTCTATTGGACGGCACAACGGAAAATGGTGAGCCTCGCCTACTGCTTCAGATATTTTCTGAAACCGTTTTCGGCCCAGTGTTCTTTGAATTTATCCAACGCAAACAAGACGAAGGTTTCGGCGAGGGTAACTTCAAGGCACTATTTGAGTCGATTGAACGCGATCAGGTAAATCGCGGCGTACTAAACAAGTAAGTAGATAGCTAACGCAATACTAGGGCAGCAAGTCTCATCACTTGCTGCCTTTTTCATAAAGCGCGCACGCAGCGCCGCTTGGGTCAATAATGACACAAAAGCTGTCTTTGCCGTGATGACGTATATCACCCGCCTGTTTTCCACCTTTGGAAGTAACTTCTTTCAACGCGGCATCTAGATTTTCTACGGTAAAGTAATTAATCCATCCGCTTGGGTACTGCGCGTTTACACCCTGCTTATGACAAATGCCGCCCACAGGTGTGCCGTCGGCCTTCATCATGACATAATCATTGTAGCCACCCATATCTATGCGGACTGGTATTTCAGCTTCATAAAAGCTGACAAGTTCGTCTGCGTTTTCTACCGTAATATCGCACCATGAAGAATCTGACATTGTCTCTCCCTCTGTTTTTTGTTTACGGCTGTTGTTTTGTTAGGGCTCTATTTATGGTTGAGGCATTTTTCTAGTCAGCGCTCTTGTTCTGGTTAGAGATCAAATACCCAGTAAGCTACATAACTGATAAGCGCAATGCCCCATTGCTTCAATAAGCAAAACCCAAGACTAAATTAACTACTAACAGTAGTCCCTTACTGAATATTTGTTAACTAATAGATCATTTTAATGTACCGATGTTTTCAAGGTAAAAAGGCTAGAGTCTATTGACCTTTGCTGTACATCAAAGATCAACATGGCAAAAAGAGCTCGATCATTTGAATCTCGCGTTTTAGTAATACGCAAATTTCTGAAAAAAGCCATGGTTGTCAAGCTAAGAAATTGCAAAATTACAAAACATTTTTTATTTTAGTTGTAGACATGGCCTGTGGAAAATGCTTGTGAAATTGAGAATGTTATCCACTGAACATTGTTTGTACAGTTTATTTATTCCTTTAAATACATATACTTACAACAAAGCCCCAAACTACTCAACAAACTTATCCACAGATTAAGTGGATAACACGTAGCACTTAATCACAGTTAGTGGTTTAATGTGAATATCTTCGAAGTTATCTTTTTTTCGGTTTCTCATGCCCAAACAAACACTTTTAGTCAGAGAATCTTTGTTTACCATTCACAGCTTGGATCCTGAAACCAATATCCCCGCATCTGTGCTTAATAGCCCTCTTTTTTTCTTAGGTAAAACAGAAGATGAACTATCTATTGTTGTGCCTGACTCGGTAGACGTACCGTCACTAGATAGTGATGAAGGTTGGCGTGCACTTGAACTGTTAGGGCCTTTGCACTTGTCCATGGTAGGGATCATGGCCCAAATCGGCCAAGTGTTAGCATCAGCAAAAGTGGCTATATTTGTGGTATCAACCTTCGACACTGACTTCTTTTTAATAAAAGACAACAAACTAAAAGATGCCATTAGTGCTCTTAAGAAAGCTGGCTATTCGGTAAGTGAGGACGTTTAATACCGTGAATGCTAAGCAACTACAATATGCACCAGACAGTTTTACCAAGCAGTTTGTAACTTTAAGCCCATTTTCAGGGCAAGTGGTTTCACTCTCACACATTGACGATCCCTATTTTAAAAGTGGCCTTATGGGGCCTGGTGCAGCAATAAGCTCAACATCAAATACTGTCTTATCGCCTTTCGCTGGTAAAGTATTGAGCGTTTCCCCGCTAGATTACGCTATCGACATACAGTCTAGCGCGGGCCTTAAATGCAAGATTAAATATGGTGGCGATACTAGTCATTTGCATGGCGCACAATTCGCCTGTTCTTTGAAGCGGGGCGATGAAATAAGGCTTAAACAAGTACTTTTTACCGTGAACGCTGCATGGCTAAAGCAGCGCGGTGTTAGCAATACCTGTTCAATGACGTTGCTTAATGCAAATGCGCTTATCGGCGTGGTGCCTACACATCAAAAGTTTGTCGAAGCAGGCGAAGATACGTTGTTGACACTTTACCTCTAAGGCCTGTTGACCTAATTGTAAAACAGGCTTTCAGCCCTGAGTGATTTACTATTAAAAATCATCGCAAGTGAGTTTATCAACGTATCAACAGCTTGTATGATGGAGCACATTGAAAAACAAAAATGTACAGGCGCACTGTTTTCGGGCTATTGCGGTTTTCTATTTTCTCTAGCTCTTCGAAACAGCGCCACATAATGGCACTGTTCTAACCAGCGTCTTTCATTTACAAACAACAAAGTAGTACGGAATAAATCACCATGAGCACAATCCTTTATGGGATCCCAAACTGTGACACCATTAAAAAAGCAAAAAAATGGTTAGTAGACAACGATATCGCTTTCACATTTCACGATTACCGCAAGGACGGGATAGATAACGACTTTCTTGTACGAGCAGAGTCTGAGCTTGGCTGGGAAGCAATGCTCAACAAACGCGGCACGACCTTTCGCCAGCTAGAAGAGCAAGAGAAAGCGAATCTAGATAAAGATAAAGCACTGGCCCTGCTAGAGCTTCATCCTGCCATGGTTAAACGCCCTATCCTTGTTCATGACAACGCGTTTTATATTGGCTTCAAACCCGCGCAGTATGAGGAAATATTTTGTTAAACGACTCTGTTATTGAAATTGCTAAACAATTAATAAACCGCCGTTCTGTAACGCCAGAAGACGCAGGTTGCCAAGAAGCCATGGGCGAGTTTTTAGGTGCTTTAGGGTTTAATAATGAAACCATGGTATTTGAAGACACGACGAACCTTTGGTCTCGCAGAGGTAAAGAAGGCCCGGTATTTTGTTTCGCAGGCCACACTGATGTAGTGCCTAGTGGCCCTGAGTCAGCATGGAAAACACCGCCATTTACCGCGACAGAAGTTGACGGCTATCTGCACGGGCGCGGCGCAGCTGACATGAAAGGCAGTCTTGCCGCTATGCTAGTAGCCACCCGCGAGTTTGTGAACAAATACCCTGATCACAAGGGAAGTATTGCGTACCTTATTACTAGCGACGAAGAAGGCCCTTTTATAAACGGTACCACCCGCGTTATTGATACCCTTGAATCCCGCAACGAAAAAATTGATTGGTGTATTGTTGGCGAACCCTCTTCAACCGATGAAGTAGGCGATATTGTTAAGAATGGCCGTAGAGGTTCATTAACGGGTGATTTAATAGTAAAAGGTATCCAAGGCCATGTCGCCTACCCTCATTTAGCTAAAAACCCTGTTCATGGTGCAATGGCGGCCCTTGGCGAGCTAGCTAAATCTCATTGGGATAACGGTAACGACTTTTTCCCTCCCACCAGTTTCCAGATATCAAACATTCACGCGGGTACAGGTGCGGGCAATGTGATCCCGGGCGAGATGCACGTTTGCTTCAACTTCCGTTTTTCAACGGAAGTAACCGACCAAATTCTCATTGAGAGAGTCACGGCAATTTTGGAAGCCCACGAACTGGAGTACGAGATTAAATGGACGTTTAACGGTCAACCCTTTTTGACCGATACGGGTGCCCTGTTAGAAGCCACTCAAGGTGCAATAGCGGCGGTTAAAGGAACACCTACCGTGCTGTCTACTGCTGGCGGTACATCAGATGGTCGCTTTATCGCGCCAACAGGTGCACAAGTGATAGAGCTAGGCCCGGTGAATGCCACTATTCACAAAATTGACGAGTGCGTGAAAATGTCTGATCTTGAACAGCTTGCTGATATGTACTTCGGTATCCTAGAACGCTTGCTGGCTAAATAGCCGCTATTGATGGTTATGAATCAAGTGCCAGAAAAAGCGTGGTTAGGCCAGCACAACGACTATCTCGTTGATGCTGGCAACGGCCATAGACTGCATCGCGACGTGATATCGCCGTTTCTTGCCATGCAAGATGCTGCGCAAAAAGACGGTATAGACTTACAGTTGGTCAGTAGCTTTCGAGATTTCGACAGGCAAACTGCTATTTTTAACCGCAAATGGGCAGGTCAAGCACAGCTTCTTGATACCAACGGTGATGAACTGCCATTCGAGGCACTAAGCGATAATGAAAAGCTTCATGCTATTTTGACATGGTCAGCACTTCCCGGCGGCAGTCGCCACCACTGGGGCACTGACATCGACGTGTACGACAGAGCTGCCGTGCATAACTGGGGGGGCAAGTTTAATCTTGTCGAACGCGAATACCTTTCTGGCGGACCGTGCCATGCCCTTTCATGTTGGCTAGCTGACAATATGGAACAGTTTGGCTTTTATCGCCCTTTTTCGGTTAATACGGGTGGCGTCGCAGTAGAGCCATGGCATTTAAGCTTTCGAAACACAGCGTGTGCTTTCGAAAATGCCAGGCACTTAGATGGCTTTACGAAAGCCATCGAACAAAGCGATATAGAAGGCAAAACATGTATTTTGCCACAGCTACCTAGCTTGTATAATCGCTATGTATTGAACAAAGGGCTGTAGCCTACGGAATTTTTATGAGTACTACCTGGGTCATCATCATTATTGTTTTAGTATTGGGCGTTGTGATTGGGAATATCACGCTGCTTAAATACAGTGCTAGATTTAAATTTCCGACACCTTCTAAACCTTATGATGATAGTGACGACGATTCAAACAAGGACAGTGAAAGCACGAGTACATCCCTTAAAGACCAAGATAAAGACAGCAACACCCCTATGAAATAACCCTATTCTGATAGCGTCAATCGCGGCATTTTAATCGAAGCCTAAGTAAAGCTTTTATAATTCGAGGCTTTTATAATTAGAAGCTTTTACCCATTGTTTATGCCGACGCGGGCACTTGAGTATTAGGGCTCTCAATTATTCATTCACAAATCACTTTTCACATTTAAACACACTCTAAGAGGTTCTAGACGTGTCTAAAAAACAATCCTTACTGGGCAATATCGGCGTACAAGTTGTCATTGCTATGATTATTGGCACCGCTGTTGGCGCCTTTATGGGTGAAAGCGCTGAAATGTTCGCTCCACTAGGTGCCATATTTATCAATTTAATTAAAATGCTGGTCATTCCACTGGTGGCAGTAGCGCTTATCTCTGGCGCTGCGGGGCTTGGCAACAGCACTAATGCAGGAAAAGTGGGGCTAACTACCCTTGCTTATTTTGCGTTAACGTCAGCACTTGCCGTAACACTGGCCCTCATTATGGGTGAAGTGTTTAAGCCAGGAATAGGTATCGACGTTTCTGCGGTAGAAGGTATGTTCTCTGGTGAATACGCTTCTAAAGGTGAGCTACCTTCATTTTGGGCTACCGTTACGGGTATGATCCCCACCAACGTATTTGCCTCGTTAACCAACGCGAACATTCTTCAAATTCTGGTGTTTTGCTTGTTCTTTGGCCTCGCCCTTTCTAAACAACCTAAAAAGAACCGCGAGCCTATTTTAAATGGCGTGAACACTATCGTTGATGCCATGGTGTGGATGATCAACTGTGTGATGAAAATCGCGCCAATCGGCGTCTTTGGTTTAATGGCAGAGGCAGTAGGAACATTTGGTTTCGCCGCGCTCATGGTGGTATTCAAACTCTTCTTGGTGTTTACTGCGGCGATTTTAGTGTTTGGTTTTGTGGTTTACCCGCTTTTGGTACAGCTATTTACAAAAACGTCGGCTAAATCATTTCTCGTCGCCATGAAAAAGCCTCAGGCGGTAGCTCTTTCGACTGCGTCATCCATGGCGACACTGCCGGTCACTATGAATACAGTAGAGAATGAGCTAGGTGTAAGAAACGCAACGGCATCTTTTGTACTGCCGTTAGGCGCCACCATCAACATGAGCGGAAATGCCATTTATTATGGCTTGGTAGCGGTGTTTTTTGCGCAGCTTTTCAATATAGATTTATCAATGGGTGCATATGTTGCCATCATCCTAACGTCTACCCTTGGCGCCGTAGGCCAAGCGGGTGTACCTGGGCCATCATTCTTAGTCGTTGCCGTGTTACTTGCTGCCGGCATTCCCATTGAAGGTTTACCTCTGTTATTTGCCTTGGACAGAATTTTCGACATGATCCGTACTGCGCTAAATATTACGGGTGATGCAGCATGCGCGGTGATCGTAGATACGATTTCCATCGATGCTGATGCTGTTGAAGAGCAGCCAATAGAAAATACGGCCAAATAGAACTGCGCTTTATAGCAAAAGAAAAAGGTGGCATTTGCCACCTTTTTAGTCTTGTTAGCAACTCGAACAACACGCTACTTTGATTGTGTAGCGCCCTTGTTTTTCACATACTTTTCAAGCCACTGATCTTGTTCCCAAAGCGTGTGCAAAACACTTTCCTTGGCACGATATCCATGACTCTCCTTAGGCAACATAACTAAACGTGTCACCGCACCTAAGCCTTTAAGCGCGTTAAAATAACGCTCACTTTGCATTGGGTATGTACCGGAATTATTATCAGCCTCACCATGAATAAGTAAAAGCGGGGTCTTCATTTTTTCAGCATGCATAAATGGCGACATGGTGTAATACACCTCTGGTGCATCCCAGTAATGGCGCTCCTCCGACTGAAAACCAAATGGTGTGAGTGTGCGGTTGTAAGCACCAGAACGTGCAATTCCTGCGGCAAATAAGTCAGAGTGCGACAACAGGTTTGCCACCATAAACGCACCATAACTATGCCCGCCCACTGCAACACGCGCTGGGTCAATAATTCCTTTTTGGTCAAGTGCATCTATCGCCGCTTTTGCATTAGCAACGAGCTGAGGCCTGAAGGTATCATTTGGCTCTTCATCACCCTCTCCTACGATAGGGAATGAAGCATCGTCCAATACTACGTAGCCCTTGGTAACCCAATAAATAGGTGAACCGTACCACGGGTAAATGAATCGATTGGGGTTTTGCGTGTTTTGACCTGCGCTTGACTTGTCCTTAAATTCTTCTGGATAAGCCCATAAGATCATAGGGTAGCGCTTGCCTTGCTCATAGTTTGTTGGCAAATACAAAGTGCCCGTTAAGTCCAACCCATCGTTACGCTTGTACGTAATCACTTCTTTTTTTACGTTTTGAATGCTTTCAAACGGGTTTTCAAAGTGTGTTAATTGCGTCAACGTGTTGTTTTTTAAATTGCGGAAATAGTAATTAGGGTAGTCACGCTTAGACTCAATTCTTACCAACAAGCGATCGTTTTTAATATTGAAATCACGCAAGTCCTCAAATTTGTCTGTGTACGCGCTTTTATATACGCGCGATGTTTCAAGGGTTTCTAAATCTAACTTATCCAAGAATGGGAACTGTCCTTCAGGTGTAAACCCATCCCCTAACAAAAACGCATTATTTCCTTCTACTGCTAGCACATCTTTAAAATAGCCATTTTTACGGGTAACAAAGTTGCCAGGGTCGCTGTATTTATCTTGATAGCTTCGATTTGAAATAATTTGTGCAGACTGACTTTGGTCTGGGCTAAACAAGTACGTTTTAATATTGCGCGTATTCCACCAATAATCCATGGCGATGGCAACGCTATCGTTATTCCAAATGAAGCGGTAGAACCTGTCTTCTGTTTTAAGAATTTGCTCAGCTTCACCGTTAAACGGTGCTTCTAGCTGCATAAGTTTATCGCGGTGCGTCACCTCGACTTCTGGGTCGCCCCCATCAAGCGCTTCGGCATACACAATCGTGTTGGGTTTGTCGTTGCGCCATTGAACATCGCGAGGCCCCGTTCGAACAGCCATAAAACCTTGTGGTAGGTCTTCAATAAGCGGAACGTCAACAAGTGTTTTAGCTAACGTTCCATTTTTACTATACAAGCTAATAGTGTGAGGGAAGCGACGGTAGGTCACTAAATAAGAAAACGGCGGCTTGTATTCCTCTACCATCACGTAGTCGCCTGCGGGAGAAACGCTTACATCGCCATACATACCAGATGCAAGCCAAGGAGATGCCTTCCCTTTTAACGGCACTTTATAAATCTCTGAACGGGCTAATTGCTCAAAATTAAACTCATCATTTTTATTTTTAAGCAAATCTTGATACGTGCGATTTTGTGCTTTTTTACCATCACTCACTGAAATCGTGGGTCCGGTAGGCACCGCCACGCTGGTGTCGATTAAGTTTTTTCTATCTTTGGGTACGACTTTTACCAGAAGGGAACTGCTATCTGCATTCCAATTTAAGGTATCGCCCATATTCGCGTTTATGGGTTTATCGAAGAGCTTTCTAGCTTCAGCCGCTTCGATATCAAGCACCCAAAGCTCTACGCCCATTTTTGCTGTATGGGTAAATGCCATATAGCGTTGATTAGGTGACCAAGTAAAATTGGTTAAACGCGGCGTTTCAGGCATGCCTTTAATAGTCAGGCTATCTTTACTACCTACCCGCTGCACCTGAAGATCGTTGTAATACGTTACGCGGCTTCCAATGTTAGTAGTAGGGTCAATTCTTAGTCCAGCTAAGCGAAGCTCTTCTTTCGATAAGTCTTCTATAGATTTATAGTTGTCGCGAAACAACAGCAGCATATTCTGCTGTGCATCGTCTACTAGTGTGGTAGGAGCTAGCGTAACGTCTACTAAATCGAGTATTTCTTTTGACGGCTTTTGGTATTGCAGTGCGTCTTGCGCAAATAGCTGACAGGAGCATGCAACGAGTAGGAAACACATCCATTTTCTTAGCATTAAATATCCTTAGTTAGATTTTTGAGGGTATATAGAAACAGGAAAACGAGGTTTCGCCGTAGTTGTAAATAACTGGCGAAAAACCTCGCTTCGATTCATTAGATAGTTGCATACCTTAAGGTGTGCGAGCTTTTTGATTTTATAAAGGGGTCGTTTTAACCGCAGTACCGCTAATGCTCACCATAAGCATACTGCCTTTATCGCCAATCACTTGATAGTCTAAGTCGATGCCAACCACAGCATTTGCGCCCATGCTTCTCGCCTCGTGCTCAAGCTCAGTAAAGGCGAGCTTACGTGCGGTGGTTAACTCTTCTTCATACGACCCAGAACGACCACCCACGATGTCGCGAATAGAAGCGAAAAGATCTTTAAATACGTTTGCGCCCATCACGGCCTCGCCCACAACAATACCGTAATAAGCTTCAATTTTATGCCCTTCAAGCGTTGGGGTAGTTGAAACTATCATGCATAATTCCTTTTAATGTGAACTGTTTATTTGTTGCTATTAAGGGCGTGCACCCTCTAGCTGTTGTTTTCAAACCATTGCTTAACAGACTTAACAAGCGCCTGAGCATCGTTTGTGTTATATGCCACTGCTGGCTGGTTGCCCCACACGGGGTTTGGCCACGCACAATCATTTTCAAAACGTGCGACGTGATGAACATGAAGCTGCCTTACCACATTGCCTAGTGCTGCCACATTAAGTTTAAGTGGTGAAAACAAGGACTGCATGGCTTTTGATGCCAATGCAGACTCTTTGAGTAAAGTAATCTGCTCTTCTTCTGACAAATCGATAATTTCCGCAATATCATTTTTCATCGGCACTAAAATGAGCCACGGAAACTGACTATCATTCATCAACAGTACACGACACAGCGAAAGATCACAGACAAAAAATGTATCATTGTGTAAACGGCTATCAAGTTTAAACATCTAGCTTATCCAACGTAGTAGGCACAACGGTTAACAAGGCGCGTTGCCCAATGGCCACTTTTGCATTCGGGAAAACAATGGCTTCGCCGTCCTGCTCTGCTATGTACTCTTTACCCGGTTCAGAAGCCAATACCGTGCCTTTAGGGTAGTCAGTGAAGTTTGGCGTATCGTCATTGAAATGAAGCGTAAACTGTTCTTCGTTTCGGTTTATAACTTGGTTCACGCGATAAATATCAAGGTCATCCATCTCAACCGTTGGCGCGTACTCGGTTTGAGTAATTAGCTGCGTTATCGCTTGTTTGGCATCTTCAAATCGACGCATATCGTTTTGCCCAAATGGACGCACTTTGCCAAGTTCAACCGTAAACGCGTGCGCGTTGTATTGATATGACGAGAAATAGCTAAAGGTGGTTGTCGAGCTTTCCGACAGCAATATGGTTTTCACACCACACGCGGCAAGGAATGCAAGCTGCCCTTTGCTGTGTACTCTGTCATGAAGATACGGATATACCGCAAACTTTTCATTTTTAGAGGCGCGAATTGCAGTGTGTAGGTCGTAGTGATATCGGGTGCCCTCACCCGCTTCAAAGAAAGACGCCACAGCATCTTCGAGCTGTTTAGCACGAACGCGCTCTGCGTTCACTAAACCTTCGCCCTTCGAGTGAGCACCGCTAAACAAGCGGTTCATGTTCTCTTCAACGAAACGCTCTGCAATATCCATCGCGGGCAGGTTGCCAAATAGGAACAAAACATCATGTGCCAGCGTTATGTTCCCTGTAAGGATCCCCTTAACCAAATCATCACAGATTTCGATAGGTGCGGTTTCATTACCGTGCACACCACACGATAAAACAATGCGTTTGTTAGGCTTAGAGGTTGGCTGAACTGAAAAACTAATAATGCCAGGTGCGGTAATATCGACGAGCGTACCATTAGCTAATGTAAATTGATGAGAGCGTTCAAATAATGCGGAATTACGGCGAGAAAGTGTTAAAAACTGGCCGCTTTCTATAAGTTCTTGCATAAGTGTGAGCTTTGTCTACGTTGTCTAATCTCGAATGCTTCCAGTGTACCCAGACAGGCCTTCAAAATCACGTTATCTCACTGTTTAATTCCCAGTAGCTGTAAGGATTGAACAACGCAACTACAGATTGCCGCACTTTCAAATACTAGGCTTGAGCGCGTCTAGGCGAGTTGCCGATAATTATCTCTTGTTGGGTAAGCTGTACGAAATCATCGAATGGAATGGCGCGAGAGAATAGGTATCCCTGCCCTTGTGTCACCCCTATTTCTCTGAGTATGTGAAGCTGCTCTACGGTTTCTATGCCCTCGGCTACTACACAGCACTCTTTTGCATGCCCTATCACTTTCGCCGCTTCGATAATGGCGCGATTAACAGGGTGAGCTTCAAGTTCCATCACAAAGGACTTATCGATTTTCAGCGCATCCAAATCCAGATCTCGAATATAAGCAAGATTTGAATACCCTTTACCAAAATCATCTACAGAAATAGATACGCCTAAGCTTCGCAGCTCATCTAACTGCTTTTTCACCATTAATGAATTAGACAGTGCCACGTCCTCGGTGAGCTCCAACTCGATTAACGAAAGCGGCATTGAATACGTACGACTCAGCATCGTCAGTGTTGGGACTAACTGGTTGTCGTATAACTGTGTGGGAGAAATATTCACAGACAGCATTAAAGACCGCTTCATTAGGTCCAATTCCGAGAGCGCCCTAAAGGCTTGCTCAAGCGTCCAGTAGCCCAGTTCGCTCATCATATTATACGACTCGGCCGCTTCGATTAGCGGACCTGGAAATAAGACGCCATCAAGAGGGTGATTCCAGCGAAGTAAGCACTCAGCCCCCACTACTTCTAGCGTTGTCAGATCGACTTTTGGTTGATAGTAAAGCTCGAGTTCATTTTGTGCTAATGCACGTTTTAAATCTGCTTTTAGCGCCAAACTTCTGCCCGTGTCGGTTTTGTCTGACTTAGTCAACGCGAAGTAATTTTCGTATTTGTTTTCTTTTGCTTGTTTTAAAGCCGTTTCCGCTCGGGAAACAAAGGAAGTGATATCAAAGTCATTCTTAATACTGCACACCACACCTACGTTAAAGTCTGCAATAAAAGCCGTACCATCATAATGCATAGGCGTTTTGAAATGCTCGACTAAGCGTTCGAACATTTGTCGCATTACGGTTTCATTACTTTCATTAGGAAAAACGATGCCAAAAACATCACCACTGATACGGCCAATCGATACCGCAGTTCCAAATAGGAGTTGGATGCGGTTGGCTATTTCAAGTAAAAAGCGATCGCCTACATGAATGCCCAGACTGGTTGTCACATCAGAAAAACGTACTACATCGACCAGCATCAATGAAATAGAAGCACTGCGAGATGCTTGCTTCGAAATGCTATCGATAAACGCATAGCGATTGGGAATGGTTGCCAGTGATGTGTGTTGGCTCATGATGTTTTCCTTGAGCTTTACGCTTCGAGGTACTAAAAACAACTAGTTATATAAAACCATGGCGCTACGAATGGCGCAACGACAGTAACGTATTATTTTGTATACCGTCTTATACTTTTGTACAACATTAGCCTAATATTGGACAAAAAACATGGCTGTAGTACTTATTTCTGGTGACGTTAAGAACAAACTGTGCCGTATTTTGAACCCAATACGAAACAATGAAGAAGTATTTAGAGGGTAATAAAAAACCCGGCGAGTGTACCACTGCCGGGCTATTTCTTTACGGTTCTGCGATTAGCTTTCAATCTTACACGGTGAAAGTTTCCAAACGCGTTCTACGTAGTCACGAATTGAACGATCTGAGGTAAATTTACCCATCTTCGCTGTATTGATGATGGCCATTTCTGCCCAACGCTCTTTGTCGCGGTATGCAGCATCAACTGCAATTTGTGCATCAGAATAAGCACGGAAATCTGCAAGCACCATGTACGGGTCACCGTTATCAAGTAAGCTTTGCTTAATTGACACCAATGCACCTGGTTTACCTGGCGTAAAGTAATCCGTTTCTAACCAATCCAGCACAGCTTTAATTTCTGGATCTTTATAGTAGTAGTCATGTGGGTTATAGCCATTCGCTTTAAGCTCGTTCACTTCTTCTACTGTAAGTCCGAAGATAAAGATGTTGTCATCGCCCACTTCTTCAGCAATTTCAACGTTTGCACCATCAAGTGTACCAATAGTTACCGCACCGTTCAGCGCAAGCTTCATATTACCGGTTCCTGATGCCTCTTTACCTGCCGTACTGATTTGCTCAGATACGTCTGCCGCTGGAATCATTTTTTCAGCGAGTGATACGCGGTAGTTTGGTAAGAATGCTACTTTAATCTTGTTATTTACGCGCGGATCGTTGTTGATTTTATCCGCTACCTTGTTAATAGCGAAGATAATATCTTTCGCAAGCTTGTAGCCCGGTGCGGCTTTAGCACCAAACACAAATACACGCGGGTGCATATCGTAATCAGGGTTTTCTAGAATACGACGGTATAGCGCCATAATATTCAGAAGCGCTAAGTGTTGACGCTTATACTCGTGCAAACGCTTAATCTGCACATCGAAAATGGCGTTAACGTCTACTTCTATATCAAGTGACTTGCGAATTTCCTCTGCTAGCAACTCTTTGTTCTCAAGCTTCACTTTCATGAACTGCTTCTGGAACGTTTTATTGCTCGCAAATTTAGCTAACCCTTGCAGTTTGTCTAAGTCGCGCGGCCAGTCTTCACCAATCTTTTTATCGATTAGCTTAGACAGCGCTGGGTTACACGCTTTCAACCAGCGGCGTGGTGTAATACCGTTGGTTACGTTAGTTAGCTTACCTGGATACAGTTCATCGAACTCTGGGAACAGAGACGACTTAACAAGACGAGAGTGCATTTCTGCCACACCGTTAACAGCAAATGAACCGATTACCGACAGGTGGCCCATACGAACCATCTTCTCGTTACCTTCTTCAATGATTGAAAGCTTAGCTTTCATGGCATTGTCGCCAGGCCACTTCTTATCAACCTCTGCCATAAAGCGGTGGTTAATTTCATAAATGATTTCTAGATGACGAGGAAGGATCTTCTCAATCATGCGCGCAGGCCACTTTTCAAGTGCCTCTGGTAGCAAGGTGTGGTTGGTATATGCAAATACTTTTGTACAAATGCCCCACGCTTCATCCCAACCAAGCTCTGCGCGGTCAACAAGAATGCGCATTAACTCTGGTATAGAAATAGCTGGGTGCGTATCGTTTAGCTGAATAACAACCTGATCGGCGAAACGGCTCCAATCGTCACCATGAGCACGCTTGTAACGACGGATAATGTCTTTAAGCGAGCACGAGCAGAAGAAGTACTGCTGAATAAGACGCAGCTCTTTACCCGCTTCGGTCTCATCGTTTGGATAAAGTACTTTTGAAATCGTTTCAGCTGATACATTTTCACGCTGTGCATCAACATAACCACCCGCATTGAATACGTCCCAATTGAAGTAGTCAGACGCTTCTGACTGCCACAATCGCAGTACGTTTACGGTTTTACCTTCGTAGCCTACAACCGGAATGTCCCACGGCACACCTTTAACAATTGAGCCAGGGTGCCATTCTTTCAGCACTCGTCCGTTGTCGCCGTATTTAGTCTCTACATAGCCGTAAAGCGATACTTCTTGAATAGATTCCGGACGGCAAATTTCCCATGGATTACCGTAG
The DNA here is from genome assembly GCF_022348305.1 of Alteromonas sp. MmMcT2-2. Lineage (NCBI taxonomy): Bacteria > Pseudomonadati > Pseudomonadota > Gammaproteobacteria > Alteromonadales > Alteromonadaceae > Alteromonas > Alteromonas sp. MmMcT2-2. The sequence continues at coordinate 23,173 of NZ_JAKRFA010000004.1, forward strand.
TCACGCCAGCTATCTGGACGCTCGATTTGCGCACCGCTTTTAATTTCTTGGCGGAATAAACCGTGCTCGTAATGAATACCATAACCTATTGCAGGTAATTCCATTGTCGCCAGTGAGTCGATGAAGCAAGCCGCTAGTCGGCCAAGGCCACCATTACCTAGCGCCATATCAGGCTCTTCTTCAAGAATGTCTGAAATCTCAACACCTAGCTCTTTCAGCGCACCACTCGCTACATCGAACAAGCCAAAGTTTTGCAGGTTGTTTGAAAGCAAACGGCCCATTAGGAATTCAGCAGAGAAGTAATGAACGGCGCGGGTGTCGTTCAGGTAATGACTTTTCTGGGTTTTGCGCAACCCTTCAAGTACTTGTTCTTGAATTGCAGCACACGTTGCTTTCCACCAAGCGTGATTGTTTGCTTTGTTTTCGTCGGTGCCTAGCGTGCAGTGTAAGTGTTTAATAACCGCTGCTTTGAATGCAGCCTTATCGATCACTGGAGAGGGTTGCGTCTTGGTCGCTTTTGCGTTCATTTTGCGTCTCACTCTTAAGTAGAAGCGGTGTTTACACACCGAAAACGTAATTTAATTACAGAATAACTTCAGAATATGACAGCAATATAGCAGCGCTTAAACGATTATGTTGTAATAATTTTGTTAAAATAACAAAAAATCGCATGAATTCGTATGCATTCATGCGATTTTTAACAATTAATTTACAAAAAGGAATTTAAAGTGATTTGTTTTTGTACTTATTTAATTATTTTTCCGACTAAGGCTTCGGCTTCAGCAATTAGATCCTGTAAGTGGCTTTCACCGTTAAAGCTTTCCGCATAAATTTTATAAATTTGTTCGGTGCCAGAAGGACGCGCTGCGAACCAGCCATTTTCTGTCGATACTTTAACGCCACCAATTGCCGCGTTATTACCTGGCGCATGGGTTTGAACGGCAGTGATAGGCTCGCCCGCCAACGTATCGCTAGTGACGACAGATGCATCCATCGCCGAAAGCTTTTGCTTTTGTTCAAGTGTTGCTGCCACGTCAACACGGCTGTAAACCGGCGCTGCAAATTTTTCCGTTAGCGCTTTGTAGTGCTCGCCAGGATCTTTACCTGTGATGGCTAGGATTTCAGCTGCCAGCAAACAAAGAATAAAGCCGTCTTTGTCTGTCGCCCACGTGCTTCCATTGCGTTCAAGGAAAATTCCACCAGCACTTTCTTCACCCGCAAAACCAATAGTGCTGTTTGATAAACCATCAACAAACCATTTAAAGCCTACCGGCATTTCAGCTAAAGGTTTACCTAAGCTGTTGGCTACGCGGTCAATCATACTGCTAGACACCAGTGTTTTACCGATATTTAGATCGCTAGGCCATTCTGGACGGTGGGTATAAAGGTAGTTAATAGCCACGGCCAAATAATGGTTTGGGTTCATTAGGCCCGCACTTTTGCACACAATACCGTGACGATCGAAATCAGGATCATTGCCCCAAGCTAAGTCAAAGTTATCTTTCAGCTCGATAAGCCCTGCCATCGCATAGGCAGACGAACAATCCATGCGAAGCTTACCGTCTTTGTCACGGCGCATAAAACCAAACTGTGGGTCAACCGCGTCGTTAACAACGGTAATGTCCAAGCCATATTTATCTGCAATTCGCGACCAATAACCTATGCCTGCACCACCTAATGGGTCAGTACCTAACTTCAAGTTAGCTTTTGCAATCGCTTCCATGTCGATAACGCTTGCAAGGTCTTCAATGTAAGGTTCCATGAAGTCTTCTTCACGAACCAATTTGCGCGCGGTAGCTTGACGAATATCAATGCGCTTAACATTCTTATTGCCATCGGCAATTAATTCATTGGCGCGTTCTTGAATTTGTTTGGTTACATCACTATCGGCAGGGCCACCGTGAGGCGGGTTGTACTTAAATCCACCGTCTGAAGGAGGGTTATGAGAAGGCGTAATGACGATACCATCTGCCTTGTCGGTGTTACCTGCGCGATTGTAGCGAATAATAGTACGTGAAATAACAGGTGTCGGCGTATAGCCCATGCTTTCATTGTCTGCGCGCTGCACGACAACATTGACACCGTTTGCACACAAAACTTCGATAGCGGTAATCATGGCAGGCTCAGATAACGCGTGGGTATCTTTACCAACGAACAGCGGACCGTCGATACCTTCTTGTTTACGATACTCTACCAATGCTTGGCAAATTGCACTGATGTGGGTATCGGTAAACGTAGCGTTGAAAGCTGTACCTCTGTGACCTGACGTGCCAAAAGAGACCGCTTGACCCGGGTCATTCATATCCGGTTTATAGCTGTAATACTGGCTCACTAACTGCGCTACGTTAATGAGTTGCTCTTTTGCTGCATGCTGTCCAGCCTGCGGATGTAATGCCATGAAAAAAATCCTTATTTAGAAGTTTCGTTGTTCTATACCTTGGCTTGCTATTTACCTTCTGAAGAGAAACGCGCAATCACGGTTTCAATAACATCGGGTTGATAGCCTAAGTTACGCAAAACTTGTTCCAGCATATTCGTTTTCTTGGCAGTATTGTTATTGGTTACCACCCAGAACGGGCTATCAGGGATAGCTTTAGGATTAGTACTGCTGCCGTTTTCCAACAATGCCGCCTTACTTGTCGCAAAGTACGTACGGTTTTTACCTTTTATACTTTCAACACGAGTAAAGTTTTCTGCATTAAGCTTGTGCGCTGCACTTAAAACAAACAGGAATTGATCAACGCGCTTGGTAAATGTGCCTAATGCATCTTTTGACACCGCTTCAAGAATGTCTCTTTTCGAGTGAGCTTCTGTTGCTGGCGTTACTGAAGAAACTTCCGAAACCTTTTTAGCTGCCCTTGAGCTCGCAGGCGCTTTTGCTGCCGTTGCTTTAGCTGTAGCTTTCTTCGCTGCAGCCTTTGGCGCTGCTTTAACTGCTGAACTGGCTGTCGCTTTAGAAGGCGCTTTGGTTTGTACTTTAGTCGCCACTTGAGTTTCAACTTCGGGTGTTGACTCACTTGCGTTATCTGCGGTTTCTACAACGTCTGTACTTTTTGGTTCGCTTGTTTTTACAGATGTAGATGAAGCGCCACCATGCTGGACACCTTGGGACACGGCACCGTCTTCAGGCAAAAGTAAACGTCTTAAAATTTGTGATGCACTCTCACCAATATGCTTCGTTTGGCTGGCGATGAAGGCATATAAATCGTCATCTATTTCAATGCTTTTCATAACTACTTCCTTTTTAAGAGGCACCATTATAGACAACACAGATAAACTACGCAGCACTTAATAACAGATGTTTTGCGGGAATCTATGCTAATAAGGTAAGAAAGTGACGTTTTACTGCTTCCCGTTCCGTCGTATTTGCTGTCGATAAAGTCCATGTAAGCCGTTTTTACTTTTTCAAAAATAGACGTCGCCTTAACAACATTAAGAACATAGGAGAAACAACGCAACGAACCATCAAGTCGCTGATATACCTGCGTATAAAATTTAACAGGTAATTCAATAGAAAGCCTTTCACTATCGTTGCTATTATTAAGAAGTAGTGACCTTCGAAACACCGCATTGTCGGCACTCGTTACCGTTCGCTAAACATGTAAACTAGAACATGAACTCAGACATGAACTTAAACATCATTGCGCAACATCCTTAGAAAAGCCTGAATCGCTTTCTCACTGTTTAATACGTAGTGTGACAGAGTAACTTTAAACTTAAGTGACAATTACATGCGCCAAGATATCATTAATGTACAGCGGGCTCTTAGTCAGAAAATTATTGGTAAAGATCACCAGTTAAAACTCGCAATAACCTGTTTACTTGCCAATGGCCACTTATTAATTGAAGACTTACCAGGAATGGGTAAAACCACCCTTTCTCATGCGCTTTCCCAAGTTTTTGGCCTACAATATTCTCGCATTCAATTTACTTCTGACTTACTCCCATCAGATATGTTGGGCGTAAACATTTTTCATAGTAATGAACAAGACGAGGCAAAGCGCTTTTCATTTAGACACGGCCCTATTTTTAGCCAAGTGGTGTTAGCGGACGAGCTAAACAGAGCCAGTCCCAAAACACAAAGCGCCCTGTTAGAAGCGATGGAAGAGCGACAAGTAAGTATAGATGGTGTAACCCACGCGCTACCCTTTCCATTTTTTGTTATTGCTACACAAAACCCAAGCTATCAATCGGGCACTTATCCCTTGCCAGAGTCCCAACTTGACCGTTTCTTTATGCGTATCTCTTTGGGCTATCCAGCGTGGGAAGCAGAAAAAGCCATGCTATTGCAACAGGATGCATCAGCACCGCTTGCACAAATACTAAATGAGGAGAATTTGCGCGAGATGCAACGAGAGGTAGCCGCTATTCATACCAGCGATGCCATTATTCATTACATTCTAAGATTGGTGAGTGAAAGTCGAGAAAGTAATGTTTACCCTAATCCCCTATCGCCACGAGCGAGTAGAGCGATACTCCAAGGTGCCAAAGCCTGGGCGTTTGTTTCCGGAAAATCATATGTTACTCCCGAAGATGTACAGGCCGTCTTCGTGGCCATTACCGCTCATAGGCTAACATTGTCTTCACATCAGTTGGCACAAGGGCAGCAAACCCATGCTTTTGACGGTGAAAAACTGAGCCAGAAATTACTCGATAGTATTGACCCACTGGCAGCCTAGCATTCATGAATTTTCGGAGCGCTAAAGGTGCGTAGAATGCCAGCTTCACTTTCGAATTACCTACAACGCAGGCTGTTAAAGTGGTTAGACAGGCGAATGCCGGCTTCTCACGAACATCACCTCAACGTAAACAGTATTTTTATATTGCCGAGCGGATTCGGTTGGTCTTTTATTATTCTATCGCTGTGTTTGTTTTTACTTGGCACTAACTACCAAAACAACTTGATGTTGCTGCTTAGCTATTTGTGCTTAAGCATTATGCTATTAACGCTGTTTTACACTCATCAAAACTTTGCGCGTTTAGCGCTTAAGGCGACGCCCCCCAGTCCATTTCACTGTAACTTACAGGGTGAATTGCAGCTTCAGGTTATCCCTCTTGCGGCAGCGCCAACGAAAACGTGCAATGGTGTATTAGCAATAAAGTGGCTAAATACAGCGCGCCCCATGGAAACCACTGTTCTTGCAAGCAATGAAAACATCTCAGTGGACCAGCAGACGTACAGCTTTTCTTTAAACGACAATGAAGTTGCGGGTACAAGACAAACGCAAACCCTCAGCGTGCCTCTTTCAATACCAGTACGGGGCCGATTTGCACTCGGCAGACTAACCATTGCATGCGATTTTCCGTTGGGATTATACAAATGCTGGACCCACCTCGATTTTGACCAACAAGTCACTGTCTACGCAAAACCTCAAGAAGGTCCGGTCACTGTTAACAAGGTAGCGAGTTCTAATGAGTCGGATAGCGTCAGTCAGGTTAACGACCTTACAAGTAACGAAGACTTTTACGCATTAAACGATTACGAAGTTGGACAGCCGCTTAATCGCGTATCGTGGAAGCATGTGGCGAAAAACGGAAATTGGGTTTCGAAATCCTTTACCTCCTTGCAAAGCGACAGTTTTGTACTTTCAGTTTCCTCAAACATCGATGTGGAAACTGCCGTGTCGGCGCTTACCTATGCAGCATTGTCTTGGACAGGCGCAGACCGGGTATTTGGAATACAGTACAAAGGGCTTAATATTGCCCCTGCTCACGGGGTAAAACATAGGCACGAATGTCTTAGTGCGCTTGCTTGTTTGAATTCGCATTCATCACAAGCTTCTTCAACCTCAAATAAAACGGTCTCAATATCTTCCATAAAGAGTGAAAGAGCGAGGTCAACGAAATGATCTCCGCTATCTTAAGCCGTTTATCACAATTAACCGTTGTTAAAAGCGTGTTTAGCCAACCAACGTCCGTGGCTGTGCTTATGCTCTGCATAGCTTTCTCTCTTATTCTTTTTTCTCTTACCGCGCCACTTATGACATGGGTAATTATGCTAGGTGGATGTGCTGTGACAGTGAGGGCCGCAGGCCTTAGTGCGTTGAATAGTTTGCCCACATCACGCACGGTTAACTTGCTGGCGATATTGGCAGTGTTCGCATTATCGTGGTTCGGCTTTTCAGTAGGATTGCTTGATAGCATGATCAACCTATTGACCGTCGCTTGCGCGCTCAAAATCATGCTGGTTGAGAAAAAACGAGATTTTCACTTAATTGTATGTACCTGTTTGTTCTTGATCGGCTGCGGATTTATCTCGTCTCTAAGCGTATTTGCGTGGATTGGCTATACAGGAATACTGGCCCTGCTGCTCTTTGCGACTGCCATTTATCACGGTGCAGGAATACTCAAATCAAAAAGCATTAAATTCGTGACCGTGCTTATTGTCCAAGCTTTCCCTATCGCGCTGCTACTGTTTTTACTGCTTCCCCAACTCCCTCCGCTTTGGCAGATGCCCACGTCAAAGTCGACTGAAACCGGGCTTTCTGACACGGTGACGCCTGGTGATATTGCGTCACTTGCAAGTTCATCTGAATTAGCTTTCAGCGCCACATTTGAAAGCGCCGAAGAAGTCCCCGATGCACCGTCCAGGTATTGGCGCGCTATGACCTTAGAACATTTTGACGGGAAAACCTGGTCTATTAGCGACAAACGCAAACAGGCAGAGCAGCAGCTAGCTTACATGGGCAAGCCAACACCCTTGTCAGCTCTGGCCGAGGAAAGTACGCCTCAAGTGATAAGTTATGAATTGATCGTGGAACCCACACAGCAAACGTGGCTGTTTGCGTTAGCGCCTTCGACCCCCAACAACCGCGAGCACAGTATTTTCGTAAGAAGTCTTTTTGATTTTACGTTAAGGGCGAATAGCCCAATATCCAGTAAAAAAGCGTTTTATCTGCGCTACTATCCAACTGCTCAAATCACTAGCGGAATAGGAAATTTTGAATCGCAACTAAACCTTCAGGTTTCCATGAATGGCAACCCTCAAGCCAGAGCATGGGGACAGACACTTGCCAAACAATACTCAAGCGCACAGCAAATAGTTAGCGCAATAATGCGTGAATTTAATCAAGGGGGCTTCCGCTACACCCTATCGCCGAACGCCATGCCTACCGACCCCATCGACCGTTTTTTATTTGAAGAACGCTCAGGTTTTTGTGCCCATTACGCAGGCGCCATGGTGTATGTGCTTCGCGCCGCAGGGGTACCGGCAAGAATGGTGACAGGCTACCAGGGCGGAAGCGCACTTAATGACAATGTGCTTCAAGTAAGGCAGTACGATGCACATGCATGGGTGGAAGCATTTATCGATGGTGTTTGGGTTCGACACGACCCAACGAGTATGGTGGCACCGTCTCGCCTAACCTTTGGACTTGAACGTGCGTTGGAAGAGCTTGGGGAGTCTCGTGAAGCCAGTATTTTGGGCGACCTTAGCAACGCTGCTATTTTTGCAACGTTACAAAGCTGGTTTCAACAGCTCGATTACTCGTGGAGTAAATGGGTACTGGGCTTTGACAATACTGCGCAAACCAACATGCTTGAAGAATTACTAGGCTCGCTAACCCCGCAAAAAATGCGAGTTGTATTTCTTTCCGCCATTGGTCTAATTGGGCTTATTTTAGCACTTTATTTTTTACCCAAAACGCATCGCACCACGTTGTCGCCCTCACACAGAGTTTTACTAAACGCAATAAAATGCGTTGAAGCTAAAACAGGAAAAGAAAGAGGGAATAAAACCTTGTCCGCCTTTATGAGTGAAGTTAACCCTTTGATAAACGAAGATGCTACCAAGGCACTAACACTTCTGTGTGAACTATTTGAGCATGAAAAATACGCACACCGAACACAAGAGGCAAAAGTTTATCCAACCATGAAGCGTCAGCTAAAAATGTTAAAACAGGCATTAAAGTAGGAAATAGTTAAACCGGTTGCACCTTAAACACTCACACTCCCCCCTTTTTAGTGCAGACTAATTAATAGTGCCTTGGCGCAAGCGACTATCAATACAGCCACGAATTTACACAAGCCATTGTTTTAAATAGCAATAAATAACACATTTAGGTACATTTTGGTTATTGGCACTTTTTTAGCTTTGTACAAATGGATAACAAAAGTACGAAGGCGCTTATACAAGTATTAGTTGCCAACGGGCTTTAGAGTACAAAGGCGTACACATAACCGACGGTTTATTTGTTAGCTACCACAATGCATGAGTTTTGGACAAAGGCGTCCCCAGTTCTTTCTTACGAGAGCGCTGCGGACGCCTTTTTTTGATCTTCTGGAACGCATTGAAACAGTAAACGCCAACACACAGATGACAACTTATTAATAACGACAACGTGAGGTGAAACCATGGCTTATCTTCTCCCCGCTGAGTTTGCAACCAAGATGGTAGATGCAGGCGAAGCCAAAATTTATATGTCTACACGAGATACTCTAATCCGCGCTTATATGGCAGGTGCAATATTGGCCCTTGCCGCTGTTTTTGCCGTTACCATTGCCGTTCAAACCGGCGTATTTCTTCTTGGCGCAGTGTTATTCCCAGTGGGCTTTTGTATGCTCTACCTTATGGGGTTTGACCTATTAACCGGCGTGTTTGTACTTACCCCGCTCGCTTGGCTTGCACAGCGACCTGGCGTCACGCCAAAACAAATTCTACGAAATTGGGGATTAGTATTTTTAGGTAACTTTGGCGGCGCATTAACCGTGGCCTTTATGATGTCGTTTATTTTTACCATGGGGTATAACGTGGATGGCGGTGCCATCGCGACTAAGGTAGCCAGCATTGGCGAAGCTCGTACATTGGGCTACGCAGAACACGGCGTTGCAGGCTGGTTCACCATTTTTATTCGCGGCATGTTGTGTAACTGGATGGTGTCGCTAGGCGTAGTGGGTGCAATGATTTCAACTCACGTTAGCGGAAAAGTACTAGCCATGTGGATGCCAATCATGCTGTTCTTCTTTATGGGTTTTGAGCACTCAGTAGTAAACATGTTTCTTTTCCCATTTGGCCTTATTATGGGCGGCGACTTCTCGGTTATGGACTACTTCATTTGGAACGAGATCCCAACTGCACTTGGAAATCTTGTTGGTGGCCTCGCCTTTACTGGACTAACCCTGTACACCACCCACGTTAAGACGCTACCCAAACGTACTATCCCTGTTGATAAAGCCGCTGCATCGCAAACACTGCCTATTTAATTAAGGCGCTTATCTTAAAGCCATCATGCCTTGTCCCTACAAGACACGTCATGATGGCGTTATCCGTTTCCTTGGAAATAACTAATTGGGCTCATAATTAAATATGCAGGTAAGAAACAATTAAACATGAATGAGCGAGCCGCGTTAAACGCCCCAATTAACCCACCAGCTAACACGCTCAGTGTAAGTGCATTTTCTACAGCCGGCGTTAAAGCGATAAACCAAGATGCATATGCTTTTCATGTTTCTGATAACCCAAATCAAAGCAGCGTTTTTGTTATCGCCGACGGTGTAAGTAGCAGTACGGTTAGCCAAGTTGCTAGCGACTTTGCTACCAGTCAGTTTATTAAACTGTTTAATATGGCGCCGGAACAATGGTCGGTTAAGATGCGCGCTGAAACCATTATTAAAGAGATAAACGCGCTGCTTTACACACGTACGCAAAGAAGTCCCTTCTGCTATACACCAGAAAAAGGTTATGTGTGCACGTTAACAGTGGCGGTGGTAACAGGCAATCACATGGATGTATTTCATGTGGGAGATTGTCAAATTCAGGCTATTTCTAAGAACGCACAGTCGCCTGTCTTACTCACAAAACCTCATCGTCAAGTATCGGAAAGTGAGCCTTCGCAGAGTTATCTTACTAAAGCATTAGGCGTTCAAGCACATATAGACATCGACCACACAACACTCACCCTCAACTCATCGAGCACGTTTTCGATAAGTAGCGACGGGGTTTATGAGTTTGTTTCGCTATCTACCATTCTTATGAAAATCAGTGAGGCCGATACGCTTTCTGAAAACCAAGCTGCGTTGGTAGTACATGAGGCATTTACTAGAGGGAGCGATGACAACCTCACCTTACTTCTCGTAAAGGTTCTTGTAGCTAGCCATGATGGCCTAGACGATCACAGACACCCACTGTATACAGGCGTTTCAACTTCACCTCATTCATCTGTACTTAACAGGCCGTTGGGCAACCAACTGATAACCAATTCTGAGGTTTCTGATGCTGCGATTCATTACTCAAATCAGCAGTCTGATGAACATGTATGCGAAGAGCCTGCTGCCGCAAACTTTAAGACGGGTGATGATGTTGATGGACTGAAGCTAGAACGACAGCTTTATACGTCGGCCCGAAGCCATGTTTTTATTGCCACCAATTCGTCTTGTGAAGCTACGCACAGAAACAGCCCTGTGGTTGTAAAAACGCCGGCTACCGACTTTACCCTATCACCAGAAATGGTAAATGGGTTCCTAATAGAGAGCTGGTTTTCGAGACGGATTAATTCGGCACACGTTATTAAAAGCCCAACGTTTACTGATTTGGGTCTACCGTACTCTCCTTCTGCTTTTTACAGCGTAAGTGAATATGTACAAGGTCAAACGCTAGCTCAATGGGCTGTTGATAACCCTACGCCGCCATTAGAGCAAGTTAGAAATATAATCGAGCAGGTTGGTAAAGGTTTACAGGCAATGCACCGTCAGGGCATTGTTCATAGGGATATACGCCCTGACAATATTATTATTAGCGAACAAGGGCACTGTACAATTATAGATTTGGGTTCAGCAGCCTTAGCCGATGCCCCAAGCCTCTATAGTGACACACCTATTCCTGGCGCTGCACTTTTTTCCGCACCTGAATACTTTTTAGGAAATGTTGGCACAGAGCGCTCTGATCTGTTCTCCTTAGCCGTACTCACCTACTATCTCTTGTGCGGGCGTTACCCCTATGGCACAAAGCTCGCTCATTGTCGCACGTTGGCCGAGCAGAAAAAGTTAAAATACCAAACCGCATTGGCTCCTAATCGGCCAATACCTAATTGGGTTGATAGCGCTCTTAAACGTGCTTTGCATGTGAACCCTGACAAGCGATTTTCTTCACTATCTGAGTTTCTTTTTTCGCTTCGCTACCCAAATCCATCACAACATACGGAGTACGAGCCGTTAGTAAAACGACACCCTCTTTTTGTGTACAAGGTGCTAATACTGGCACTTATTTTTAGCAATCTAGTTACGCTCATTTTGTTTAACTAACCCTTTAAGGAAATGTAAATGATTACATCGAGAACCCAAGTTACCGACATGATCCAGTCAGCCAAAATTTTAAAAGGCATAAAGTGGAGCCAGATTGCCGAAGTTGTTGGTCAATCAAAAGAATGGAGTACAGCAGCTTGCTTAGGACAAATGGCCATGACAAAACAGCAAGCTGAAGCCGTGGGTGAGTTACTTGAGCTTACCGACGAAGCCATTGCCTGGCTTCAAATCGTGCCTTACAAAGGCTCGTTACCCACAGAAGTCCCTACCGACCCACTTATTTACCGCTGGTATGAATTAGTGAGTGTGTATGGCACTACATTAAAGGAATTAATTCATGAAGAGTTTGGCGACGGCATCATGAGTGCCATTGATTTTTCGATGGATTTACAGCGCGAGAACGACCCTAAAGGCGACCGTGTCAGCGTAGTGATGTCAGGGAAGTTTCTGCCATATAAGATGTACTAAACGTATTTTAGGACGGGACACCCGACATAAAAAAAGCCGGTCATGCGACCGGCTTTTTAGTATTTCTTGAAGCGTAAGCTAACCCAAGGTCAGCTTACGTTCGCAAAGGCTAATTACTTAGCAGCTTTACGTGCTTTCGCTTCTTCAATTACTTTGTCAGCTACGTTCTGAGGACAAGCTGAGTAGTGGCTGAATTCCATAGAGAACTGACCACGACCAGATGTAATAGTACGTAGGTGACCGATGTAACCAAACATCTCAGATAGAGGTACGTCAGCCTTGATGCGAACGCCAGTAGCGCCAGCTTCTTGGTCTTTGATCATACCACGACGACGGTTAAGGTCACCGATTACGTCACCAACGTTGTCTTCTGGGCTGAATACGTCAACTTTCATCACAGGCTCAAGAATTTGAGGACCTGCTTTTGGCATTGACTGACGGAATGCACCTTTAGCTGCAATTTCGAACGCGATTGCTGATGAGTCAACTGCGTGGAAACCACCGTCGAATAGCTCAACTTCAACGTCTAGTACTGGGTAGCCCGCTAGAGGACCTACTTCCATCATACCTGCAAAACCTTTTTCGATTGCAGGGAAGAATTCTTTAGGAACGTTACCGCCCACAACAGTAGATGTGAACTTGAAGCCAGAGTTAGTTTCGCCCGGACGGATGCGGTAATCAATCTTACCGAATTGACCAGAACCACCAGACTGCTTCTTGTGCGTGTAGCTGTCTTCAACTGCTTGTGTGATAGTTTCACGGTAAGCAACTTGAGGTTGACCAACTTCTAGCTCAACGCCGTAAGTACGCTTCAAGATGTCTACTTTGATATCTAGGTGAAGCTCACCCATACCTTTAAGGATGGTTTCGCCAGAATCTTCGTCAGTTTCAACTTGGAAAGATGGGTCTTCTGCTACTAGTTTACCAATAGCGATAGACATCTTTTCGTTAGCGCCTTTGTCTTTTGGCTTAACAGCAATCGAGATTACTGGCTCAGGGAAGATCATTGGCTCTAGTGTACAAGGGTGCTTCGGATCACATAATGTGTGACCAGTTTGAACGTTCTTCATACCAACAACTGCTAGGATGTCACCCGCTTGTGCTGAAGTAAGTTCAGTACGTTCGTCAGCGTGCATCTCAACCATACGGCCGATACGCTCAGTTTTACCCGTTGCGCTGTTAAGAATAGTGTCGCCTTTGTTTAGCTTACCAGAGTAGATACGGATAAACGTAAGGGCACCGAAACGGTCGTCCATGATTTTGAACGCAAGTGCACGGAACGGCTCGTCAACAGATACTGTTGCAACTTCACCAGTAGGCTCGCCCGTTTCTTCGTCAGTTAGATCTTGTGGATCTACTTCTGTTGGAGAAGGTAGGAAGTCTACAACCGCGTCTAGAACAAGCTGAATACCTTTGTTCTTGTATGCAGAGCCACAGTAGGTTGGGAAGAACGCTAGGTCACGAGTACCTTTACGGATACAGCGCTTGATGTCTTCTAAAGACGGCTCTTCGCCATCCATGTAAGCCATCATTAGATCGTCGTCTTGCTCAACAGCAGTTTCGATTAGTTGCTCACGGTACTCGTTAGCCTTATCAACCATATCTGCAGGGATATCTACAACTTCGTAGTTTTCAGGAAGACCTGAATCGTCCCAGATGTACGCTTTCATATCTAGAAGGTTAACAACACCTTTAAACTCGTCTTCGATACCGATTGGAAGCGTCATTACTAGTGGGTTAGCAGCAAGTACTTTCTTAACTTGACCTACAACACGGTAAAAGTCTGCACCCATACGATCTAGCTTGTTAACGAAAATACAGCGGGCAACGCCAGATTCGTTAGCATAGCGCCAGTTAGTTTCTGACTGAGGCTCAACACCGCCAGAACCACAAAATACACCAATACCGCCGTCAAGCACTTTCAGTGAACGATATACTTCAACTGTAAAGTCAACGTGTCCCGGAGTATCGATGATGTTCATACGATGATCTTTCCAGAAACAGGTTGTTGCGGCTGACTGGATGGTAATACCACGCTCAGCTTCCTGCTCCATGAAGTCAGTTGTAGTTGAGCCATCGTGAGTGTCACCGATTTTGTGAATACGGCCGGTAAGCTTCAAGATACGTTCTGTTGTGGTAGTTTTACCCGCGTCTACGTGGGCGAAAATACCAATGTTTCTGTAATGAGATAGTTCTGACATTAGTTCACTTTCATTGGTTCAGTGTAAAAAAACGGCCGGATTATAAAGGATTTCTATACCAGATTTACACCTTTTTTAGCATAAACCTTAAATTCGTTTGCCAAAATCCGCGCCACCATTAATTCTTTTCTTTAAGTATCAATAACTTATTAATTAATGACACTTTTTTGAAAAATAACAAAATCACACCTCATCTTTTGAAGTGCGAACAATTGTTACTGTAACTTCATCTCTGTCGTGGTAGAGATGCCTCACCTTCACCGCAAATGCATCTTCCAAGGCATTTAATCGGCCTCTTAGCAACGTCATGGCTTCAACTACAGTTTCATAACGTTGTTTCATAGGTAACTTTAAATTGAATATTGCGTGCGTTGCCCAGTGCTTAACTAACCAATCACCCATCAATTTAGCTACCCTATCGGGTTGCTCTATCATATCACATACCAGCAAATCTACACGACCAAATTGTGGTCGATAGGTAAACCCGTCTGCCGCGTGATGTTCAACCAAGCCCGTGCTCATTAAACTATCGGCTACAAGTCCATTGTCGATAGCTTCAACATACATTCCGCGCTTCACCAGCTGATATGTCCAACCGCCCGGGCATGCACCTAGGTCCACGGCACGTCCACCGCTTCGAAGTACCTTAGCCTGCTGTTTGTCGCTCAGCATATTCACTAAGGCATCTTCAAGTTTAAGCGTCGAGCGGCTCGGCGCATCACTTGGGAACTTTAACCGGCAAATACCCAAGTGATCGCCACTAGCATGACTGTGTAATGTATAGCCAATATGGCAAATCTCAAATGACTCAAAGAAAATATGTAGCTTCGGTTTACCTAAATTTTCCTTTGCGGTGAGCCATCCCGCCTTTCTTAGGGCTTGGCGAAGAGGAACCGTAAACTTCCGGCAGAACTTTGCGAGGGTTTTACCTTCTTCTGTATCTGGGTATTCGACGTCTATGGCGCCAAAAATTTGAAATGGTTCTTCTACCTCTTTCAAAGCCTCGAGCACTTGCCCTACCCTGTCCTCTTTCTCTATATCGTTTAGCGTGGCAAAAACAGCCACCAGTTGACGAGGGAAGATACTGTCGTGAACAGCAAACTGGGTAATGGTTTGCTCAAGCTGCGTGGCATCATATAAATGATAAAGTACAAAGCCACTGTTCTTCTTAGATACTGGGTAGCCATAACACTGGGCTTCACCGTAACGAGAGGTAAGCTCGTTAGCCGTATCGTTTTCATAACCAGGTCGGCAATAACCTAAAATACTGGTGTTAGGCATTACCTGCCCCCGGCATGTGGTGAGTTTTGTTCTGCTCTTCTTTTTGTTGCTTGTTTAAATCATGACCTTTTATCAGTCCAATCACTAACAACACCCATCCAATAATAAAGAACATGCCTCCCAAAGGGGTTATCGGCCCAAACCATTTTATGCCGCTCATTCCTAGCGCGTATAAACTTCCACTAAACAACACCGTACCGGTAACGAAACAAAACGCTACTCTGTTGGCCCACGTTGATGAGACAACCCCTGACAGCGCAGGCAAAAGCAGTAAGGCTAATGCGTGATACATTTGGTAACGCACGCCAATTTCAAAAGTGTTGAGCTGCTGTGCAGTTAACACGCTTTTTAATCCATGTGCGCCGAACGCACCTAATATGACCGAAAGGCCCGCTAGCAATGCGCCTGCAATAAGATAAGGTTTAGCAACGGTGGCTAACCCAAGTTTTTCAGTTTTCATTAAATTAGTCGTTCGCTCTGATTTCTAATTCATCATTAATTATTCAAATTGGCTTCTATAAAAGACGCGGTAAGTGTGGCAGCTTTAGCAATATGTTCTTCCTGCGTTTTTCCGCTTGCTTTTCGAGGCTTAAAACTGTGATCGCCGTCCTCTAAATATGCGCACTCAATCATGGAAGATAACACGCCGTTCTTTTTGTAACTCTCCACTTCGCTCTTCGTACCAAAGGTATCTCGTTCACCCTGAATAATAAGCAAAGGTTTAGACGCCGTTTGCAGATGTTCGGTGCGTGTTTTTTCTGGCTTACCAGGAGGGTGGAACGGATAGCCCAGCGCTATCGCGCCTTTTACATTGCTCACCGCTTCATACACCATAGTCGCCATTCGCCCGCCCATCGACTTTCCACCGATGAAAACAGGCAAGTTATGCAAGGCTTTGTTATCGTTACTGCAGGTTTCAATCACCGCAGTAAAGTGTGACATAAGTTTATCGGCTTTATCGGGAGGCCTACGCTTACCGGTAGCTTTTATGGTTTGCATATAAGGGAAGTTAAAAAGCACGGTCGATATGCCTTTTGCAACAAGCTCCGACGCCATCGCTTGCATGAACTCATGTTCCTTTCCCGCACCAGCTCCGTGGCCCAATATCAAGCACGCTATAGGCTTATCGGCTTCATGCAATTCAATGTCAAAACCAGGCTGTTCAGCGGTGGCATTCGATGTAGTCATATTACAGTAAGTCCTCTTGTTCAGCTTCAACCAGCGCTAAGATCCAGTCTCTAAATGCAGCAATCTTTCCTAATTCAGCTTGTGATTCCTCACACACTAAATAAAACGCGTCTCGACTCTCCACTCGCTCCTCGAACGGCATAACCAGTCTCCCCGCTTCAATTTCCGGCCTTGCAAGTACCGTGTTACCCAACGCAATACCTTGCCCTAGCGCCGCTGCCTGCAAAACTAGCATAGAGTGACTGAAAACCGGGCCTTGGTTAACGTTTACGCCAACCACACCTACATGCTTCAACCAATTCTTCCATGCCGTACGGCTTAAGTCGTGAAGCAACACGTGGTGCCGTAAGTCAGACAGGCTGGATAAAGGTTTGGGACCTTGAAAAAGCATTGGAGAGCAAAGCGGAGTTAGAAACTCTCGATGTAGCTGGTCGGCCTGAAGACCAGCCCAACGACCTTTACCGTAATATATTGCAACGTCTACATCGTCTTCTAAGAAGCCTTCATCGAAATCAACTGCCTTGATGCGTACGTCGATGTCTGGATGCGCCAAACTAAACTTATGAATACGGGGTACCAGCCATTGGCTCGCAAAGCTGGGCGGCATCGCTACCGTGATAGCACCTTTACTGCCCTTCGCAAGTAGCCTTTCTGTCGCGTCTTGTAAGTTTTTGAAGATATCTTTTAGCTCAAGAAAATAAGCTTGACCTTCTTCGGTTAGAAGCAGGGTTCTATTTCTTCGAAGGAATAGCTTCATCGATAAGAAATCTTCAAGCGCTTTTATCTGGTGGCTAACGGCAGCTTGCGTAACAAACAGCTCATCGGCAGCCTTAGTAAAGCTCAAATGGCGAGCAGCCGCTTCAAACGATTTCAAGGCGTTGAGAGGGGGTAAACGTCGATGCATATATCGTTTTTAATCCAGTGTGACCGAAGCATGACAAATTCATTAGTTTTTCTAATGACAACCCATACTTTTACTCGTTTTATTTTTCACCACCTACTGACTATAATTTGCCCGAAATTAAAAAAGAACATTTAATTTCAGCATTTTATGATGAACATTTGTTAAACATTTTAACATTCATCAACAATTATTTAATTATTTTTATTAGGTGTGAAAATGAAAAAATTACTTTTAGCTAGTGTTTCTGTAATGGCTTTTGTAAGCGCTGCTGCAAATGCTAACGCACAACCAGAAAAGATCAATCTACAATCGTTAATCAACACAGCAATGACCAGCGTAAAAATGGCCGAAGTACTGCCAGAAAACGATGCACACATTGTTGTGAAAAAGCAGTCTAAAGCGATTTTAGCTGAAGAGACGCAAGTTCAGCTTCACAAGAACTTATTAGCAATGACAAAAGGTGAAGAGCGCGTAAACGTTTCTGAAGCGGAATAAGCAACTCACACACCTGATACGCATGCCGGTGCTTGCACCGGCATACGCCATCAATTACTAGCTTAGGTATTACTTGTATCTAACGCGTCAAAACCTTTCACCAATTCATCTAGTGCTTTCATCTGCTGCAAGTAAGGCTCTAATTTTGCCAACGGCAGTGCGCAAGGCCCATCACATAGTGCTTCATCAGGATTAGGATGAGCTTCAATAAACAAGCCCGCTAAACCTAGCGCCATACCGCTTCTGGCCAACTGTGCAGCTTGCGCTCTACGACCATCTGCAGACGTCGCACGGCCACCCGGCATTTGAAGTGCGTGCGTCGCATCAAATATTACTGGGGCATATTCTTTCATTGCGTCCATGCCAAGCATATCCACAACTAAATTGTTATAACCAAAGCAGCTACCACGCTCACAAAGAATAACCTTATCGTTCCCCGCTTCGCCTAGTTTTCCTATGATGTGACGCATCTCATGCGGTGCTAAGAATTGAGGCTTTTTCACATTGATAACGCTGCCGGTTTTTGCCATTGCAACCACAAGGTCGGTTTGGCGCGCCAAGAAAGCAGGCAGTTGAATAACATCCACCACTTCAGCTACAGGAGCTGCTTGGTGCGGTTCGTGCACATCAGTGATAAGCGGAACGTTAAAGGTCGACTTAATTTCTTCAAAAATACGCAACCCTTCTTCCATGCCAGGCCCACGGTAAGAAGTCACTGATGAACGGTTCGCTTTATCAAACGAGGCTTTAAAAACGTACGGAATATTGAGCTTTTGCGTTACTTCAACATAGTGTTCTGCGATACGCATAGCGAGATCGCGAGACTCAAGTACGTTCATTCCACCGAACAGAACAAACGGCAAGTGGTTGGCAACGTCAACGTTACCTACATTAATAATCTGTTGAGATTCAGACATTATCTATTTCCAATTAAATCTTAAAAAAGAGGTTGTTTGGTTACAGCAACCATAGCCGTTGCCATAAGCACAACAAGCGCTGCTACGAAAAAGCTCCATTTGCCTAACGCTGTTTTGGCTTTTTTCAATGCAAACAATCCAAACACTATGTACAGCACCACGCCCACAACTTTAAATGTGAGCCATGCATTAACTAAAGGATATTGAGACAAAATAATGCATAGCCAAATTGCGCTGGCTAATAGCACGGTATCAATGATATGAGGGAGAATTTTAACCCATTTTTTGCTAAGTGCTGTAGCGTCGAATTGACTCCATATAAAGCGAAAGACAAAAAATAATATGCTCAAGCCAACGGCGGTCATGTGAAGGTGTTTAGCCATCATGTACATAATGTGTTCCTGTTCTTATTAGATAGTAAGGCTGCTTCTGGTTACTTTAACACAGGTGTTAATTGAGCCGATTTAGTTTTACAGCAATGTAAAATTCAACAGACTCAGAATACGAGTAGCAGACTCAAAAAAACAGGTGCATGTAGCACCTGCCTTCGTTTTAATTATGGCGCCTGTTTAAAGGCTGTTATTGTAACGTATTACAGTACGTAAATAACGGAGAAATAAATCATTATGCGTCAGGGAATTGAGCTTGAATTGCCATAAAGGCCGGAAGGTCATTTAGCATACACTGAACTAAATCAGGGTCGAAGTGCTTGCCACTTTCCTCTTTCAATACGGCTTCAACCTTATCAATTGTCCACGCTGGCTTATACGGCCTTGCGTTTAACAGTGCATCAAACACATCAACTAACGTGGCAATACGGCTTTTTATATCAATTTCTTCGCCTTTAAGCCCGTCTGGATATCCCTTTCCATCCCAGCGTTCGTGATGTTGCTTTGCTAACATTGCTGCAAGTTGGATAGTGGGCCGGCTTGAATCTCGCAAAATCTGGTAACCAAATTCAGCATGCTGACGTATTTTAAATACTTCCTCTTCGGTTAACGGCGTCGTTTTGTGCAAAATAGATTTAGGCACTATAGACGTCCCAATATCATGGAGTGGCACGGCAAGGCGTAATGCGTGGATGTCTTGCTCGTTCAGCCCAACCTTTTCTGCCAACAGTTGCGCCATTTCAACCATTCTTGTGAGATTATTTGATGCATTTGACTCATGCTCTAACGCTCGACCTAAACGCTCAATTATTTCTTTCTGCGTCGCTTCAACATCAACGGTTTTAAGTACATTGTCAAAAGCAAGCTGAACACTGTCTGAAAAGCGTTTTACCAGATGACGATCACTTTCCCCTATTCGTCTCGGTAATCCTGACAAGTACAAGAGTGCACCATTGTGACTTTTACTGTTGCAATAAGCCACAACGTGATCTTCTGCATAAACAATTTGCTTATCGCGCATGGCTCTTGCGCACAGGGCATATTCTTGTGCGCTAATCGCGTCTTTTAAAGGCACCCCTTCCTTACTGGCGTACTCACCGTTGCCAGCAAAAACATATAGTTCGTCGTCACCCAGTTTGTTGTTGCTGGTGTTGATAGTACGCGATGTGGTTGCCACCGCAGTGGTAATGTAGGCAGCATCCTTTGAACAGCCCAAAATAGATGCAAGCTGTTGAATAATACCCTGCATGAACTTTTCGAGGGAACGGGAGGAAAATAAATCCACAGACGCATCTATAATTTTTTCAAGGCCGCGTCTATTTTCTTCGATAACGATAATATCTCGATATGAGCGGAGCGCTGCAATGATAACAGTAAAAAGTTTTTGCGCGGTGAGTTCGGTTTTCGACTTGTAGTCGTTGATGTCGTAATTAATGATGACATCTTTTTCAGGGGCTTGGCCAGGTTGTCCGGTACGCAAAATAATACGCGTGAAATGATTGTCTAATTCGTTACGAACATACTCCGCCACTTTAAGACCGGCGTCATCAGTCTCCATAACAACATCAAGTAACACAACGGCGATATCATCATGGGTTTTGAAAATGGCCTTCGCTTCCTCTCCGCTATAGGCACTAACAAACTCAAGGGTTTTGCCATTTAAACTAAAGTCATTTAGCGCCAGCTTGGTAACGGCGTGTACTTCGGGTTCATCATCAACAATGAGTACTTTCCAGCTACCCAGATCATCTACTTCATTTTCATCGTCATCTTCTGCGAAAAGAAAGTCATCATTCATCTGGTACGTCCTGTAGTGTAAGAGATTGTTCAATACCAATCCGCATAGATAATTGCCCATTCAGAAGGCGCTGGCAAGTTTCCTAGCAAAGCGTGGGAATGCAGGAATGGCTGTTCCCTTTTAAATTCCCAGAATGCAGCTATGAAGCTTGCCAGACCTTCCCGAAGGGCGAGTTTAAAATGTCCGTACTCTTTGTTGTGTCACCTTGATGTAGAACCACTATAACTACGGTAACACGCCGCGATTACGAACATTTTAACTCTCGCTGAGTGGGTAATTATCTATGCAGATTGGTATATTCTAGCGCTTTTTGAGGTCTTACAACCGCTTAATAGATACTAATGCAAAACAAAATATTAGCAAGTTTGCAATTAAATTTTGATAACTACAGAAAAGATAACTTCTTTGGAGGTTGAAAACTACTGCCACTGTCCTAGCGTTACACGGTCATTGTTGCCGTAATCTTTAACAGTTTTGACGTCTACAAATCCCGCATCTACGAGCAAAGCGTTAACCGCAACCCCTTGGTCAAAGCCGTGTTCGAATGCAAGTAAGGCATCTTTATTGAGATATTGCGGCGCGCTATTGATGATGTGTTTTATGTCGTCTAGGCCGTCAGTGCCCGAGGTTAATGCTGTTTTAGGTTCAAAACGCACGTCGCCCTCATTAAGGTATGGACTGGATTCTTCTATGTAAGGTGGGTTTGAAACAATAATGTCGAAGGTTTGACCTGCCAGCGCACTAAACCAGTCACTTTGCACAAAATGCGCATTGGCTATGCTATTAGCTTGAGCATTGCGGGTAGCAAGCTTCACCGCCCCCTCTTGGTAGTCTACGCCAGTAACGGATGCTTCTGGCAGTTCGCTCGCTAATGCCAACGCAATAGCGCCCGTACCGGTTCCCAAATCACAGATAGATAAGGATGCAGAGGATTGTTGATTTGCCCAATTGAACACCTGCTCAACCAATACTTCTGTATCCGGTCGTGGAATTAATGTATCTGGCGAGGTAAACAGTGACAGGGTCCAGAAATCACGCTTGCCGATAATATACGCCACGGGCTCACCCCGTTTACGCTTGGCCACATCCGCTTCAAACTGCGCTTTTTGGGCGGCATCCAAGGTTTTATCAGGCCATGTGAATAGGTAAGTTTGTGACTTACCTAGAATGTTCGCCAACATGACTTTGGCATCAATAGAGGGTGACTCCCCACCCTCTAGTTGTTCAGCAGCCCATGTTAAGGCGTTGTCTATGCGCATTGTTTTTCTATAAACAGTTTGTGTAACAAGACAGCGTTATTCGTCAGACAGAGAGGCCAGTAGATCGGCCTGATGCTCTTGCAAAATTGGGTCGATAAGCTGCTTAAGGTCACCTTCCACCACTTCGTCTAAACGATAAATAGTCAGGTTGATACGGTGGTCGGTTACACGTCCCTGCGGGAAGTTATAAGTACGAATTCGCTCAGAGCGGTCACCGCTACCGACTAGGCTCTTACGAGTAGAAGCCTCTTCTGCTGCACGCTTTTCTTCTTCAATCTGATTTAAGCGCGCTTGAAGTACCGACATCGCTTTCGCACGGTTTTTGTGCTGTGAACGCTCGTCCTGACATTCCACTACCAAGCCTGTTGGCAAGTGAGTAATACGAATAGCCGAGTCGGTTTTGTTAACGTGCTGACCACCCGCACCTGATGCACGGAAGGTATCGATGCGAAGCTCTGCAGGGTTAATTTCAATAGCCTGCGACTCTGGAATTTCTGGTAATACCGCCACGGTACATGCCGAGGTATGGATACGGCCTTGTGATTCGGTTTCTGGTACACGCTGTACGCGGTGACCGCCCGACTCGAATTTCAATACGCCGTACACGCCATCGCCGCTAACATTCGCAATGACTTCTTTATAACCGCCGTGCTCACCTTCATTGGCGTTAACCAACTCTACACGCCAGCCACGACTTTCGGCATAACGGCTGTACATGCGGAACAAGTCACCTGCAAATATTGCCGCTTCGTCACCACCCGCACCAGCGCGAATTTCCAAGAAACAGTTGTTATCATCGTTAGGATCTTTAGGCAGAAGTAGCACCTGAAGTTCAGTTTCAAGGCGTTCAATTTCCGCCTTGGCTTCTTTCATCTCTTCTTGTGCCATCTCGCGCATTTCAGCGTCGTCTTCATTCAGCATTTCCTGCGCTGAAGCCAAGTTTTCTTGTGCTTGCTGATAAGCATTAAAGCCTGCCACTACATCTTCTAGCTGACTGAACTCTTTTGACAAGTTGCGAAACTTATCCTGATCGCCGATAACTCCAGGGTCGCCTAACAACGCCTGAACTTCTTCGAAACGCTCGACTAAGTGTTCGAGTTTCCTAACTACCGACTCTTTCATATGCTTCTTATTACCTTATTTATTATCGTCTGACGAAAAGTCAGATAAATCTAATGCCTGTCCCATCCATCGGCTCAATGCCGGGTCATCGTGCATGGCAGCCTCGCGTAACGCTAAGGTTGTTGGGTGCAATAGCGTATTGGTTAATTTATACGCCATTTCTTCTAATACCGTTTCGGCATTTTTACCTTCCGCTAATTGCGCTTTGGCTTTTTCCACAATATCGTCACGCTGTGCCATGCCTTTTTGGCGATACTGTCTTACTAAATCTATCGATTGCTGCGACTGCTTCCACGTCATGTAGTCGCCAGCTTGTTTGTCGATGAGCTTTTCGGCTTCTTTTGCTGCTTGCTCGCGGTTTTCTAAATTCTTCTGAACAATATGCTGCAGGTCATCAACAGTATAAAGATAGGCATCGCCTAGCTCGTTAACCTCTGACTCAATATCTCGTGGTACCGCCAAGTCCACCAAAAACATCGGCATATTTTTGCGCTGTTTAAGGGCTTTCTCCACCATCCCCTTGCCAATTAAGGGCAGTTGGCTAGCGGTAGAGCTTATCACGATATCAAAGTCTTTTAAGTGCTCTGGCACCTGCGATAAGGTAAACACACTCGCATCTAGTGTTTCGGCTAAGGCTTCTGCTCGCGCTACGGTTCTGTTCGCCACCGCCAAACAGCTCACGCCCTGCTCTTTCAAATGCTGAGCCACAAGTTCAATGGTTTCGCCAGCTCCCACTAATAACACTGAACGTTTTGGTAGTTCAGCGAATATATGCTTGGCCAACTGAACGGCTGCATATGCCACGCTTACCGCGTTTGCACCTATATCTGTTTCACTGCGAACTCGCTTCGCCACCGAAAACGTATGTTGAAACAGCTTATCAAATTCGCTGCTCACCATACCTGAGTGTTTTGCATCACCAAACGCCTGCTTCACCTGACCTAAGATTTGAGGTTCTCCCAAAATCAGTGAATCAAGTCCGCTGGCTACACGCATAATGTGCTTTACCGCTTCATCCTGCGCGAGCACATAGCTGTTATTGGCAATCTCTTCTACATCCAAGTGATGGAAGTCACTTAACCATTGTAGAAGCTTTTGGCCGGTGTCGTCTTGAGTATTGACGTATAGCTCAGTGCGGTTACAGGTCGATACAATGACAGACTCATCTACCCCTTCCAGCTTTTTTAAACTCGCAAGCGCTTCCACCAGAGAATCTGGTGTAAAGGCCACTTTTTCGCGAAGTGCTACTGGTGCTGTTTTGTGGTTAATACCGAGGGCGAGTAAAGTCATTAAAATCTGTGCTGGCAACGTCGGAGCGGCATTGTACGAAAAACCCAAAATGATTGAAAGTGTTGGTGAAACTGTGTTCCCATAATGTCACAATTAAATGTGTTTTATTTTTATACAGGTAACGCGCCTTAATGATTCGCTTTATTTCCCTACTGTTGTTTCTCTGCTTCGTACTGAGCGCATGCACAACCGCTCCCAAAGGCCCAGAAAACGCGGTAAACCTCACGGCTCAACTTGAAAAAGTCGCTGAAGTACATCAGTGGCAAATGCGCGGAAAAATTGCATTTCGCCAAGGAAAAGAAGCGGCCAGCCTTAATTTAGTCTGGAAAAACGATTCCGGTGATTTTGATTTTCGATTAACCAATTTTTTAGGGGTAAGTCTGGTTAACCTTAACGTTACCCAGCAGCAGTCGGTATTAGAGGCTGACGGTGAAACGTATGTAGATGCTTTACCAGAACCACTTATTTATCAGATTACGGGAATGGTCATTCCGGTGGAATCACTGTTGTCTTGGGTAAAAGGCTTACCGCTAGACGGTGATAAATTCACCCTAACTGAAAAAGGGTTGGTTAATACCCTAGAGAGCTATTGCCAAGGTTGCCGCAATTGGCAAGTTGCTTACGGTAACTACGGTAGTGTTGAGCTAGATGATGGCACATCTGTATGGTTGCCTCACAGCATAACGCTTACCCAGAATGAAACGCCGGACATGCCTAATACTCAGCTTAAAATTAAAATTTATCAGTGGACTCTGTAGTGAACTCATCTGTTTCAGAACATAAAGATTGGTGGCCTTCCCCCGCTAAACTGAATCTTTTCTTGCATATACTTGGCCGCTACGACAACGGCTATCACCAGCTTCAAAGTCTGTTTCAAATGCTGGATTACGGCGATGCACTCGCCTTTGACATAAGTACAGACCACACAATCATACGCATGGAAACACCTCTTGATGGTGTGCCAGACGATGACAATTTAATTGTAAAAGCAGCGCGACTGCTGGCAACAAAAACAAAATGGAATAAAGGTGCCGTTATTTCGTTAGATAAGCGCCTTCCTATGGGGGGCGGCATTGGCGGGGGATCATCGAATGCAGCAACCACGTTAGTGGCGCTTAATCACCTTTGGAACACAGGGCTAAGTGAAGATGAACTGGCTGAGCTTGGGTTATCTTTAGGCGCTGATGTACCTATTTTTGTGCGAGGTCTAACGGCATTTGCAGGAGGCGTTGGAGAAGAGATAACGCCAGCTCCCCAAAAAGAACAGTATTTTCTTGTAGCGAACCCAAATGTTCATGTCAGCACAGCCGAAGTGTTCACCTCGCCGGATTTGCCCAGAAATACACCTGCGATACGTTGGGAAGACTATAAATTTGAAAAAACTTGGAATGATTGTCAGCAATTAGTCGCGAATCGCTATCCTGAAGTTGCAAAATTATTACAGTGGTTGGTACACTACGCACCGTCGCGAATGACGGGCACAGGTGCATGCGTGTTTGCCACTTTTTCTGACTACACTTTAGCCGAACAAGTTAGGGCTCAAATGCCTGAAACCTGGCAGAGTTTTGTCGCAAAAGGTGTGAATCGCTCACCACTATTAGACAAATTAGAACAACAAAGATAGCGTGTACGCCACATCGGACAAGAACTTAAAAATTGGGGTATAGCCAAGTTGGTAAGGCAGCGGGTTTTGATCCCGCCATTCGTAGGTTCGAGTCCTGCTACCCCAGCCAAACCTCTTTTATCAACGCACTGAGGAACCACTTGTGCCAGATATGAAGCTCTTTGCAGGTAATGCCGTACCAGAACTTGCCCAGAAAGTTGCCGATCGCCTCTACACCAAACTTGGAAATGCCAAAGTTGGCCGTTTCAGTGACGGTGAAATCAGCGTAGAAATTCATGAAAACGTCCGTGGCTCGGACGTTTTTATTATCCAGTCTACGTGTGCACCTACTAACGATAACCTTATGGAACTTATTGTGATGATCGACGCACTACGTCGCGCATCAGCTGGTCGTATTACAGCAGTAATTCCTTACTTTGGTTATGCACGCCAAGACCGTCGTGTTCGTTCAGCTAGGGTGCCAATTACTGCGAAAGTAGTGGCTGACTTCCTGTCTAACGTTGGTGTTGACCGCGTACTTACTATCGACCTACACGCCGAACAGATTCAAGGTTTCTTTGATGTTCCGGTGGATAACGCATTCGGTACTCCTATCCTTCTTGCTGACATGGTAAGACGTGATTTTGCCGACCCTGTAGTCGTTTCTCCTGACATTGGCGGTGTTGTACGTGCACGTGCTACTGCGAAACTACTTAACGACACCGACCTTGCCATTATCGATAAGCGTCGCCCTAAAGCGAACGTGGCTCAGGTAATGAACATCATTGGTGACGTAAAAGACAGAGACTGCATCATTGTCGATGACATGATTGATACAGGCGGTACGCTTGCAAAAGCAGCCGAAGCACTTAAAGCACATGGCGCGCGCCGTGTTTATGCTTACGCGACTCACGCTATCTTTTCAGGCAACGCTGCAAACAATCTTAAAGAGTCTGTTATTGACGAAATTATCGTTACCGACTCTATCCCATTAAGTGCAGAGATGAAGCAAATTGGAAAAGTAAAACAGCTTACTTTATCTGAGATGCTTGCAGAAACTATTCGTCGTATCAGCAACGAAGAGTCTATTTCAGCAATGTTTGAATACTAAAATTTAAATATTGTTACTCCTACCAAAGAGCTGGCCCATGTAAGTGGCGCCGGCTCTTTTTTTACCTTTCTTTTTTCTTTGAAAGCGAACATCGCCTTAAGAATAAGAACAGTACATCAAGCCAAACACATTCCGTTTACGCCTTAAATATACTTTATTGCCGTTTTCCGACTCATTAATGTGACTTTCTTTTCATCAATTTTAGGTTTAACGTTAAGAATTGTTGTGCGTTAAAACTAATATTAAGGACATAAAATGAAAACAAAAACACTATGCCTTGTTGCAGTAATTGCTGCCCTTTTAAATACAGCAGGCTGCTCTGGAGATGACGACTCAGTGAAACAAGCAGATCTTGAGAAACAAGGAACTGAAATGAAAGACAAATCTTCCACAGTTCAAGCTAACGATAAGGCGTCTATGCCCAAGGAACTGGTAGCCGAACCAGTTACTCAGGCTGAAGCCGTAGAAGATAATGCAAAAGGTGAAGTCACCATGAAGGGCAGTATTATTTATAAAGATCTCGAAGGCGGTTTTTATGCTTTTATTGCTAAAAACGGCGATCGTTATACGCTACATGGCTTAGATGAAACCTATCAAAAGAACGGCCTTATTGTTGAAGTTAAAGGTACGCCTAAACCCGACATGATGACATTTACGCAATTCGGTACGGTACTTCAAGTATCAAGCGTTAAAGTACTCGATACCAGTAAAGTCATTGATAACCTGCAAACACAATGATCGCGAATATAGCTTTGCGTGTAGCAAATTACTTATAAAGGTAATTAAGCTAGCGATTTAGCAATTATAGAATTTTTGCTTACGCGTGAATGTTGCACTGCAACACTTAAAAGGACGGTTATTGATGATAAATGCATATGCCGCTAAAGAAGCGGGTGGAAAACTAGAAAAGTTTCAATACGACCCCGGTAAGCTTGGCTCACATGACGTTGAAATAGACGTTGAAAGCTGTGGTATCTGCCACAGCGACCTAAGCATGCTCGATAATGAATGGGGCATGACAGAATATCCCTTTGTGCCTGGTCACGAGGTTGTCGGCACAATTAGCCAAATAGGTGAACATGTAACGTCACTTAAGGTGGGACAGCGTGTCGGTTTAGGCTGGCATTCAGGCTACTGCAATAGTTGTAGAACCTGCGAAGAAGGCGATCATAACCTGTGTGCCGATGCTACGATGACCATAGGTGGTCGTCACGGTGGATTTGCAGATAAAGTCCGCGCCCAAGCACGTGCCGTTATTCCCCTTCCCGATGCTATCGATAGCACAAAGGCAGGCCCTCTTTTTTGCGGAGGTATTACCGTCTTCAACCCATTAGTCCAGTTTGGTATTAGCCCAGCGAGTGAAGTGGGTGTAGTTGGTATTGGCGGCCTGGGTCATCTTGCCCTGCAGTTTTTAAATGCGTGGGGATGTAAGGTAGTAGCGTTCACTTCTAGCGAATCTAAAAAGACGGAAGCGCTAGAGCTAGGTGCGTCAGATACGATTAATAGCCGTGATGAAGATGAGATTAAAAAAGCGCGCGGTCGGTTTGACTTAATTATTTCAACTGTAAATGTGAAGCTAGACTGGAATTTGTACCTATCTACATTGGCACCGAAAGGCCGACTTCACTTTGTAGGCGCCACCCTTGAACCTCTAGATATTGGTGCGTTTAACTTAATTGGTGGTCAGAAAAGTGTGTCAGGTTCGCCAGTGGGAAGCCCCGCGACCATTAAAACCATGCTAGATTTCGCTGCACACCACAATATTGAACCTGTGACCGAAACCTTCAAGTTTGATGACGTGAATGACGCTATTGCTCGATTAAGAGAAGGTAAAGCCCATTACAGAGTTGTGCTGACGAAGTAAACGCTTGTGTAAAAAGTTGCTATGTTCCCAAGGCCTGTTGACCTTTTGAAGCCATAGGAAAGAGACATTAACGGACAAGTTAGTCTTAGCAAAGTGCTTTTCTCTATAAATTATGATAGAAGCGCGCCAAGGTGCGCTTCTTTTATTGTGAGTAACGCAAATACTTGCATTAGCTTGGTTGGATATTTTATCTGCCTTTGTAATTGTATGTTTTGGTAGGTGGTGTTAGAATTCGCCGCCCTTGAATTTTGGGCTGGTGTTTTATTGCGCATAAAAAGTTATTTTTAAACGTAATTCACATCATTTTACCGTGGGTTTTGGTCGCAAAAGCTCACATCATTAGACTTATATTTTTGGAGACAGACAATGTCTGAAGCAAATTTCAAACTAGACGCTTCTGTTCGTACAGACCTAGGGAAAGGTGCGAGCCGCCGCCTACGTCGCGAAGACAAGCTTCCTGGTATCATCTACGGTGGTGAAGAAGCACCAGTTTCTATCACACTAGATCATAACAAAGTAAACAACTCTGCTGACTTTGAAGCGTTTTATTCTCACGTTCTTGAGATTAACCTTGACGGTAAAGTTGTTGAAGTTCTAGTTAAAGATATGCAACGTCACCCGTTCAAGCCAAAGATCACACACATTGACTTCCAACGTGTAATCGCTGGTCAAGACGTTCACACTAACGTACCACTTCACTTCGTAAATGAAGAAAAATCTGCAGCTGTTAAAGCTGGCGGTATTGCTGAGCACCACGTAACTGAAATCGAAGTTACTTGTCTACCTAAGAACCTTCCTGAGTTCATCGAAGTAGATATGGCTGGTGTTGAAATGGGTCAAACGCTACACCTTTCTGACCTAACTCTTCCAGCTGGCGTTTCTTCAGTAGAACTTGCGAAGAACGACGAAGCTCACGACCTAGCGGTTGTAACTGTTAAGCCTGCTCCTAAAGCGGCTGACGCAGAAGAAGACGGCGAAGAAGCAGCTTCTGAGGAATAATCCTCTTGGCTGATATCCGCCTTATCGTGGGTCTGGGTAATCCAGGCCCCGAATATGAAAATACCCGACACAATGCCGGTGAATGGTTTCTCAACCAACTAGCCGACACCTACAACGCCCCGCTAAAACCAGAAACCAAATTCTTCGGTAAAACTGCTCGCATTACCATTGCAGGCAAAGATATCCGTTTGCTCTACCCCACTACCTTTATGAATAAAAGTGGACAAGCCGTAGCAGCACTGGCTAACTTTTACCGCATAGAACCAGAACAAATATTAGTAGCGTTTGACGAGTTAGATTTACCCCCAGGTGTTGCAAAATACAAAGTGGGCGGAAGCTCTAGTCAAAATGGCGTGCGTGACATTGTGGCTAAAATGGGTAACAACAAGAATTTTTTGCGTTTGCGCATAGGTATTGGTCATCCAGGTCATAAAAGCCGCGTTACCGGCCATGTTCTTGGAAAACCACCAGCAGAAGAAAAAGCAGCCATTGAAAGTGCCATCGATGAAGCGGTACGCTGTACAGAAATTTTGCTGAAAGAAGACCTTAAGCAAGCACAAAACAGGTTACACTCGCACAAAGGGTAAACCTAGCCAGTTATCACTTTTCCAAACTAAGGATCCATACCATGGGTTTTAAATGCGGTATTGTTGGCCTACCAAACGTAGGTAAATCAACACTTTTCAATGCATTAACTAAAGCAGGTATAGAAGCGGCAAACTTCCCGTTTTGTACTATCGAGCCAAACACAGGTGTTGTTCCTGTGCCAGATCTTCGTTTGGACAAGTTGGCTGAAATCGTAAAGCCTCAGCGCGTTATTCCTACTACCATGGAATTCGTAGACATTGCTGGCTTGGTTGAAGGTGCCTCTAAAGGTGAAGGTTTAGGAAACAAATTCCTTGCTAACATCCGTGAGACTGACGCTATTGGTCACGTAGTACGCTGCTTTGACGATGAGAACATTGTTCACGTTGCAGGTCGCGTTAGCCCTAAAGACGATATCGATGTTATTAACACCGAGCTTGCACTTGCTGACCTAGAAACGACAGAAAAAGCACTTCACCGTGTTGCTAAGCGCGCCAAAGGTGGCGATGCTGATGCCAAGTACGAAATGAAAGTGCTTGAGAAGATTAAGCCGCACCTAGACGAAGGCTTGTTACTACGTTCACTTGAGCTGACTAAAGAAGAGCTTGCGGCAATCAGCTACATGAACATGCTTACCCTTAAGCCAACCATGTACATTGCAAACGTGAATGAAGACGGTTTTGAAAACAACCCGTACCTTGATCAGGTTAAAGAAATTGCAGCAGGCGAAAATGCCACTGTAGTTGCAGTGTGCGCGGCAATCGAGTCTGATATTGCTGAGCTTGAAGACGACGAACGCGAAGAGTTTATGCAAGACATGGGTCTAGAAGAACCAGGTCTTAACCGCGTAATTCGTGCGGGTTACAGTCTTCTTACACTACAAACCTATTTTACTGCAGGCGTAAAAGAAGTACGTGCGTGGACCTTCCCTGAAGGCTCAACTGCACCACAAGCGGCAGGTAAAATTCACACCGACTTCGAAAAAGGCTTTATTCGCGCTGAAATCGTAGGCTACGAGCACTTCGTTGAGTTCAATGGCGAGCAAGGTGCGAAAGACGCAGGCAAATGGCGTTTAGAAGGTAAAGACTATATTGTTAAAGACGGTGACGTTATTCACTTCCGCTTTAACGTGTAATTTCTATTGTAGAAATTAGCACTGTTTACTAAAGCCACCGCAAGGTGGCTTTTTTGTTTCTAGCGAATAATTGTGAAGCGCACATAGGCCTGATATAACTAGTAAAAAACTAACGGCTTTTGTAATGACTATTAATCAGCTTTGCGCTTCGCCCCCTTTAACTTGCAGCAAATCACAGCACGCCAAACGGTTTTCTGTATTAAGAACCTCAATTAAAGCGTTGTGCTTGTTAAGCCTGGCTAATTTTTCTTTTGCCAGTGACCCCCAAACTAATCCAGTGAATTCACAAATCAGTAGCGATGCTGTTGAAAAGGCACCAGCATTAGCGAGTAACACTGCCAGTTGGTATCAAGTTCCTCAGAGTAATACTGTGACGTTTAAAACTGCATATGGCGATGTAGTTATTGCGCTTCACCCTACCCTTGCACCAAAACATGTGGCCAGGTTTAAAAGTTTAATAGACGCAGGCTTTTATAACGAACAAGCATTTTATCGTGTAGTAGACGGGTTTGTGGCACAGGCAGGCAGCAACGATACGCATGACGCATCACAATTTCCGCCGAATCTGCTTAAACCTATTAACGCTGAATTTACCCAACCGCTCAATAGCAATGTGAACGTAGTTGAGAGCAAAGATATGTTTGCGCCTAACACCGGCTTTTTAGATGGCTTTCCAGTAGGCATTGATCAAAGCCGTAAAGAAATGTGGGGACTTCATTGCCCAGGTGTTGTGGCGTTTGCTCGCAATAGCGAGAAAGATACAGCCAGTACGGAGTTTTATATTGTGATTGGGCAAGCACCACGACACTTAGACAGAAATATGTCGGTCGTTGGTCGCGTACTGCACGGTATGGATGTGCTTCAAAAGTTGCCGCGAGGAAATATGGACAGAGGTGGCGTTCTAGATGATATAACGCAAGAAAGCAAAATTAAGCAGGCTTTTGTGCATGCAAACAACGCTACACCTTATTTTCTGCAAACACCGCATCATGAAGAATACAAAAAACGGGCAAACACAGGAAGAAACTTAGATAACCCGTTTTTTCATGACAATACGTATGGCCCGCGCCCTATTGACGTATGTTATTACCAAACAAAAACCAGTAACAAAGCGTGGTAAATAGCTAGCTTATTTCGTGCAAGTTGTTCAATTTCACGGCTTTTTGCGCGTATTTCGCCCTAATGCGCACACTTAATGAGCATTTAAAAAAAGTTAGTAAAAAAGGGGTTGACGGTTGCCAGTCATATACGCATAATACGCGCCACTTCCTGAGAGGGAAGAGAATAGCAAGGCTACGTAGCTCAGTTGGTTAGAGCACATCACTCATAATGATGGGGTCGCAAGTTCGAATCTCGCCGTAGCCACCAATTCTCACTTATCTCTTTTAGGAAAGTCTAGCTGCGCGGAAGTGGTGGAATTGGTAGACACGCTGGATTTAGGTTCCAGTGCTTCACGGCGTGAGAGTTCAAGTCTCTCCTTCCGCACCACGACTGGGGTATAGCCAAGTTGGTAAGGCAGCGGGTTTTGATCCCGCCATTCATAGGTTCGAGTCCTGTTACCCCAGCCATTCTTTTTGAATGACTATTATAGCTAGCGTCTACGCGGAAGTGGTGGAATTGGTAGACACGCTGGATTTAGGTTCCAGTGCTTCACGGCGTGAGAGTTCAAGTCTCTCCTTCCGCACCATTTGGGGTATAGCCAAGTTGGTAAGGCAGCGGGTTTTGATCCCGCCATTCATAGGTTCGAGTCCTGTTACCCCAGCCAAATTCTTGAGAAGCCGCTCATCGAGCGGCTTTTTATTGAAGATAAAAGTTTAGGCTACGTAGCTCAGTTGGTTAGAGCACATCACTCATAATGATGGGGTCGCAAGTTCGAATCTCGCCGTAGCCACCAACTTTTACTTATTCCTTAATTGGAAGTCTACATTGCGGAAGTGGTGGAATTGGTAGACACGCTGGATTTAGGTTCCAGTGCTTCACGGCGTGAGAGTTCAAGTCTCTCCTTCCGCACCAATATTGGGGTATAGCCAAGTTGGTAAGGCAGCGGGTTTTGATCCCGCCATTCATAGGTTCGAGTCCTGTTACCCCAGCCATATTCTTGAAAAAGCCGCTCTTTTGAGCGGCTTTTTTGTTTGTACTCCCGTTTTGTTCTGCAAATGTGTTCTTCTCCCCCATGAATGAATAAATTTGCTATATGCGAGCATAAAACGTCATAGTTTCAGTACGTTTTCATTGTCCAATCATTTAATTGTCGTGCTAGTATTGGTTTTTATCGATATAGCTCGGCTTATTCCAAGGTTTAGCAAATACAAGTTTGCTTAAGCCGAAGCGTTTGTTCTGACAACGCACCTGTCATGTTCAGTTCATTTCTACACGCCGAGCAATAATTAAAACAATAACGAAGGAAAGTGCGTGATAAACGAATTCGTTTCATTAGTTAACAATATTCTTTGGGGAGACGGTCAGGTACTTATCATTATGCTGCTTGCATGTGGTATCTGGTTTACCGTTAAACTTGGCGGTGTGCAGCTTAGGCACTTCGGCCATATGTTCAGCCTACTAAAGGGCAGTAACACTTCTACTAAGGATGGGATAAGTTCATTCCAAGCTTTGTGTACCAGCTTATCGGCTCGTGTAGGCACGGGTAACTTAGCTGGCGTCGCGGTTGCTATATCTCTAGGTGGTGCGGGCGCTATTTTTTGGATGTGGATGATTGCCCTTCTCGGTATGGCCACTGGCTTTGCCGAAAGTGTACTAGGTCAGCTATACAAGGTCCGTGACGAAAACGGCGAGTTCCGTGGCGGCCCTGCTTATTATATCAAGCAGGGTTTGAACAAAACCTGGCTTGCAGTCGCATTTTCTCTATGTTTGTTCTTTGGTTACGGCTTTGTCTTTAGCGCCGTTCAAGCCAATACTATTACCGATGCATTAAACAATGCGTACTCTTTCCCCACGGAATATGTAGGCCTAGCCATTATTGCTCTGGCAGCTTTAATCGTCGTGGGAGGCCTTAAAAGCATTGCGCGCTTTGCCGAGTTTGTGGTGCCCTTTATGGGAATAGGCTACGTGCTTGTGGCATTGGCTATTACCTTCATTAATATTTCCGAACTGCCAGCCATGCTGCTCGATATCGTTAAATCAGCATTTGGCTTGCAGGAAGCTGGCGCTGGTGCACTCGGTGCGGCCATTAAAAATGGTATTCAGCGCGGACTGTATTCAAACGAAGCGGGCAGCGGCTCTGTACCGCACGCTGCGGCGAGTGCTGTGCCAAACCCTAATCACCCCGTATCACAGGGTTACATTCAAATGCTAGGCGTTTTCTTGGATACACTCGTGCTATGTACGTCTACTGCCTTCATCATTTTACTTGCTGGCGGTTCAAGCTCTGATCAAATGGAAGGCATACGCCTAACCCAAGATGCGATGAGCAGTCACCTAGGCGAAGGCGGTACTGACTTTGTGGCAGCCGCCATCAGCTTATTTGCATTCACATCTGTAGTAGCAAACTACGCTTATGGCGAAAGTAACCTGCACATGTTCAAGCTAGATAACAAAATAGGCCGTGCAGTTTACACTATTGGTTATTTAGGCATGATTTATTGGGGCGCACAGGCGGCACTACCTCAGGTATGGGCCATGGCCGATATGGCGTTGGGCCTAATGACGGTGATAAACATCATTGCTATTGTATGGATGACCCCTACCATTGTGTCTATCAGCAAAGACTACTTTAAGAAAAAAGACAGTGGCACAAACATGGAATACAAAGCGGGCGACTGTGAAATACAGGGTAAGTCAGAAGATGGTATTTGGGATTAAGTCCGGCTTTTACTAGGTTAGTGTTTTAAAATTAGGTGTTATCACGCTAACGTTAACTAATTAAGATTAAAGTAAGTTTTGACAAAAGAAAGGCTAACCTCGGGTTAGCCTTTTTCGTTTGTAGCAATTGACCGCAAGTAAAACACTGGTTTTGATTTACCTGCAACAAATGAAATGGCGGCCTACAACGCTACTGGCAAATGCCCTGTCTTCACCCAAATTACTGTTTCCTCATCCACGTAGGGATGATGCTGACTCATATGTGGGCTTCTTATCCACGTGCTTTTTGGGTATTCACCATGCTCATCTTTGAATGTACCCGACAGTACGAAAATCTCTTCACCACCAAAGTGCTTATGAGGCTTGAATACCTCACCCACGGGCCACTTAACTAGCGCTACATGTTCATGCTCAAAGTTGTGGAGCGGCATCACTTGTAAACCGCCCTGCCCTTGCAGCCATTGTGCTTTATTTGTATTTACCCGTACTTCACTCAAGTCGCGCTTATCAAACTGATTCAGCTTAACCAGAATTACACAGCCTTCTTTACTGAAAGGGCTATGTTTACTGCCTGGCGGGTTACGCAAGTAAGTGCCCGCAGGGTAATCACCGTGTTCATCGGAAAACACACCTTCAAGCACCAAAATTTCTTCACCATAGGGATGACTGTGCTGCTTAAAACTCGCGCCTGCTTCGTACTTTACAACGCTAGTTGTATGACCTGACTCTTTTGCTTCACGCTCTAAGGGTTTACGCCATACCGCAGAAGACGGTGACGCTTGCCACTCTTGCATTTGCGTATTAATCGCTAGGCGTTCATCAAAGTTCATATTAAGCATCATTGATAATCTCGTTTTATTAGTTCCTACCTGCCATTACACCACCATCAATATCTAATACGGTACCGGTAGTCCAATTAGCTCTTTCTGATAACAGATAAAGGATGCCATGTGCCACGTCTTCTGGAGTTCCTATACGTCCTATCGGATGAAACGCATTGAAACCTTCCAATACTTCATCGGTTTGCTCTTCTGGAACGAACGCATTGTAAATAGGTGTTTTAACTACCGCTGGCGATACTGCATTTACACGTATGCCATCGTCGGCAAGTTCCATGGCCAGATGCTGAGTAAGTGAATGCAGCGCTGCTTTTGCCATGGAGTAAGCAGACGAAGGAGTCGCCTTAACGGCCTGCTTGGCCCACATAGAACCAACATTAACAATACTGCCAACACTGTGCTGAGACATTCTTTTGGCTACCGCTTGGGTGATGAAAAATAGGCTTTTATTCAAATCATGATAAACATCATAATCTTCGCATGTATGCTGTAAAAATGGCTTAGGGTTAAAATACCCTGCAGCATTTATTAAGTAATGAAAAGGTATAGCTGCATCTTCTACATACTTTATTAATTTTTGTACGTCTGCAGGCTTATATAAGTCAACTTGGATAGCGTTTATGCTAATGGTTGAAACATTTGTGAATGTACTTACCGCTTTCACTGCTTCTTCCAGTTTGGAACCATTCTTGCCTACAAGCACAACGTTAACACCTTCATTCGCCAATAACTTAGCGGTGGCAAGACCTATACCACTTGAACCGCCTACAATTAACGCGTTACGGTTTTCACAAAAATCATTTAAAAGTGACATTTTAAATTCCCTCACTGTTTTCAATTCGTGATAACCTTACGCCTTAGATAACTCCATGAATAGTAAGTATAATTTGGTTCAGTAAGTACTTTTAGGTACATCTTTATGAATTTTAAAGAAAAACAAATCGAGAGAAAAATACCACCTCAAGAAAGCGCGCGCATGGTAGAGACGATTTACGGCTGTAAATGGTCGCTTACCATTTACCAACTCTTGGCAAATGGCATTAACCGCCCCGGTGAAATGGTGCGTACTGTAGACGGACTAAGCACCAAAGTATTAAATCAATGCCTGAAGAAGAACACGGAATTTGGTATTCTGAAAAAAACGGTGTATCACGAGCTCCCGCCTCGGGTTGAATACCAAGTAACAGAGTTTGGAAATAAATTTTTAGCCGTACTAGAACAAATAGAGGCCTTACAAGAAGACCTCAATAATCTATCGAGATAGCATCGCCAGCTCTATCCCTCTGGTCTTAGCATTTCGAAAAAGTTATCTCGGGAAATAGTGTAATAATCGCCTCGTCCGCCACCACGGGTAACTGGCGCACTTTTCAGCGTGCTGTAAACGCCGTTCTCTATGAGTGACTTATCAATGTGTACACCCACTACTTCACCCATGATAAACCAGCTATTCACCTCCTCACCTGAGGCGGTCTTAAGCTGTACCACATCAGTTAGCTTACATTCCATGCTCACCTTACTCGCTTTTACGCGGGGAACGCTTACCACTTCACTTTCTACAGTTTGAAGCCCTGCATGGTCAAATTCACTTTCTTCAGGTGCCAGAGGTTTACTCGTCGTGTTCATCGCATCAATCAAATCTTCCGATACAAGATTCCAGCAAAACTCACCCGTTTCCTGCACGTTTACCAGTGAATCTTTCTTACTGCCTACTACTGAAAAGCCGATTATTGGCGGCGTGTAGTTCAACGCATTGAAAAAACTGTAAGGAGCAAGGTTTAACACTCCCGTTTTTGATTTTGTAGAGATCCATCCGATTGGGCGCGGTGCGATGATCGCGTTAAACGGATCGTGAGCCAAGCCATGACCTTCTTTTGGTTGATAAAAATGCGTTTGTGACAAAACCATTCCTTAAAATTTGTGGTAGGGTAAATCTAATACTGATATGAACGCTTATTCGGCGCTTTTCAAGGGCTTAAGATCAAAGGTTGTTTATGACTGCACGTAATGTCGCTTTTTCAAGAACAAGACTGACTGAATTAATGGTGCCATCTTTTGCTAATTTTGGCGGTAAGGTGCATGGCGGTGTCATTTTATCGTTAATGGATAAAGTCGCCTATGCCTGCGCAAGTAAACACGCAGGGGCCTATTGTGTAACCGTTACCGTTGATGGCGTCGAGTTTTTACAGCCTGTTGAAGTGGGTGACTTACTTCA
Organism: Alteromonas sp. MmMcT2-2; assembly: GCF_022348305.1. Lineage (NCBI taxonomy): Bacteria > Pseudomonadati > Pseudomonadota > Gammaproteobacteria > Alteromonadales > Alteromonadaceae > Alteromonas > Alteromonas sp. MmMcT2-2. Next base: position 61,890 of record NZ_JAKRFA010000004.1, read on the forward strand.
CCTCGACGCTACCGTTCATTATGTCGGAAACACATCCTTGGTAGTAGGGATAAAAGTCACTACGGAAAATATCAAAACCAACGAGGTCAAACATACCAACAACAGCTTTTTTACCATGGTTGCCAAAGATGACAGCGGCACACCTGTTTCAGTCCCTGAGCTAGAGTTATCTACTCACCATGAAATGCGCAATTTCGTAACGGCTATACGCCGCAGTAAAATTCGCAAAGAAGCACAAGTTAAGCTGCAACGTGATTACGACGCTTTTATTCCCAAAGAAGACTTTGCGCTTTTAAACGAACATCGCTGTGCGGTTACCTTTGAGAAAAATGACTAAGTAACAGGTACAAAAAAAGCCAGTTGCGTATTAATCAACTGGCTTTCAGCACTCAAGAACCGGTGCTATTTAGAAGCTATACGAAACTTTTCCGTAAACAAAACGGCCTGTAAAACCGTAAGGCGAAAAGCCTGAATACGGGAATAAACGCGAGAACGTAGTTACATCATCCACAAGTTCACGGGTTGTTTCTGGGTACACATCAAACAAATTGTTAGCACCAACAGAAACGGTAAGTCCTTCTGTTAACGCAATGCGAACGTCTAGGTCTGTGATCCACTCTGACGGAATGATTTCATTGCGTGCTTCAACTGACGATGGGTCTTCCACTTCACCATAACGAGTAGTACGTAAGGTTGTTGTGTAGCGGTCATAATTCCACGTAACACCTAAATTCAGTTTGCTGTCAGGCGAAGCCGTTTCGAAGCGACGTAGTTCAACATCATCGAACAAGTTAGCCTGGTCGAAGCCTGCATTTTGCAACACCTCAGGTGCATCGATAACACTTGTTACTTCGTTATCGTTAAAGTTGGCACCTGCGTTAAAGTTAAACGCACCATAATCTGACGTATTGAGCGTATAGGTAGAAACAATATCAACACCTTCCGTACGCGAATCTATCGCATTTAAGAAGAATCGAGCCTGATTAGCTCCCGTACCCGCAAGTAGTGCTTCTATACCCTCACCTGATAGGTTGTTAGACAGCACGATACGATCGTCGATATCAATGCGATAAAAGTCTACTGTCAGGTTGAAATCGGCAGTTGGCGAGTAGGTAAAACCTGCACTGTAGTTATTCGATTCTTCTGCATCAAGACCTGGGCTGCCCAGCGCTTGCGCAACATCACTTGACGGCGCAAATGTGCCCGTTTCTGTTGGCTCGCCATCAACAAATACCGTCGCGATTGAGGTGAAGAATTGCTGTTGTAGCGATGGTGCTCTAAAGCCGGTTGATACTGACGCTCGAAGTGCAAATGCATCACTCAGGGTTACACGGTGAGACATTTTCCAATTAAACGTGCTGCCGAAGTCAGAATAATCTTCATAGCGCCCTGCCACTGCTACGTTCCAGTTTTCTACAACGTCAGCTTCTACATCCACATAGAAGCTATAGTTATGACGGCTGTTTTCACCTGCAGATTCTGGTGTAAAGCCTGGGAATACTTGCGAACCAGCAGCACCAAACGGGCCGTCTACCGGGTCAGTCACCACGCCGCCAGGTCCAAACGTACCTTGTATGTAAGACCCTTCTTCACCTGCAGTTATTTCATAGCTCTCATGACGATATTCTGCGCCCATGGCGAAGTTCATTTCGCTGTAGAAATACCCGGTATCTACCAAACGTGACGCGTCAGCATTCACAATTGTGGTGTTGTATTCTAGCGTACCCGCGTCAAACTCAGTTTGACTCGTTGGACCTAAAGACGTGTTTAGGGTGTTGATAACACCATACTCAAGCTCATTACCACCATGTGTTACGGACAAGTCGTAATTCCACACATCGCCATAGCCCTTAATACCAGCAAGCAGCGACATATCGGTTATGTCAGTTTGAATAGAAGGTAGGAATCCGTCTGGATAAATTTCAACTACGTTTCGTGAATCTTGAGCTCGACGGTAAAAGCCTCCGCCTACCGAATCACGAGTGCTGTAGCCTGCGGTAGTATAAAACTCAACGCTATCAGTAAGGGCTTTGCCCGCGTTTATGAACAAGGCGTAATCTTCTACCTCACCATTTCCGTAAACGTGATTGTAGCGGTTGACCGTAAGCTCACGAGGGTCTAGGTTGCCGTCCGCGTCTCGCGCATAGTTTTCTCGCTGGTCGTAGTCCGAACGGTTCGCCTGTCCACGGTCGCGGTATTCACCTGATACGTTAACAAAGCCGTCGTCTCCCCATTCGAAGCCTAAGTTGCCGCGAAGGGTAAAGGTTTGTCCATCGGTTACGTCTCTGTCGCTTCCTTCAGCGAATGCTAAATTACCGTCAGCGCCAACACTCACACCTTCAAGGTTAGGCACACCGTCCATTGTTGTAACGTTAGCACCATACGTTGCCGACACTTCACCGCCTTCGGCAGCATCTTTCAAAACAATATTTATAACACCGGCAATGGCGTCTGAGCCGTACTGAGCCGCAGCACCGTCACGCAACACCTCAATACGCTTAATAGCATTAGCCGGGATAGCGTTTAAATCTACCGCTGAAGAGCCACGCCCCACCGAACCATTTAAATTAAGAAGCGCAGAGGTATGACGACGCTTACCATTAACTAATACCAGCGTGTGGTCTGGTGCTAAACCACGCAGCTGCGCTGGTCGTACGTGGTCGGTGCCATCAGTAATAGATGGCTGAGGGAAGTTAAAGCTGGGCAGTAACTGGTTTAAGATCATGTTGGTTTCAGTGAGCCCCGTTGCTTCTATAGATGAAGCATCGATAATGTCGATAGGTACAGGGGAGTCATTGATGGTGCGACCAACGCGACGTGAACCTACAATTTGGATTTGCTCAACATCTTGCTCATCAACAGAAGCTTGCTCCTGTGCAAGCACTGACGAAGAGGAAAAAGCCGTTCCTGCAATTGCAGAAGCAATGAGGGAAAGCTTGAAAGCAGAAGCGTTAAATTTTGCCTGTTGCATTGTGTTGTTCCTGAATTCTTTTAAATTTTACTTTTCGAAGTGTGTAGTTTTGTATTTCGTGAATCAAAAACGCGTTGAAATACAATATCTTCTTTCTGTTGTTGGGGTACTGCTAAACGCCAGATTGTCTGATCAGACTTATTATTATTAGAGATGAAAAGCACGCGGTGCTTGAAGGCTGAGTAAATCACAAAAAGATTCGCTCGCACAATACTAAAGTTGTAATAAATCCTTAATATCGACGACAGGCAGAATTTTGAAGATGAAGCGACGGAATCATCTATTGCACTGGTGGTAAGAGGCGGTAGGAAGGTACCTCCTTCACAAAAGGTAATTTGGACTAGAGTACATGATACAGAAAAAGCGCTCCGTTCAGAGCGCTTTTCATACCAAATTTGCACTAATGAGTGCCAAATAGGCGCTTATGCTTTTTTAAGCTTCTTCTTAAGCTTTTTCAGTTTTCCTTCTTGCTTAGAAATTTTCGCCTTAGTTGCTTTAATCGCTTTTTTTAACTCTTTTTTCTTAGCCATGATGTAAATCCTTATCTTTATTTGTAGTGTTCGCTTCACTCACATAACGTTTAGCAAAGCCGCTATTGATCGCCGTGTTTGGCAATAAATTCTCGAATAAAGTGTCTAACTTCACGAGCAGCAGAAGTGTCTAGGTCTTCGCATAACGCGATAAACTGAGCACGCTCTTCGTCGTTGATTCGAATAATCATCTGACTATTCTTTTTCTTCTTTTTATTGTTTTTTTCAGACACCTTAAATCCTTGCAAATACCAATACGTGCAGTATGTCGTTCAATGAGATTCTGCAAGTACTACCACATTATTCGAATTTTAAATGTATATCCTATGTATATACATTTCAAGGTATTTTGAACTTTTCACCCTTATTTTTCATAAAAGCATAATGCTAGCGTCACATTAGTGACTTCAGGCTAAGCCAAAGTAATCCCAATAAAAATGGAAACAACGAACTTACGTAAAATTAAAAGTGAAGTAGACCATGACACAAGCACAATCTATAACTCACCTATCGTGTTTCATCGAAGCAGTGGCTATCGCGAAACAAAATAAATGCAGTAATTGCGACGATTTGAAAACACTGTTGCAGCAAAAGGGATACGAAGAGTTAGTTGCAATGGAAACCGTAGAAGAATTAAGCCCGCAGCTGCCCTTAGCGTCTTAATAGTCGTATTTTGAATAGGAATAGAAAAATGCTGTTTGCGCTTTTTATCTACACACTGTGTAGCCTACTGCTATTCAGTTTTTGCGAGATTGCTCGCAAGCGTTTAAGCCAGAAACAAAAAACGGAAGCCTTGCTTCCGTTTTAAAAGAGCTATCAAATGATTATTTAGGCGACCAATCAAATTTTTTGAAAGGTTCGTCAACAGGCGTATCGGCCAAATGATTGGTATAATTACTCATCACTTTTTGCGCCAATATAAGTATGATTTCTAACAATTGCTGATGCTTGTATCCAGCACTGTAAAATGCGTCAAGCTGCGCATTATCAACATTACCTCGCCCGCGAGTTAAAGCCAGCACAGTTTCTTTAAGCGTATTCAATTTGCTGTCAGACAGTGTTTCATCGTTTCGCAACTCTTCAATTAGGTCATCGCGCACTTTCATACTCTTCGCAATACCCGTATGCGCTGGAACGCAGTAATGACATGCGTGCTCTACATTCACTGCCTGCCAAACCACCGTTAACTCTTCTGCATTGAACGATGTTTCTTGCGCTAGTTTATGCAGCACTTGATAGCCTTCAAGCAAAGTCGGCGCTTCTGCCATTACTGCATGTAGATTTGGAATCATTCCAAATGCTGCTTGCGAATTATCAAGTAAAGGCTTTGCTGCTTCTGGCGCACTCTCTTTCGTGTGTAAAGTAAAATCGCTCATGTCACTCTCCTATTGATGTGATCCAAAACTGCAAGCAACGCTTTGCGCTACTCACAACTCGTATGCCAATAATAATAGGTTTACTTGAACGATCGTTCAAGTGATAATTGAACATATGTTCAAAATATTCACGTATAAGGTATGCAGCGGTGAAATATGACCACGATGAGATTATAGAAAAAGCCACTACGCTTTTTTGGCAACGAGGCTTTCAGGCGGCTGGCATGCGTGATATTCAGCAGGCATTGGATATGCGTCCGGGTAGTATTTATGCGCGTTTTCAAAGCAAAGAAGGTTTATTCAAACTTGTTGTTGAGCATTATGCAGACAACAGTGCAAAACGTTTAAAGCAAGTCACAGAAGCTCAATCACCTTTAGATGCTCTTTACCACTTTTTTGAAACAGCATTAACTGGCCCCGACGAGCAACGCTACATGCGCCAGTGCTTGCTGGTTAAGTCTATTGCAGAATTAGAACTCATTGGTGATATTGCCAAAAAAGCTGTACTTGAGAGCATGCAAACCCTTAAGGCTGGTTTTAGAAATATTATTGAAGCCTGTATCGAAAAAGGTGAGCTGCCTGAACATACGCCAACGTCAACAGCCGCAGAGTGGCTTCAAAATCAGTTCGTTGGCTTACGAGCGTTTGCCTTACTGCAAGACGATAATCAAACAACTATTAAGATGATAGACAAAGTCATTATCGATTTGAAAGGACAATGGCCACAACAAACACATTAATGTAGATGAAGGCTTACAAAAACTGACGCAGTGCATTTCATGAAAATTGCCGTGAAACCAGTTGGATGAGCCCTGGTTTACTTAACTAAGCGGCTCGGAATGAACCGATTAAACCAAGTGGAAAAACCATTTTTGTCCGTTTTCAGATTAACGTAGGCTCGCTTTACCTCAACCCACTGTTCCTGGTCAACAGTCACTTTACCATCAGCAAACGGTACATATAGCTGATCGCCTTCAAAGTGGGTTCTAAATTCTAAGTAAAAGTCGCCGTGTAACTCCTCAAGTAAGGCATCGGACTCGCCCAATCCGTTGGGGAGGAAGTAATGAAACCGAGTGAGAATAAGGCTTCCTTCAGCACTTAACTGGTAACTGCCTGCATAGCCATCCCAGCAGGCAGACATCACCTCAACCTTTTCAGGGTCAGGTTTACTCTTCAACTGATAAAAGTGTTTTTCGCCTTCGTCTGCTGGATGCCCTTGCCAAATATAATAAAGGCTATAGCCTTTTAGATTAACCCACGGACATTGATTGGAGAACCCTTGCGAAAATTGTACGGTCATTCCTTTGAACCTTTGAAAAAGTGAATTGATTTGAGTTCGGCAAGTGGCTAGATTTTGTGACTTTTTAAACCTAAGCAGCAGCTAAGAGAACAGTAACCGCAACAACTGGGCGATAAGCAAAATCCCCATTAAGGGCCAAATCCACTTAGCCCATTTCGCAGCATCCTCATTACTGATTCGCATTTTAGAGCGTTCTATTAGCGGTATAATCAATGCTAGCGCACCAAATAACACCGCCAGTAAAATTAACACTTCCATTATCGTAACCCTATCGCATATTTGAGCACTTCTTGTTTAGCAGGCTCTATGCGCTGCGCCACAGAAAGAAGCTGGTTTCTTATCCATTTTATGGGGGCAACGTCATTGCTAAACAAGGTATAAAACCCATCCATTGTAGTCATCATCACCAAATTATCTCGCTTTCGTGGCTTTTCATAATTGCTGATAAGCCTTTGAGAAAATACTTTATCGGTTAGCGACAATGCGTTGTCGCTACCGAATGGCTTGAATTCAGTACACACAGAAAGAAAGGTTTCTACATCTTTAAAACCTAAATTAACACCCTGTCCGGCAAGCGGATTAATAGTGTGTGCTGCATCACCAACTAACGCACAACAGCCTTTCACATAGTGATTGGCATGAGAACGGGTAAGCGGAAAAATCGCTTTATCAATAACCGAAAAGCGATTGCCATTTCTGGTCAATTCATCGGGAAACGTTTTAAGAATTTCACTTTCAAGTTGGCTCGCTTTTAAACTTTTAATCCGTCTGAGTTCGTCAGGCGAGTCATACCAAACCAGCGAAGCGAAGTTATCAAACATAGGTAAAAAGGCTTTAGGGCCACTCGATGTAAACTGCTGCCAGGTTACAGGTTCAACGGCGTTCTCCATCTTTATAGTGATCCCCATCGCCTGCTGCGCATATTGCCAACCTGTGGTGCCAATGCCCGCCGCCTTTCTTACCTGAGAGTTTGCACCATCTGCGCCAACAAGCCAGCTCGCTTCAATGGTTCTGCCATTCGAAAGGCTGACCTTAGCCGTATTCGTTAATTGAATATCTTGCACCGTTTGTCCGGTAATGAGCTCTACATTGTCAAACTGCTTTAATGCGTGGTGGCACCCCAGCTGCAACAATCGGTTTTCCACAAAAAAGCCTAGCTGGGGCATGTCGATACTTTGTGCGGTAAAGTCTGTTCGATGGGCTGGGTCGTCCCACACGCTAAGGCCTGTGTAAGGTTTAACACGCATGGCGGCTATGTGCTCCCAAGCACCAAGGGCTTTTAACAGCGTTACCGATGCTTCGCTGATGGCTGAAACCCTTAAGTCGGGCCCCTTCTCAGCGTTAAAAGGTGCTGGTAGATACGGCTCTATCACTGCTACCTTAAACTGCTGCTGAGCAAGTCCCAACGCAAGTGCAGCACCTACCATACCGCCGCCATTTATACAAAAATCGACCATTTACTCTCCTTAAAACACGCACTTGCATTATGTCTTAAAACACAAAGCGCTGTGAAGTAAAACGTAGAACTGGCTTGCCCTAGATCAATTCTTAACGAATCGTCTCAAGATACTGGGAATATGCTTGCATAACAGGTAAAATATGCGGCTATTTTGAACATCTTCCTGTAACTGACATTATCAGTGTTTTTTACGTGGTGATTTAAGCGCCTTACGTAAAATAACATTCTGGCAGCCACCTTTTCTAAACAACGGTGAAACTGCTCTCACTTACAGGAACACTAACAGGTTATCGAATAGTTGTTATGACTAAAAAGCTGTATATCAAAACCTGGGGCTGCCAAATGAACGAGTACGACTCGGAGAAAATGGCAGACTTACTAGACTCAACGCATGGCTACAGTGCTGCAGAAAGTGCTGAAGAAGCCGATGTTATTTTGCTTAACACATGCTCAATTCGTGAAAAAGCACAGGAAAAGGTGTTCCACCAGCTGGGACGTTGGAAAACACTTAAGCAAGATAAACCTGAACTTATTATCGGTGTGGGCGGCTGTGTAGCCTCTCAAGAGGGCGATACTATTCGTCAGCGCGCGCCTTTCGTAGACTTAGTATTTGGTCCACAAACACTGCACCGCTTGCCTGAAATGATCAATCAGCTTCAGGGCGGCGCAAAGTCAGTCATTGACGTTAGCTTCCCGGAAATTGAAAAATTTGACCGTTTGCCTGAACCACGTGCTGAAGGTCCAACGGCGTTCGTTTCAATCATGGAAGGCTGTTCAAAATACTGCACATTCTGTGTTGTGCCTTACACCCGCGGTGAAGAAGTAAGCCGCCCTGTTGACGACGTGTTGCTTGAAATCGCTCAGCTTGCAGGTCAAGGCGTGCGTGAAGTAAATCTTCTAGGTCAAAACGTTAACGCGTATCGCGGTGAAAATTACGACGGTACAATTTGTCGTTTCTCTGAGCTGCTTGAATTGGTAGCGGCCATAGACGGTATCGACAGAATTCGTTACACCACCTCACACCCGGTTGAATTTACTGATGACATTATAGAAGCATACGCGTCTATTCCGGAGTTAGTAGACCACCTACACTTGCCTGTTCAAAGCGGCTCTGACCGTATATTGAACTTGATGAAGCGTGGCCATACAGCAATCGAATACAAGTCTAAAATGCGTAAGCTGAAGAAAATTCGCCCGAACATTAGTTTGTCGAGTGACTTCATTATTGGTTTCCCAGGTGAAACAGGTGCCGACTTTGAAGCCACCATGGATTTGATTCAGGCAGTCGATTACGACCTTAGCTTCAGCTTTATTTACAGTGCTCGCCCGGGTACGCCTGCTGCCGACGCAGTAGATGACGTAAGTGAAGAAACTAAGAAGCAACGTCTTCACCTACTACAGCAGCGTATTACGCAACAGGCTCTTCGTATTGCTCGTCACATGGTTGGTACAGAGCAGCGAATATTGGTTGAAGGTCCGTCAAAGAAAAACCCAATGGAGCTTTCGGGACGTACTGAAAATAACCGTGTAGTGAACTTCGAAGGCACACCAGACATGATTGGCGAATTCGTTGATGTAAACATCACTGACGTATTCACTAACTCATTACGTGGTGAAGTTGTGCGCAGAGAGAGCGAAATGGGCTTGCGTGTTGCCGTTTCGCCCCAATCTATCATGGCAAAGCATCAGGCAGATTTGCCCGATGAGCTTGGCGTGGGTCAATTTAACCCAGCCTAAATACATTTTATAGCGAGGAAAAAAGTAGCTTGAGTACATTGGTTAGTAACGAATTTGAATTAGAACCGGCAGATAGCAAACGTTTGTCGAGTTTATGTGGCCCCTTTGATGACAACATTAAACAAATTGAGCGCAGGTTAGGGGTAGAAATTACCTACCGAAATAACGCATTCAAGGTGTTGGGTGAACCGCAGCAAATAAAAAGTGCCAGCGAATTACTTAAGCTTCTTTATATAGAAACTCAGCCTATTAAGGGCCGTATTCCCGAGCTAGAAGCAGAACAAGTTCATCTTGCCATTCAAGAAGCCCGCGTTATTGAAAAAGACGCAACAGGCGGCTATGGCAAAGAAGTCAATATTAAGACCAAGCGCGGTGTGATTAAGCCGCGTAACCCTAACCAAGCGCAATATGTGGCGAACATTGTAAACCACGATATTACTTTTGGTATTGGACCTGCCGGTACGGGTAAAACCTACCTAGCGGTCGCTGCTGCTGTGGACGCGCTTGAGCGACAAGAAATTCGCCGTATCTTGCTTACCCGCCCGGCGGTAGAAGCGGGTGAAAAGCTCGGTTTCTTACCCGGCGACCTTTCACAAAAAGTTGACCCGTACCTTCGTCCGCTTTACGACGCCCTATTTGAAATGTTGGGCTTCGAGAAAGTAGAAAAGCTTATGGAACGCAACGTCATTGAAGTTGCACCGCTGGCCTATATGCGCGGTCGAACGCTGAACGATGCCTTTATTATCCTGGATGAAAGTCAAAACACCACGGTAGAGCAAATGAAAATGTTCTTAACCCGTATTGGCTTCAATTCAAAAGCGGTGATCACCGGTGACATCACGCAGGTAGACTTACCTCGCGGTGCAAAATCAGGTCTTCGTCATGCTATTGAAGTGTTAAGTGAAGTGGATGACATTTCTTTCAACTTCTTTAACGCTGAAGACGTGGTCCGCCACCCTGTGGTTGCGCGCATCGTAAGAGCCTATGAAGTGCACGATGCTGAACAAGAGCGTCTTCGCAAAGCACGTAAAGAAGAAGCGTTGCGACTTCAACGTGAACAGGCTTCTCAAGACGATAATGCCACGCAAACGAAAGACGACAACGCATCGTGAGTGCCATTATTGATGTACAGCAAGCGTTTGAAGGTGACGAGGCCATTTTGTCGGCCATTCCCTCACCTTCGGAACTTGAGCTTTGGGCTAACGCCGTGCTCAATTACGAAGGGTTAGCTGAGCAAGAAGTGACCATTCGCTTTACTGACGAAGCCGAAAGTCAAAGCCTTAACCATGAATACCGAGGAAAAGATAAACCCACAAATGTTTTATCTTTTCCGTTTGAAGCGCCTCCAGGTATAGAAATAAACCTTTTAGGCGACCTGGTTATTTGTGCCCCCGTTATTAGTCGAGAAGCCGAAGAACAGCATAAAGACGTAAGCAACCACTACGCGCACATGACTGTTCACGGGCTATTGCATTTAATGGGTTACGACCATATTGACGATGCGGAAGCTGAGGAAATGGAAAGCAAGGAAATTGATATTCTTGCGCACCTTGGCATTGCTAATCCTTACGAATCTATTGATTAACAATTCAATATAAATCATTGTTAGTTAAGTACTTTAACACTTAATAACAATAAAACATTGACGACCAGCGAGAACCATTTTAACGTTGGCGTTGAACTAACAATTAAACGGACATTATGAGCGACGATAATCCTCACTCTACCAACGGCTCATCAGGCAAGAGTTGGTTAGATAAACTAAAAAATTCAATTTCTGGCGAGCCGAGAAGTAAAGAAGAGTTAGTATCGGTTATTACTGATGCTGAACAGAACGAAATCATAGACCCACAAACCCGCGAAATGATTGAAGGGGTTATTGGGGTAAATGAAATGCGAGTAAGGGATATCATGATCCCTCGCGCTCAAATGACCACCATCGATGTAGAGCAAAAGGTAGAAGAGTTTTTACCTGTAATGCTTGAATCTGCTCACTCCCGTTTCCCCGTTATCAGCGAAGATAAAGACCACATCGAAGGTATCCTGTTAGCAAAAGATCTTTTGGCTTTTGCATTTAACGCGGAAAAAGAATTTAACCTTCGCGATATTCTTCGCCCTGCGGTTATTGTTCCAGAAAGCAAACGCGTGGACGTTCTGCTTAAAGAGTTCCGTCAGCAACGCTACCACATGGCCATTGTTGTAGACGAATATGGCGGTGTGTCTGGTCTAGTCACGATTGAAGATATCCTTGAAATTATCGTGGGTGAAATTGAAGACGAATACGATACAGAAGAAGATGGTACCGATGATATTCGCCCGTTAAATAAATCAACATACTCCGTTAAAGCCTTAACGCCGGTTGACGATTTTAACGAGTTTTTTGAAACCAAGTTTAGCGAAGAAGAAGCCGACACTATTGGCGGTATTGTGCTGAAAGCGTTTGGTCATATGCCTGAAACCAATGACGAAATCACCATTGGCGACATTCAATTTAAAGTGACTAACTCTGATAAGCGCCGACTTATCCAACTTAAGGTTTCAGTGCCTTCACTCGAATAGTGAAGTAACGCGAACTACGCCTGTTTCAGCATAGGGCAGCATGATTTTATTCGTGCTCACCCTATGTTGACGTAACAACTCTATTAACCACGATCAGATGACTCCTATGCTGAAACGGTTTACTCCCCACCTTCTTCTTTTACTAAGTGGTGCAAGCTTAACCCTTGCTTTTGCTCCCTTTAACATGTGGCTTTTAACTATTCCTGCGCTTGCACTTGCTATACGTCAGGTGATAAAGCTCAAACATCGCCCATTTTTAGCCGGATGGCTGTTCGGTGCGGGATGGTTTGGAGCGGGTATAAGCTGGGTTCATGTGAGTATTGCCGACTTTGGCGGGCTTCCCATTGCGGCATCTATTGGCATTATGGCGTTGCTATGTGGCTACTTATCGCTTTATCCTGCGCTTGCCACCAAGTTAACCGCCAAGTTCTTCTCTCCCCACTTGTGGCCAATGGTGTTACCTCTTTTCTGGGTTGCGGCTGAGTGGTTACGAAGCTGGATGCTAACCGGCTTTCCATGGTTATCTTTAGGGTATAGTCAACTAGAGAGCCCTCTTTCAGGCTTTGCGCCAATCATCGGAGAAACGGGAATAAGCGCTCTTATCGTTATCAGCGCTACGCTATTTGCGTTGATACACAATAAGCGAACTTTCGCCAACGCAGTGCTAGTGGCGCTGTGCTTATTTACCAGTGGCTACCTTCTTAAACAACATACTTGGGTTGCCCCCCAAAAAACCTACTCAGTAGGCATGGCTCAAGGCAACATCGCGCAAAGTCTGCGATGGGTGCCAGAGCAAGATGGTCCAACCATGGACACCTACTGGAAATTAACTGAAAGCTTGTGGGACAACGACCTCATCATTTGGCCTGAAGCCGCGGTTCCAAAGCTTGAGCCATTAGCCCAACCTTATCTTGCTAAAGTTAACGAAAGAGCCTTTCAAGAAAACACGGCACTTATTACGGGTATTGTTAATTACAACTGGGAAACTGATGAAGCGTGGAACAACCTAATTGTGCTAGGTAAACGTACGCCAGATGCCGCTTATCCCGACTATCAATATTTCCACAATAACCGATTTTCGAAACATCATCTATTGCCCGTAGGCGAATTCGTACCTTTTGAAGACTGGCTTCGCCCGCTCGCTCCCCTATTCGATTTACCTATGTCATCATTCTCTCGCGGTGACTATCAACAGGCAAACCTTGAAGCTAACGGCATTCACCTAGCCCCCGCTATCTGTTTTGAAATTGCGTTTCCTCATCAAGTGATGGCAAATGTATATGAAAATACCGACATGATCATAACCGTGAGTAATGATGCGTGGTTTGGTCACTCACATGGGCCTGCTCAGCATTTGCAGATAGCGCAAATGCGCGCCCTTGAGTTAGGCCGCCCTGTCGTTAGAGCGACAAATAATGGCATTACGGCTTTTATAGACCACAGAGGCGAAATAACTGCTCGGCTACCTCAATTCATGTCAGGTAATATTTCGGCGCCAGTTGTCGCAACCAGAGGGTTTACACCGTATTACCATCTTCAAGAGCTAGGTGTTTGGTTTATAGTTATTTTGCTGTTTGTTTGTGCGTTACTTCTTAGACGAAGACAGAGATAATCTGTACAAGTTAAAGGTACCGACACAATAGTCATTCAATAATAATACTAACTCGATGTAGGACATGTTGAACTTGTTTTTTTGCAAAGTTCAATGTGTGCTAATTAAGGAAATACTTGTGAACTGGGTTTCTCTTTTTTCAAAAAAACTACTCACCTTTTCTATCACTGCCATTGTTTGCTCTACTGCTGTTTTCGCAGAGACAACGGTAATTACTGCAGATCGCATGATTGACGTTGCTAACGGGAAAGTCGTCAAACAGGCGGCTGTTATTGTAACGGACAATATAATTACTGCATCTGGTCGTCTTAAAGACCTGACAGTTCCAAACGAAGCAACACGTATTGATTTAGGCAATGCCACGCTAATGCCTGGGTTAATGGATATGCACGTACACTTAACCAGTGATGCAACTCGACACGGGTACAAGCGTTTAGAAGTATCACTCCCCCGCGCGGCTATTACTGGCGTTAAACACGCTAAAGCAACGTTAGATGCAGGTTTTACCACTGTGCGTAATGTGGGTGCACCTGGTTTTGCTGATGTTGCGTTAAGAGATGCCATCAACGCGGGCGACGTAGTGGGACCGCGCATGTTTGTAGCTGGGCCAAGCCTAGGCGTAACTGGCGGCCATTGTGACAGCAATCTTTTGCCCTATGAGTATGACAATTATAGCGAAGGTGTAGCCGATGGCCCGTGGGAAGTACGCAAAAAAGTACGTCGAAATATTAAGTACGGCGCTACCGTGATCAAATTCTGCGCTACAGGTGGCGTTTTGTCTAAAGGCACAAAAGTAGGTGCACAGCAATACACATTCGAAGAAATGAAAGCCCTCATTGATGAGGCCCATTTGCGTGGTTTGACAGTAGCGACTCATGCTCATGGCACTAATGGCATTAAAGCAGCCATTAAAGCGGGTGTAGATTCAGTAGAACACGTAAGTTTGCTTGATGACGAAGCGATAGATTTAGCGAAAAAGAACGGTACTTACTTCTCTATGGATATTTACGTAACTGAATATATTCTGGGTGAAGGAGAGAAAGCCGGTATTCTAGAAGAAAGCCTGAATAAAGAGCGTATTGTTGGTAAAACTCAGCGCGAAAACTTTGAGAAGGCAGTTAAAGCTGGTGTAAATATGGTATTTGGTTCCGATGCCGGGGTTTACCCTCACGGTGATAATCCTAAGCAGTTTGCCCGGATGGTGAAGTTCGGTATGACCCCCATTCAGGCTATTCAAGCTGCTACTATTAACCCTGCCCGCTTACTGAAACAAGAAGCTACCCTTGGAAGTTTGGAAAAAGGTAAGCTGGCAGATATCGTCGCAGTGCCCGGCAACCCACTAGATGATATGAGCCTTATGGAAAAAGTGGGCTTTGTTATGAAAGATGGACAAATTGTGAAGCAGTACGCGATGTGATGAATGGCCGCTAAAGGAAAATCTTTAGCTTGTAGTTCATAGATTGCAGCTTGCTGCACGGAGCATAGCAGAGGATAGTCGCTACGCAAGGTTAATAGCTTAGCAATACATCACACTGCATCAGACTAAGAAATAAAAAACGGCGCTAACTTCACTTGAAGTAGCGCCGTTTTTGTTAGCAGCAACTACCTTACAACAGATAGGTAGTCTACCCTGTTAAACGTTACCTGCCGCCTGAATAGCAGTAAGTGCTATGGTAAATACAATATCGTCAACCAATGCACCGCGACTTAAATCGTTAACGGGCTTTCGCATGCCTTGCAGCATTGGGCCAATACACACTAGATCGAAGCTACGCTGTACCGCTTTGTAAGTGGTATTTCCGGTATTGAGGTCAGGAAAAACAAACACGTTTGCCTTACCAGCAACAGGGCTATTTGGTGCCTTGCTCTTGCCCACACTTTCGATAGCCGCTGCATCGTATTGAAGTGGACCATCAATAAGTAAATCAGGGCGAAGGCTTTGCGCAATTTTGGTCGCTTCTCTCACCTTTTCTACATCGCTTCCTGCTCCTGACGAACCAGTGCTGTAGCTAATCATCGCAACCCGCGGTTCAATGCCAAACATTTGTGCAGATTCCGCAGATTGAATAGCAATATCAGCGAGCTGTTGAGCGTTGGGATCTGGGTTAATTGCACAGTCGCCGTAAACCAAAACTTGGTCAGGCAACAGCATAAAGAATACTGACGACACCAAAGACGCGTTTTCAGCGGTCTTTATTAACTGGAGCGCTGGGCGAATAGTGTTCGCAGTTGTATTTACTGCACCTGACACTAATCCATCCACGTCATCTTGCTGAAGCATCATCGTGCCCAGAGTTACGTTATCTTCTAACAACTCTTGGGCAACCACTTCCGTCACACCTTTATGGCCGCGTAGCGCCACTAAGCTCTCAACATAGTCTTTTTTAATGGCCGACGGCGAGAGAATTTCAACGCCTTCGCTCAGTACAACACCTTGCTGTTCTGCTACCCGTCTAATCTCAGTTTCATCGCCTAGCAATACAGGACGAGCAAGACCCCGTTTGGCACAAATAGAGGCCGCCACCACGGTTCTTGGCTCGTTTCCTTCAGGAAGCACAATGCGTTTATTTACCTGCCTTGCACGGTTTGTTAGGTAAAAACGAAACGCTGATGGAGAGAGTTTTTTCTGGCGCGACACTTTTTGGGTAAGTGAATTTACCCAACTTGCGTCTAAACTTTCCGCAGTGTGAACCATCACCTTTTCAATGCGTTTACTGTCATCTACAGGTACTTCCTGATTAAAAGCGTGAAGTGCTTGTGCTGTTTGCCACGTATTGGAATTTACCAGCATAACCGGTAAGCCCGTTTCCATGGCCTGGCTACACAACGCCATAATGTTTTCATCCGGCTGATAGCCGCCGGTAAGCAAGAGCGCGCCTAGCTTTGTGCCGTTTAATGCAGCTAAACAGCACGACACAAAAACATCGCCGCGATCACCCGACATTACAAGTAGCGCCCCCGGCTTTAAGGTGTGCGTCATGTTGTGAATTTCTCGCGCGCAAAACGTGACACTACTTAAACGCCGCTCAGCCAGCTCACCTTCGTTTAACAAGCTAGCGTTAAGATGCTTCGCTACGTCGGTGGCGCGAGGAGATACTAAATCAGCGCTCCAGTCAATTGTGCCAAGTAGACTCAAGCCCTTTTTGAAAATAGGCAAATCACGTAACGCTTGGGATCGCTCTTCGTCGTGCTCAGGGGCTTCTATTGCGCCAATATCAGCGCGTAAGCGACCATGTTCATCAAAAGGCGCGTTAACCTTATTGAAGATACAGCCCACTACTTTTTGACTTTTGTGACCGCCATAGGTGTCTACAACGATTTCGAGGCGATGATTGATATCCGTGGTCGACTCATTTCCCGGCACAGCCACGAAAACGATGTCGGCATCAAGTGCCCGACTAATTTCTAAATTCAGGCGTTCTGCATAAGGATGATGGCGAGTTGTCACCAATCCTTCAATAACAGTAACAGCCTCTTGAACACTGCTTTCTTCAAACCGCTCGATGATCTCCTCTAAGAGTTCATCGGTACTGTCGTTACTGATCATTCGCTCTACGTATTCAAGCTCGAAAGGCGTGATGGGAGACACACTGGCATGGTGCGCAATAATTGCTGTAGAGCGCTCTTCGCCGTTATCGCCTTTGCGCGGCTGTGCAACGGGCTTAAAGAAATTGAGCTTTATGCCTTGTTCCTCGATAGCACGAACAAGGCCCATGCTGACCGTAGTTAGGCCAACACTTGTGCCTACGGGGATCAACATAATTCTGCGAGACATAGTTACTCCTGCTTTTGCTAACGCGTTGGCGTTGCTTATATAATTTACGCGAAGGTTGCAGCTTCTGCGGCTATCACCCATTCTTCATTTGTAGGCACAACATAAACTGCCGTTGATGCGGTATCAGCGGTAATCTTTCCACCTTGACCAAATCGCGCGTCGGCATTTCTTTGCTCATCTAAGCTAATTCCAAAGTGGGCGAAATACCCCATAGTTGTCTCACGAATAAGCGATGAGTTCTCCCCTATTCCGCCTGTAAATACAATAGCGTCTAACGTGGGCACGGCTACCATATAACCCGCGATGTATTTAGCTAAGCGATAGCAAAAAATTTCAATGGCCAATAATGCACCTTCGTGACCTTCAAGCGCCGCATCTTCAAGGGTTCGACAGTCGTTACTCAGCTCTGAGATACCAAGTAATCCAGACTGTTTGTTCAGTAAATCACTTATCTCATCTACGGTTTTGCCAAGCTTCTTCTGCAGCGTTCCCGGTAGACTCGGATCTAAGTCGCCACAGCGAGTGCCCATAACTAAGCCTTCAAGAGGAATAAAGCCAAGGCTTGTGTCTACCGCCACACCTTTTTCTATAGCCGACACACTGCAGCCATTGCCTAGGTGGGCACTGATAATGCTGGTATCTGAAACCGGCTTCTCAAAAATTTTTGCCATGCTATCAAGTATGAACTTGTGACTGGTTCCATGGAATCCGTAGCGTCTTATGCCGTGCTCGCGATAAAGCGACATGGGTAAAGCATAAATAAAGGCTTTTTGGGGTAAGGTTTGAAAGAAAGAAGTATCAAATACGACTACGTGAGGCAGGTCAGGGTAAGCCTCTTGCGCCGTGACGATCCCCTTTAGGTTCGCCATATTATGAAGCGGAGCCATGCTTGCATAATCTTCAATTGCTTTTAGTACGCTATCATCGACAAGTGCAGCCTGCTTAAACTTTTCACCACCATGAACAACACGATGCCCTATTGCGATAGGCTTAACGCCCGTACTAGCGATAACTTCTGAAATTGCGCTTAACGCTTCGGTATGGCCAGCTTTTTCAGGTAGTGCGCGTTTTTCTTTCTTGCCGTTTAACTTGTAAGACAAACTAGCATCACTATTACCTAGTGCTTCAGCAATACCAGACAGTCCAGCCTCTCCAGTGTCAGCGTCAATTATCGCGAACTTTACGGACGAACTGCCGCAATTTAAAACTATAACTTCTTTCTTCATTTTTTAAATTTACAAATAAAAGTGGTAAGACATTTTGCTTAACCAAATTGTAGCATTTATAAACAACCGGATTGGTTAAACAATTGCTAAATGTTTTATAAAAAACATCGCATACACTTATTGTATGTGAGGTTTTTTCTCAATATTTATTGAAAAGCATGCGATTTATTTCATGCCGTAAAAAAAGAAACAAATAAAACCAATAAATACATACACTTAAAATTAAATCCAAGTTTTTTGGAAAAAATATGCATTTTCTTTCTTGAAAAGTATTTGGACCATTCCTATATCTGATTTGTCGGCGCTGAAAGGTCAGGTCGACAAAACCGCCGCCGCAGAGTCGGGGCATTTAAACTTTTAACATATTGCTTAATTTTGAGGATATGACTATGCGTACTATCGATCTATCTCCACTTTACCGTTCATTCATTGGTTCTGATCACCTAGCGTCATTAATTGATGCAGCATCTCGTGCTGAGAAGCAAAGTACCTACCCGCCGTATAACATAGAGTTACTTGGCGATGACAAGTATCGTGTAACCATGGCTATCGCCGGCTTTAGTAAAGACGACGTTTCTATTCAGGTTGAAGAAAACACGTTGACGATTACGGGCACGAAGAAAACGGAAGCGGACGATAAAGAAAGCAAAGAGCGTAAGTTCTTACACAAGGGCATTTCAGAGCGTAACTTTGAGCGTAAATTCCAACTTGGCGACCATGTAAAAGTGCTAGCTGCAGATATGGAAAACGGTCTGTTACACATCGATATGGAGCGAGTCATTCCTGAAGCCAAGAAGCCTCGTCAAATAGAGATTGGTTCTCGTTTAATTGAAAATTAATAGTTAGTTTCTTGGTTTGTTTCCCAACTTTTAGCGGCGCCTTTCGGCGCCGTTTTTTTTGGGCTTAAAAAAATCGCTTTTCGTTGCCACTTACCCATTACTCAAGCGTTGTCGATTTCAATGGCGTAATCAGCTTTACCCGATTCACCAGACTTAAAGTTACCTCGAAGGTTTTTTCCCGTCAGTTCACCTGTAGCAGACCCTTCAATTGATATAAATTCGCTGCTTGCAACTCCATTCTCAAACTTACCGGCATGCTGAAAAGTAACCGTGCCGCGCATACCGTTTACTACACCAACGAAGGTTTCAAACCCGGTAAATTTGGCAGACATCTGAGATTGATAAGACATCAAAAACTCGACATTAGATTCGCCACTCATTTCACCAGAATACACCTGCTTAATACTAGCGTGAGATACCTTAATTCCCTCTGATCTTTCACTAAGTGTGTCTTCGTCCCATTGAGTAATGGAAAAGCTTCCTTTGAACGCCATAAATATCTCTTTATAAATGGTTTTTAGTTATAAACTGTAAACCCTAGCTTCTCAGAAAGAAAAAAACAGTCAGCAAATTGTAACAGGGTGTTTAGATAATCCCCTTAAGCATGGCTAACCCCACTGCGTTACAGGTGCTTGCGTCCTTGATTTCTCCACGTTTTATTTTCTCCTTTAACTCATTTAAGGGGAGTGAAACAACGCGCAAGTCTTCTTCCTCAACATCGAGTTTTTGTGCGCCTTGGGTGAGGCCTTTAGCTACATAAATGTGATAACCCTGATTACAAAAACCGTATGCTAAATATTGAAAACCCACATATTCCATTGAATCTGCAGTTAAGCCAGTCTCTTCTTTAAGTTCACCTTTCGCCAATTCAACAGGGTCGACATCAGGGTTACTTTCCCATGCACCTTGAGGCAACTCAAGCTGGCGCTCTTTTATGGTATAGCGATATTGCTCAACCATGTAAACCGTATCGCCTTCTATCGGCAAAATAATAGCGAAGTCAGGCTTTTCCACCACGCCGTAAATGCCTTCGTTTCCACTGCTGCGTTGTATTTTGTCTTCTCTTACGCGAAGCCATTTGTTTTCGTACACAACTTTTGTATCTAGTGTTTTAATATCAGCCATGCCTCACTCCTCACTCACTGTCTTTTTCGTTTCGAAGAAAACCTGCACTTTCTTCCGTCTCTTTAAGTGTTAGGCGATCGTCAGGGTTTTTATTAAACGCTCGGGTTTGTTGATTAACTTGATGAATGGTACTTGCATTGGCTAAGTCTGATTCATTAGTGATTGAAGCGATGGTCTCTCTACCGCGTAAGAATGCTTTAATTTCGTCGACGATTTCCTTCAATTCTCCGTCGTTTTTGTTCATTCCCATTACAAAGCGCGGGGCTTCCAGATTGTTCATACCGCTAGTGGCGAATATAGAAGTGTTAATTCGGCTAGTAATGATCCACGGTGTGATACTGCTTCTAACTACGACATTTTCAGACCGTGTAGAATCGTGAATTGCCATACCTGTTGAAACTCTAGACTCGGTATACGTGCCTTCGGTTTTCATGTACATCAGCAAAGAGTTAAAGTTCAGCTCGCCCCAAAACATGTGAGACGCGTTATTTAAAATACTTCCTGCCGCTCTGAAAGTAAGCCAAGCGAATATCAGCATGAGCAAATTATTGACCATAGAAAAAGCATTATTCAACAGTGCGCTGTTATCTACACCGATATTGATAACCAGATGTAGTAGCTCAGCGAGCTGTACGCCAGATGAGTAAAACAATACCGCGGCAACAACGACGGCAACTTGCGCAATGGCGCTCAGCGCTACTTTAGCCCCTTTGGGTAATGCTACCCCCTCACTGAGGGTTGGCTGAGTTTCTATCAGTAATTCCCCTTCAAAACTACCCTTCCCTTCAGCCTGCTCTTTAAGCTTAGGAACAAAATCGGCGTATATTCTGTTTGGGACTTCCTTGTAACGACGGTTGGCAAGCACGATGTTTTCTATATTGATAAAAATCTCATTGGGATGAACAGACTCTTGCATGTTTGCTCGAAATTCGCTGACGTCAGTTTGTGGTGTCACTAAATCCATGCGCTTTTTAAGTAATGGAAATACAAGACCTATCACCACGCCGATACTGATGAAAAGGTATACAAAGTTCAGCCAAGCGCTAAAAAAAGCGTGTTCTTCAGACCAGGTTTTAAGTTCATTGATATTACTTCCCACCACACCATCGAGAAACACACCCGCAACAAGAGGAACGACTAGTGCTAATCCAATGATTACACCAATTGACAACCCTCCCGCTTTAGCAAGTTGCGAGTTTCCTTCGTTATGGATGCCCTTTGCCGTAGAGGTCCAGTTGGCAACAAAATAGATAAGCAATACCAAAGAAAGAACAGGCATAACGACAATTTTTGCGACTTCACCTGCAAAGCCATTACTTACTAAAAAATAGACGATGGCGTAGGTAACTAAGCCCACGATAAGTGTCGCCCCCATGGCTAAAATTTCTTGGGCAAGATGGCGTAGCGGGTAAGGTAAGAAAACAAGCTTAGGAAAAACGCTGTGAACTAGCCGAGCGAGCCAGCCTTTTGGCTCCTCGAAGGTAGTATTTCGTCTTCCCATAAGCATAGAGTGCAGTGACTCTTTTGAGTAAAGCAGAGATTTTTGCTCTGCCTGAGCAGCATCTTGTTCAGATTTTGAGAAGTTGTAGGCCAGTGAAGTGGGGACCGTTCTACCTACAAAAAAGCGCATAAGTTGGAGGATACCAACCGCCGTATGGCGTATTCCCGATACCACTAAAACAAAACCCACCGCTAGCAAGGTATAGCCTTTCACCTTGTTGGCTTCAAATATCGCAGGTACGGTGAAAACAACGTAAACCGCTAACAATAGCGTTAAGACACCACCCAGTGTTCTAAGCGCTCCTTCTGTCTTAAACGGGTTCTTTATCCCTAGCGTCTGAGAACCAAAATCATAAGCCATGCTGCATCCTTTCGAAAAAAAGGAAAAATCATACTTAGAGTAAGATGATTGAGCAATGATTACTTACGTGAATCTCTCTGCACGGTATCGAAAAGGCTTAGTAACTGATAAAAAAGATCAATAAATGAGCTAGTGTATGAGAAAAGCAGAGAATAATTAAAAAGTATGGGAGTGGAGATAGCCAGCAGAAAGACTCTGCTGGCTTGCGTAGTTAGATATATTCTACTTCGATGATTTCAACTTCAACTGCGCCGGCTGGCGTTTGAATCGTTACCATGTCATCAAGCTCTTTACCTATTAGGCCACGAGCGATAGGTGAATTAACCGAAATCAAGTTGTTCTTAATATCAGCTTCGTCATCACCAACAATACGGTAGGTGGTTTCTTCATCGGTATCGACGTTTAGAATGGTTACGGTAGTACCGAAAATAACCTTACCCGTATTTTCCATTTTGGTAACGTCGATAATCTGTGCATTTGATAGCTTGCCTTCAATATCTTGAATGCGGCCTTCACAGAAGCTTTGCTGCTCACGGGCCGCGTGATACTCAGCATTTTCTTTTAAGTCACCATGTTCACGTGCTTCGGCAATAGACTCGATAATACGTGGGCGTGTTTTGGTTTTTAGCTCATTTAATTCGTCACGCAGCATTTGAGCGCCGCGCGCTGTCATTGGATACTGACTCATGAATACCGTCTCACTTAGCTAGTAATTTAAACAGAAAAGTGCGCCGCGAAGGCGCACTTTTTATTCGATCACACAAATGTAATATTGCTAGGATACCTCGTATCCTAGCGTATGTCATTAGTGTTTGAGTCTAGCGTGTAGTTCTTGAACTGACGCCACTTTATTGCGGTCATCAGCAGACTTAGCACGGATAGTTGCGAACGCTGCGTTCATTGTCGTGGTGTAGGTTACCTTGTTTAGCAAGGCTTCACGACGAATGTACACTGAGTCGGTGATGGCTTGACGACCTTCTGTTGTATTAATCAAATACGCGTATTCGCCATTTTTGATTGCATCAACAATATTAGGGCGGCCTTCAGACATCTTATTAACCACAGTACTCATGATGCCTGCATCATAAAGCTCGGTAGCTGTACCGCGGGTAGCTTCAATGCTGAAGCCCGCTTCAACCAACGCTTTTGCCAGAGCAATCATACGAGGCTTGTCGGTATCACGTACTGAAATAAGCGCTTTACCTTGCTTAGGTAGTGGCGCACCCGCACCTAAGTTAGCTTTAGCATAGGCTTCTTCGAAGGTATCGCCAACGCCCATTACTTCACCCGTTGAGCGCATCTCTGGGCCTAGCAGTGGATCAACACCTTGGAACTTAGCAAATGGAAGCACCACTTCTTTCACAGAGTAGAAAGGTGGAATCACTTCTTCTGTTACGCCCTGCTCGGCTAGGCTCACGCCAGCCATTACACGTGCTGCAACTTTAGCAAGAGGTACACCCGTTGCCTTAGAAACGAATGGAACGGTACGTGCTGCACGAGGGTTAACCTCGATTAGGTATACTTCACCATCTTTAATCGCAAACTGTGTGTTCATCAGACCGACTACGCCAAGTTCAAGCGCCATGGCTTTAACTTGTTCGCGCATGACATCTTGAATCTCTTTTGAAAGCGAGTGTGGAGGTAATGAACACGCAGAGTCACCAGAGTGAACACCCGCTTGTTCAATGTGTTCCATGATGCCGCCAATCACTACGTCTTTACCGTCGCAAATAGCGTCGATATCAACTTCAATAGCATCATCCAAGAAACGGTCTAGCAATACTGGCGCGTCGTTGGACACTTTAACCGCTTCATTAAGGTAACGCTTAAGATCTTTGAGGTCATACACGATTTCCATCGCACGACCACCTAGCACGTAGCTTGGACGAACCACTAGCGGGAAGCCAATCTCTTTAGCCATAGTTAGCGCTTGCTCAACGTTAGTTACCGTGGCATTCGCCGGCTGCTTGAGGTTAAGCTTGTTCACCATTTGCTGGAAGCGCTCACGGTCTTCGGCACGGTCAATCGCTTCTGGTGAGGTACCGATAACCGGTACACCCGCCGCCTCTAGTGCACGGGCAAGTTTAAGTGGCGTTTGGCCACCATACTGCACGATAACGCCTTTAGGCTGCTCTTTAGCAACGATTTCAAGTACATCTTCCAACGTTACTGGCTCGAAGTACAGACGGTCTGATGTGTCGTAATCGGTAGATACTGTCTCAGGGTTACAGTTAACCATAATGGTCTCGTAACCGTCTTCACGCATTGAAAGCGCCGCGTGAACACAGCAGTAGTCGAACTCAATACCTTGACCAATTCGGTTTGGACCGCCGCCCAAAACCATGATCTTGTCTTTGTCAGTTGGCGCTGCTTCACACTCTTCGTCATACGTTGAGTACATGTAAGCTGTACTGGTAGAGAATTCTGCTGCACAAGTATCTACACGCTTGTAGACAGGAGAAATACCAAAGTCACGACGGGTTTCACGAATATCGCTTTCTGCCACTTTGGTTAGCTCAGCAAGACGCGCATCAGAGAAGCCTTTACGCTTAAGTGCGCGCATAAAGTCAGCATCAATACCTGGTAAACCAAGCTCTGCTACTTTAGCTTCAAGAAGAATAAGATCTTCAAGCT
The DNA here is from genome assembly GCF_022348305.1 of Alteromonas sp. MmMcT2-2. NCBI lineage: Bacteria > Pseudomonadati > Pseudomonadota > Gammaproteobacteria > Alteromonadales > Alteromonadaceae > Alteromonas > Alteromonas sp. MmMcT2-2. The sequence goes on from NZ_JAKRFA010000004.1 coordinate 86,894, forward strand.
GTACAAGGTACCAGCGGTCGATATTGGTAAGGTTAAATACCTCTTCAACCGTCATGCCCATACGGAATGCATCACCGATGTACCAAATGCGCTCTGCACCAGGTTGACGAAGTTCGTAAACCACTTTATTACGTGACTCAGGGTCTTCAAGGTCAACCATTGGGTTAAGGCCTGTCGCACCTACTTCAAGACCGCGAAGGGCTTTTTGCAGTGATTCTTGCTGGTTACGGCCAATGGCCATCACTTCACCTACCGACTTCATTTGAGTAGTCAGTCGGTCGTTAGCACCGGCAAACTTCTCAAAGTTAAAGCGTGGGATCTTAGTCACTACGTAGTCGATAGACGGCTCGAAAGATGCTGGCGTTAGGCCACCTGTAATGTCGTTTGCTAATTCATCTAGCGTATAACCTACCGCAAGTTTCGCTGCTACTTTCGCAATTGGGAAACCTGTTGCTTTCGAAGCAAGCGCTGATGAACGCGATACGCGAGGATTCATTTCGATGATTACTACACGACCAGTTTTCGGATCTACACCGAACTGTACGTTTGAACCACCGGTTTCAACACCAATCTCGCGCAGTACAGCCATCGCTGCATTACGCATTAGCTGGAATTCTTTGTCAGTCAGGGTTTGTGCTGGAGCAACTGTGATTGAGTCGCCGGTATGCACGCCCATAGGGTCGAAGTTTTCGATAGTACATACAATAATGCAGTTATCTGCTTTATCGCGTACTACTTCCATTTCGTACTCTTTCCAACCTAGCAACGATTCATCGATAAGAAGCTCGTTGGTAGGAGAAAGGTCTAAGCCACGGTGACAAATTTCATTAAATTCATCAATGTTGTACGCGATACCGCCGCCGGTTCCACCCATGGTGAAAGACGGACGAATGACACAAGGGAAGCCGATGCGGCTTAGCACATCGTGCGCTTCATCCATGCTGTGCGCGATTTCCGCACGTGGACATTCAAGGCCGATGTTTTTCATTGCTTTGTCAAAGCGCTCGCGGTTTTCTGCTTTATCGATTGCATCTGCCGTTGCACCGATGAGCTCACAACCGAACTCTTCAAGTACGCCGTGCTTGTCTAGCTCTAGCGCACAGTTAAGCGCAGTTTGTCCACCCATTGTAGGTAAGATGGCATCTGGACGTTCTTTTTCAATGATCTTGCGAACTACTTCCCAGTGAATAGGCTCGATATAAGTCGCATCTGCCATTTCTGGGTCGGTCATAATGGTTGCTGGGTTAGAGTTAACCAAAATAACACGGTAGCCTTCTTCTCGAAGGGCTTTACACGCTTGCGCGCCTGAATAATCGAATTCACAAGCCTGGCCGATAACAATAGGGCCAGCACCAATGATAAGAATACTTTGTATGTCGGTACGTTTTGGCATAGTTGGCTAATTCCTACTGCTTGTGTTGTTCAATAAGTTCGATGAAGTGGTCGAATAGCGGCGCCGCTTCATGAGGACCTGGACTGGCTTCAGGGTGACCCTGGAAGCTGAACGCAGGCTTGTCGGTGCGGTGAATACCCTGCAACGACTTGTCGAACAACGAAATGTGAGTTACTTCTAGGTTATCTGGCAAGCTAGACTCATCTACAGCGAAACCGTGGTTTTGGCTGGTGATCATAACTACATTGCGCTTAAGGTCTTTCACCGGGTGGTTTGCACCGTGGTGACCAAACTTCATCTTCACTGTCTTTGCACCACTTGCAATTGCAAGCAGTTGGTGACCAAGACAAATGCCAAATACAGGCGTGCCCGTTTCGACGATAGTTTTAATTGCGGTTACTGCGTAGTCACATGGCTCTGGGTCGCCTGGGCCATTTGACAAAAATACACCATCAGGATTCATGGCTAGTACGTCTTCAGCAGGCGTTTGCGCTGGTACTAACGTAACTTTACAACCGCGGTCAGCTAGCATGCGAAGAATATTATTTTTAACACCGTAGTCAAATGCAACAACGTGATATTTGAACTCGCTTGGTGTTACGTAGCCTTTGCCAAGTTCCCAACTGCCTTCTGTCCATGTTTTTGGCTCAGTAATACTTACTACTTTTGCCAAATCCATGCCTTTAAGGCCAGGGAAAGCTTTTGCTTGCGCTAGTGCGCTAGACTCGTCTAATTCATCAGAGCAAATAATGCAGCCGTTTTGTGCACCTTTGTCTCGCAAGATACGCGTTAAGCGACGTGTATCAATGTCGGCAATACCCACAACGCCTTTCGCTTTAAGGTATTCAGACAAAGTTTGCTGTTGACGAAAGTTACTAGCAACAAGAGGTAGGTCACGGATGATTAGACCTTTCGACCAGATTTTATCTGCTTCGACGTCTTCTTCGTTAGTGCCGGTGTTGCCAATGTGTGGATAAGTAAGGGTGATGAGTTGTTCAGCGTAGGATGGGTCGGTGAGAATTTCTTGATAGCCGGTCATGGAAGTATTAAAAACAACTTCCCCAACGGCGGAGCCTGTAGCGCCTATCGCCGTACCTTTAAAAACAGAACCATCCTCTAACACCAAAAGGGCAGAATTAGCCAAGTCAACCTCCAGATTAAGGATAACTATGTGTTTGTGCAGTTTTCTGCACAAACCCCACAAAAAACGGGAGTTATTGATAACAATACATCCCGTTTTACGATCTTTGCAGCTAATAAAACCGCACTCTTGAGCCGTTTTACCGGCCTCAGAATACGAAATTCTGGCAAATTCCGGCGAGTATACATCACTGACCGAAAATGGCAAATTTATTTGTAATAATTTACTAAAATAACGCTTTTACCACCTTTTTTGCGCAGAACCACCGAAAGTACGGCTTATTGCTCATTTAAAGTGCAACTTTAGTTTAACACTTTGATAACGCCTTGGAGTTTGCGTGCTTTTAAGCCATAGCAAGCAAACATCCAAAAACGCCTATAGCTTTAAATCAAGTACATCAATCATGGAGTATAGACCAGGTTCTTTTCCATACAACCACTTTGCTGCATGCACTGCACCTTTCGCAAAAGTAAGTCGACTTGATGCCTTGTGCGTAATCTCCAGGCGCTCACCAATATCTGCAAATAAGGCTGTGTGTTCACCGACAATGTCTCCGGCTCGAATTGTTGCGAAGCCAATAGTACCTTGGTCGCGTTCAGGCTCTTTTCCTTCTCTGCCGTATACAGCGCAGGTTTTTAAATCACGGCCCAATTCGTCAGCAATGGCTTCACCAATGGCCATGGCTGTACCAGAGGGCGCGTCTTGTTTAAATCTGTGATGTGCTTCTGTTATTTCGATGTCAGCCGTTTCACCCAGCACACTTGCAGCTTGTCGAACCAGGGAAAGCATTAAATTTACGCCCACACTGTAATTAGCCGCAAATACGATAGGTATATGCTTTGCTGCTTCGTCGAGTGCCGCTAACTGTGAATCGTTTAATCCAGTAGTTCCAATAACAACAGGCATTTTATTTTTAACGCACCACGTAAGATTACTTTCAATAACCGAAGGCAGGGTGAAATCGATCATTACATCTGCATCATTACCACTTAAATCTGATAGCGCAGTACAATCAACGTCTTTTTTGCCAATGCCCGCAAGTTCGCCCACATTTAGTCCAACCCAAGGTGAATCATCGCGTACCGTTGCCACGCTAAGTTGTGCATCGTCACTTAAATCTAGCGCTTCAACTAAAACCCGTCCCATACGCCCGTTGGCGCCAAATAATCCTACTTTCATTTTTTCGTTTTACACTTTTATAAACCTTCAACTGTGAGGCATTTTGCCAAATGCCGTCACTATTGCAATGTGAGATTCATATTAAATAGGCATAACAAGGAATCGGTAAGATTTAACTAGTACCAATCTGCATAGTTCTATGCCAAAACTTCAGGCTCGGATGTTAAAAAAATTCAGTACACGATGCTTAGGACATGTTGAGCTTTACTGCGCATTTTTGATGCAAAGATCAACATGTCCTAATTGCAACACTAAGACAAACAGAGGTTTTCTGCCGTTGGGCCTACTTGTTTTATAGAGTAAGTTAAGCGACGCTATGGCAATTAACAGATGACCGAGTACTTATTCGTCACCGCTGAACGGTAAGTGTGGATAGGTCAGAATACAACCCAACTAAATTTACTATGCAAAAAACTCTTATATGGGATATTCCCACCCGGCTTTTTCACTGGCTTATTGTAGCGAGCCTTTTAGCGCAATATGCAACAGTAGAATGGCTTGAAAACAAAGTGCAATGGCACTTTTACATTGGGTACTTCACCTTATTCCTTATCGTTTTCCGCATAATCTGGGGATTTGTTGGTACGCAACACGCCAAGTTCAGTAGCTTTATTACTGGTCCCAGAACGGTTTTCAATTATATAAAAACCTTATTTAATAAGCAGTCCGAACCCGCTATTGGCCACAACCCTTTAGGCGGATGGTTTGTCGTCGTTATGCTAGTGTTGCTTGCCATACAAGCGGTATCGGGATTGTTCATGACCGATGATATTTTCTTAGACGGTCCCTATCGCCAGCTAGCCGGAGAAGAAACACTAGCGCTAATGAACACTCTGCATCACCTTGCCTTTGATGTGTTACTTTACGTTATCGCACTTCATATAGGCGCGGTAATATTTTACAGCGTGTATAAGAAGCAAAAATTGGTTCCCGCCATGGTGCATGGCAATAAGGAGTCAGCAACAGCAGGTATTACTGACTCGCGAATTCTACGTGCTTTTGTTGTGGCGCTCATCGCCGCAGCAGCTGTATATGTGGCTATTGAAGTATACCCGCCAGCTCAACAGGCAGATGAATATTACTACTAGCTAAACAGCCGTGGGCTTGTTGACCAAGCCCTTCTCTCGCATGAGCGTCTCAATCTCACTTACGCTTGACGGATCATCGATGGTTGAGGGTACGGCAACAGATTCATTGGCTGCAATTTGACGCAGCAGTTTTCGAAGTATTTTACCTGACCGGGTTTTGGGTAAACGATTGACGACGATGGCTCGCTTAAAGCACGCCACTGGCCCGATTTTATCTCGAACCCGTTGAACCAAATCTTGCTCAAGTGCCTGTTCATCAACGGTAACGCCGTCTTTTAGCAGTACCAAGCCAACTGGCAATTGCCCTTTCAGTGCATCATGGATGCCTATTACACTACATTCAGCAATGGCAGGATGTCCTGCAAGCACTTCTTCCATTTCACCGGTAGATAACCGGTGCCCGGCAACGTTTATGACATCGTCGGTGCGACCCATAATAAATACGTAGCCATCTTCATCTACGTACCCGTTATCTCCGGTGCTGTAATACCCTTCAAATTCTCGTAAATAGCCATCAACAAACCGTTGATGGTCTTGCCAAATCGTTGTCAAACAACCTGGGGGAAGCGGTAACTTGATAGCAATAGCGCCTTTTTCACCGGTTACTTGCTGTTCATCAGCACCTTGCAATACCTTTACGTTAAATCCAGGCGTAGGCACGCTTGATGAACCGGGTTTCGTGGCCAATGGTTCAAGCCCCATCGGGTTTGAACAAATTGGCCAGCCAGTTTCGGTTTGCCACCAATGGTCGATAACGGGAACACCAACCTTCTCGCTCGCCCAGAAATATGTTGGCGGATCTAGACGTTCACCCGCCATAAATAAGGTACGCAAGCTCGACGTATTGTATTTAGATAAAAACTCAGCATCAGGGTCCGCTTTTCGTATCGCTCTAAATGCTGTTGGAGCTGCAAAAAGCACATTCACTTTGTGAGACTCTATCATACGCCAAAATGCACCGGCATCAGGAGTGCCAATGGGCTTTCCTTCGTACAGTACCGTCGTTGCGCCTTTTATGAGCGGGCCATAGACAATATATGAATGACCGACCACCCAACCAACATCCGATGCAGCCCAAAAAATATCGTTCTCACTAATACCGTAAATCGCGCCCATTGAATAATGAAGAGCAACCGCGTGCCCGCCATTATCTCGAACGACCCCCTTGGGTTTACCGGTTGTACCTGAAGTATAAAGAACATAAAGCGGGTCAGTTGCATCGACGGCAACAGGAGAAGCTGGCACGCTAGCTTCAATCAGAGAGAGCCAATCGTGGTCAGTTGCTTCATTTAACTCAGCAATTAGCTGAGGGCGTTGATACAACACGCATGCCTGTGGTTTGTGCTCTGCCAATGATATTGCTTCATCAACAAGAGGTTTGTACGGTAGAACTTTATTGCCTTCAATGCCACATGACGCAGTAACAATAACTACCGGTTTTGCGTCATCTATTCGTACTGCAAGCTCATTTGCGGCAAAGCCACCAAACACCACAGAGTGCACAGCTCCCAAACGGGCGCAAGCAAGCATCGCGATCACTGCTTGCGGGATCATGGGCATGTAGATAATCACGCGGTCGCCTTTCGTCACACCCAAGCGAGATAAGCCGCCTGCGAACTCGGCAACACGGTTTAATAGCTCTTTGTAAGTAAAGTGCTGAGTGGTTTGTGTAACAGGTGAGTCATAAATAAGCGCGGTTTTATCGCCACGACCATTTTTTACGTGATGATCAAGCGCTAAATAGCTGGTGTTAAGCTGCCCTCCCCTAAACCAGTCGAAGTAACCATTATCTGTAGGTTGGCATCCTTTTTGAGGAGGTTGAAACCACGCTAGCTTTTGTGCTTGTTCTAACCAAAACTCATCGGGGTGCTGGGTCGAGGCAATATATTCATCTTTATAAGTCATAACCATGTCCTGAGTAGGGTTTATCTTCACCCTACGATAGTTACATGACATCTACTAATAAGACTTCAGGCGTAGATCGACTAACAAATTGATTTACATAAATTTAAACTTTGTATGTCCATTTGATAACAAGAGGTATCGAAGCGGTTGTTTCAACGCATACTTGAATAAGCCCTCGACTGCGTAGGGTTAACTACCTTCTTTATATTGCTTCTCACTAATTTTACTTTTCCAATCACCTACACTCATGGGTTTATCTAAGTAATATCCCTGAAATGCTCCGCAACCACATGCCTTAGCTTGATCTAATTGACCCGTTGTCTCTATTCCCTCAGCTACGGTATTTATGTGTAACGCTTTGGCCATGTTGCAAATACTTGTAACTAATAATGTTTTTTGCTGCGAGCCTTCCATCGCTTCGACAAATACCCTGTCTACTTTCAGTTCGGTAATTGGCAAATCTTGAAGATAATTTAAATTTGAGTCACCAAGACCAAAATCGTCGATAGACAAACTAAACCCTTGTTCCGCTAATTCTCTAACGCGACGTTGAATAACGCTCACCCCTCTTATCAATGCACCTTCAGTGAGCTCTAGAGTTAAATTTTTGTGTGACACGCGCCACTTATTTACTATTGCTACGAACTTACTCACAAAATCAGCTCGCGCTAAGTGCTTTGCACTGATATTAACAGACAACTTAGTGTTAATTTTCTTTGACTGGCATTCACTAAGTAACCCGCAGGCTTCGTTACACACCCACAGCCCGAGTTCAGCAATAAAATCATTCTCTTCGGCAATAGGAATGAATTCAGAAGGGCTTACTGTACCCATATGAGGATGCTTCCACCTTAACAACACCTCTGAGCTTATAAGGCTCTTCGTTGCATCGTATTGAGGTTGAAGCTCAATATATAACTCGTTGTTAGAAATAGCCCTGCTCAGAGAGTGTTTAATGTAATTGTACCGCTCGATATCACTTGCATTAACATGAAAATACTCGTGCTCCGACTTAAAAGTAGAAGTATTTTTTACCTCTCTTAAAGGTTTTCTCGACAATAGTTCTTTTATCTTTTTAAACGAAAAATGCTTTGTTGGAACCGTGCAACTTATGGTTTGCGTTTCAATATTTAAGAGGCTGTTGTGCAGGGTTATTGGCGCTAGCACGTGATCGTGGATAAGAATAGCGCAATCGTGTGCAGCATTTAGAGACTGTGCTTCTTCACTAAAATATTGATGAAGATGAATATAAAAAGCACCTCTCTCACATTTGAATATACTGGCTGAATTGCGCTTGTTAATTTCGAATATGCGAATGAAGCGACTGGCCAAAATTCTCAGAATATAATCTATCGTTGGCTCCCCAAACGCATTTTCGTATTCTTTTATGTTACAGATAGCAACGCGCATAAACATGGCAAATGGTTTAGATGACTTGTCGTCATGAGCTTTATCGCCAAGGTATCGCTCAAATTGGTGTAAGTTCGGAAGACCTGTCACCGTATCGATTAAAGCGAGTTGTTTGTAATGCTCAATTTCGTGGTTTTGATTAGTGATATCGCGCACTGAGGCGATAATTAATTGTTGATTATGTACAGAGCATTTCGACAAATTAACTTCACAGGCAATACGTTTACCATTTTTATGGCGAAGACATTCGTTTACCGAGCCATTTTCGCTACACCATGCTAAACCCGCTGGTATGTTTATGAAACAAGAAGGCGCATCGGTATTTTGCACCTTGGTTGATATTAATTTTATATCTTGGCCAATCAGCTCTTCGGGCTCAAAGCCTAATACAGAATAAACGCGTTCATTTGCAGTTAGAATAGTGCCATGTTCATCTATGCTTAACACCACGCTATCCACATTATTCAATAAACTGGTCAGATAATCTGTGTAGTTATGTTGTGAATCCGATAGACGCTGTATTTCCGTTTCATCCTGCACTGCGCCATAAAGCCGGGTTAATTTAATTCCGCTAGCATTTCCTCGCTGAACCTGTAAGAACACGGTTAGTTTTATACTTTTTCTGCGACCTTGCTTGTCGTGAAATTCAAAGTGCTTCACGAACTCTCTATCTTCTTTAAGCGCTTTAAAAACGCGCTGCTTTAAGTCTCTTCTATCACTCGAGGTAAGCATATCGAGCACTTCATTAATGCCGACGCTTTTTACACGAGGTAAGCCTAATAAGGCTTTCATCACCTCAGTCAGAGAAAGTACGCCTGTGAATCTGTCAATCTCCCACGCGCCCACTTTAGAAATTGAACTCACCTCTTCTAACAAGGCAAGCTGTTCGGATAACTTGTCTGAATAGGGATGACGCGCCAGCTCATATTGGTAACTAAGCTCTACTTTTTGGCGCGTAATATCTATCAATGTATGTTGTAGAGGGCTCAATACACTGTGGCGTACAAAAGTGAGAACAACACCCAATACTTCATTTTGCATATCTCGCACGGTAGCAACTACTACATAGCTATCAGCATAATGTTCGAGTGAAGGGGGAAAGATAAAATCTTTGCAAGGTATTGGAGCGCTCAAAGGTGTAAGCGGGAGCATGAGCAATACATGTGAAGGAAAAACAACACTCTCGGCTTCTAATGATAGGTGGTTTACGTCGCAAGATAATACCGTTGCTCTTCCATTGCTAGGGTTTACCGAGGCAAGTAATATACACAGAGCCTCTGTTTTCGTTCGACTTTCATTGAGCAACACAGAAATGTTTTGCTGTGTTGTGCGCATGGTTGACAACATGCGTTCACTGCGTAAATCCATCTAAGCAAACCTTTTGATATCTCTTCGAATTCAGCACAAACGATAGCAGCACGACAATAAAAGGATGAAAAGTTGTGTCGTGGTTTTAAGCGCGTTACAAGTTTTGCTGTTTCAGTTGTCTACGAGCTGTTTTATATTTTTTAAAAGCAGGACCTGCGAAGATTGGGGACCTAAACGCGTACCTTCAGTCGAAGAAAATTATCGCCAAGCCTGAGTGTTTAACATAGCCAAGAATTGTACAAATTTCCAGCAAAAACCCATTGAAACGTTTCGAACCCGCGGAAAGTTCTTATTATTACGAATTAACTATTTGAAATCCGGGATAGTACTTGCGAGCTCTTTTATCTGAACAGGATCTAACACTACTGAGCTTAGCGCGCTAGAAACAGTTTGCCGACATCGCTAAACGGAGATACTAATTCCGCCATTTTGGCCCGCTATTCATTGATATATTTTGCGGTACACGCAATCCGGGTATTGAAACGTAGTGTGTGGCGATGCCTGATGCTTATTACCTACAAAGCCCTGGACGAAAAAGTACACTGCTGTTTGAGGAAGGTTGCGAGTCTGCGCTTCAGCGCCATTCTCAATTTATCTATATGATTTAATTATAAAATACTAATTAACACATCGAAGTATTAACCGAGGTTTTGGGTCAGTAAAATGCAATAGGCACATTCTTACTGACCCGATATTAGAGCGCTTTCACGTGTTGAAAAACAAGCTTGGGCTAGTCCTTCTTATAGTCGTCATGGCATGATTTACAGCTTGCACCAATTTTACCGATTGCACCTCTGTACGCGCTTTCATCACCCGCTTTAACAGCTGCTTGAAGCCCTTGCGCTGCCGTTTTAAGTGCCATCACTTTCTTTTCTACATCTGAGAAATTTTCCCAAATTTCATCTTTTGCGCCAGTTTCAACGTCAAACTTACGGGTATCAACTGATAAATAATCGCCCATCATGTCAGCAAGTTGTTCTAGACGTACGGCATTTGTTTCCATAACGCTTTCGTCAAATGGTAGAGCACCTTTTGCCATGCCACCTAACGGTCCCATGTTACTGCGTACTAACTGAAAAACGGCCTGGCGATATTGTGTTGCAGCTCCCGCGTGTTTTTCTGACGTTGCTTCTGTCACGTCAGCAGCTAATACCGAGCCTGATAAGATTGCGCCTGCCGTGGCAGCGCTCAGTAGCAATTTACTTGAAAATTTCATGCCTGTTCCCTTGTTAGGTAAATATTATTCATTGGTCTCAAACGGGCTTTTAAGCCTTGTAATCAACAAGCTAAAAGTCCCGATACTTGGGTTATCGTGACGAATAGTCGGATGATGCGCAAGATTTTTAGCGGTAAAAGTAAGTAAAGAAAAGACTAACTCCCCCTTTCCTTCTTAAAGTGAGCACTTTCTATTACAAATACCAATCTGCATAGATAATTGGCCCCTCATAAGAGCGCGTTTAAATGCCTTTCAAAAATAAAAAAGCCCTCAACTGAGGGCTTTCAAATAAAGTATGTACTACTAAGCAATTAGTTCGTTAAATCGTCAAAGAACTTTTTAACGCCGTCAAAGAAGCCTTGCGCTTTCGGGCTGTGCTTACTTGACGCTTTACCCATCGACTCTTCAAGCTCTTGAAGTAGTTCTTTTTGGCGAGATGATAAGTTTACTGGTGTTTCGACCACAACCTTACACATTAAGTCGCCCATGGCACCACTTCGCACTGATTTAACACCTTTACCACGTAGACGGAACATTCGGCCAGTCTGCGTTTCAGGGCTGATTTTCAGTTTTACTTTTCCATCTAGCGTTGGCACTTCTAGCTCGCCGCCAAGGGCTGCCGTAGTGAAGCTTAACGGTACTTCACAGTACAAATTGTTGCCATCGCGCTTAAAGATATCGTGCTCACGTACGTGGACCTGAACGTATAAATCACCTGGAGGTGCACCGTTCTCCCCAGCTTCACCTTCGCCTGATAGACGAATACGATCACCAGTATCTACGCCAGCTGGAATTTTAACGTTAAGGGTCTTAGTCTTTTCTTTACGACCGTGGCCATGACAGCTGTTACAAGGATCTTCAATGATCTTGCCTTTGCCCGAACACGTTGGGCAAGTCTGCTGAACAGCAAAGAAACCTTGGCGCATTTGAACTTGGCCATTGCCGTGACAGGTTGGACAAGTCTTAGGTGAAGAGCCTTTCTTCGCACCAGAACCATCACAGACTTCACACTCGACCAAAGTTGGTACGCGAATATCTACGCTCTTGCCACGAACCGCTTCTTCAAGCGTTAGCTCTAAGTTGTAGCGGAGGTCTGAACCTTGACGTGCGCGAGATTGACGACCTCCTCGGCCACCGCCGAAGATATCACCAAATACATCACCAAAAATATCGCCGAAATCGGCACCACCACCGAAGCCACCGCCACCACGGTTAGGATCTACTCCCGCGTGGCCATATTGGTCGTATGCTGCACGTTTCTGCGAATCTGACAGAATTTCGTAGGCTTCCTGGATTTCTTTAAATTTATCTTCCAGGCCTTTATCGCCTTGCGTACGGTCAGGGTGATATTTCATCGCCAGCTTCTTATACGCCTTTTTAATTTCGCGTTCGCCTGCGCTTTTATCTACCCCGAGTACTTCGTAGTAGTCTCGTTTCGACATATCGTTTACATATCCTACTTTTTGTCGATAAGCATTTTATGCTCATCGAATCTACATCTGACTGTTGTGAAAATAACCTGAACACACATTCAATAAAGCCAAGTCATTTACACAACAAAGGCGCAACAAGAAATTCCTGCTGCGCCTGAACTGCTTACACGGCCCGCTAACATGCTAAGTAACGGGCCTGACACAACAGTTTACTTCTTGTCGTCGTCTTTCACTTCTTCGAATTCAGCGTCAACAACGTCATCGTCTGCTTTACCAGAAGATGCTTGCTGCTCTGCACCTTCTGCGCCACCGGCTGCAGCTTGCTGAGCTTGCGCCGCTTCCATCAGCTTGCTAGATGCTTGGATAAGCTCTTGCGTTTTCGCTTCGATGTCCGCTTTGTCTTCGCCTTTAACTGCAGTTTCAAGTGCTGAAAGTGCTTCTTCGATTGGCGCTTTGTCTTCTGCACTTAGTGCATCGCCAACTTCTTCAAGCTGTTTACGTGTGGCGTGAACCATACCGTCAGCTTGGTTACGCGCTTGAATCAGCTCTTCAAACTTCTTATCAGACTCTTTATTCGCTTCCGCGTCAGCTACCATTTTTTCTACTTCTTCATCGCTTAGGCCTGAAGAGGCTTTGATAGTGATCTTCTGCTCTTTACCTGTGTCTTTGTCTTTCGCAGACACGTGTAGGATACCGTCAGCATCAAGATCGAATGTTACTTCGATTTGCGGTACACCGCGTGCTGCTGGACGAATACCTTCTAGGTTGAACTGACCAAGAGACTTGTTGCCACTTGATTGCTTACGCTCACCCTGTAGTACGTGTACTGTTACCGCAGACTGGTTGTCTTCAGCAGTTGAGAACGTTTGCGACTTCTTCGTTGGAATTGTCGTGTTCTTCTCGATAAGCACAGTCATCACGCCACCCATAGTCTCGATACCTAGAGACAGAGGTGTAACGTCTAGAAGTAGTACGTCTTTAACGTCACCTGACAGTACGCCACCTTGAATTGCTGCGCCTACTGCAACTGCTTCGTCAGGGTTTACGTCTTTACGTGGCTCTTTGCCAAAGAATTCAGTCACGTACTTTTGTACTAGCGGCATACGAGTTTGACCACCAACTAGGATGATGTCGTTAATGTCGCCTACAGAAAGATCTGAATCAGCTAGTGCCTTCTTAAGCGGCTCAAGTGAATTCTTAACTAGGTCTTCAACCAAAGACTCAAGTTTTGCACGAGTAAGCTTAATAGCTAAGTGCTTAGGACCTGTTGCATCAGCAGTGATGTATGGCAGGTTAACTTCAGTCTGTTGTGAAGAAGAAAGCTCAATCTTCGCTTTTTCACCGGCTTCTTTAAGACGCTGCATAGCAAGCGGATCTTTACGAAGGTCGATACCTTGGTCTTTCTTAAATTCTTCAACTAGGTAGTTGATAACGCGGTTATCGAAGTCTTCACCACCAAGGTGAGTATCACCATTAGTTGCTAGTACTTCAAAGGTGTGTTCGCCGTCTACTTCATCGATTTCGATGATAGAGATATCGAACGTACCACCACCTAAGTCGTATACTGCAACAACGTTGTCGCCTTGCTTTTTGTCCATGCCGTAGGCAAGAGCAGCTGCAGTTGGCTCGTTGATAATACGCTTAACTTCAAGACCAGCGATGCGACCCGCGTCTTTAGTTGCTTGACGCTGAGAATCGTTGAAGTAAGCAGGAACAGTGATAACTGCGCCAGTAACTTCTTCACCAAGATAATCTTCAGCTGTCTTTTTCATTTTCTTAAGTACTTCAGCAGAAATCTGCGGAGGCGCCATTTTCTCGCCTTTCGCTTCTACCCACGCATCACCATTATCAGCACCTACAATTTTGAAAGGCATGATGTCGATGTCACGCTGTACTTCTTTATCTTGAAAGCGACGACCAATTAGACGCTTAATTGCGAATAATGTGTTAGTCGGGTTAGTTACCGCCTGACGCTTTGCAGACTGACCAACTAATGTTTCCCCATCGTTTGTGTAAGCGATGATTGAAGGGGTTGTACGATCGCCTTCCGCGTTTTCAATTACGCGAGGTTTGTCGCCGTCTAGAACTGCGACACATGAATTCGTTGTACCTAAATCGATACCAATGATTCTACCCATTTCGTGTCTCCGAAAAAGTTTCTTAATTCTGTACTTTTAGTGGGGTTATTCCCCAGCCTTTTCAATAGATGTCAGTAAAAAAAACTGACACTTTTGTGTGTTTATCGCAAAAAGCGTGACTTACGCTTGCGTGTCCACACCGCCGCTTGGTGCACGCGATACCATAACCATGGCAGGGCGTAGCAAACGACCATTAATCTGATAACCTTTCTGCATCACAGCCATCACTGTATTTGGCTCGTGGTCTGCACTTTCTTGCATCGACATTGCCTGATGCAAATCAGGGTTAAAGGCTTCACCCTGCGGATCAATAAGGCTTAATCCAAATTTCTCAATAGTGCTTAAGAAAGTTTTGTGGGTCATTTCCACACCTTCTAAAAGCGGCTTAACTGCTTCATTGTCGCCATCGGTCATTTCGATCGCACGTTCTAGGTTATCGATAACCGGAAGCAATTCGCCAGCAAAGCGTTCAAGAGCAAATTTACGCGCCTTTTCTACTTCACCTTCTGCACGACGACGTGCATTGTCAGCGTCTGCGCGCGCGCGAAGCACGCCATCTTGCTGCTCTTTGATTGTGGCTTGCGCCTCAGAAAGTGCCGTTTCTAGCTCGTAAATGCGTTGTGCATTTTCATCAAGCTCTACGCCTTCTGCTTGTGACGCTTCTACTTGCGCTTCTTCAGCATTTTGTACAGTTTGATCAACTGTATTTTCTTGTTCTGCCTGCACGTCGCGATTATCGCTCATGCCTACCTCCAAACGTTTTTCTTAATTAGGCATTGCCCAATAACGTTAAAATTATTGGGAATAAGTCTGTTGCGCTTAGTTATGGGGCTAGATTTAAGGTGTTCAAGGGTATCCACAATATTTTTGTGGATGTAATGCTAAAAAATTTATAAGTAGGGAAATGAGGCTAACGTACTCATGTTAATTCGCTAACGCCAAGCTCAACCTTGGTATATTCACTCCGGCTCAAATGAGGTTCATATCCCCCCCGCCATTAAACCTATTGTTTGCCCGGAGAGCTCCAATATCTACTGCCCTGTTCCGTGAACCTGTGACGAGTGTAAAAACCGTGTTAATGTAATTTCCAGAGAAAAGCGCACTACTACCATTTCAACTCATCGAGCGCTACGAGACGGAATATCTATGCTAAGTATTTGGACGGTTGGCACTATTGTTGGTTTTTACCTCCTCGCACTTTTCGCTTTAGCATTTTGGGGTGATAAGCGTTTGCGTGACAACCGGCAACATCCAATACTGTACAGTCTTGGGTTGGGCGTGCATTGTACATCTTGGGCATTTTTCGGCACTACCTCGCAAGCAGCACAATATGGCTGGGCAGTCATCCCTACTTATTTAGGGATTATGCTGACTATGGCATTTGCGTTTCCTGTGGTGCTTCATATAAGCAGACTGTGTCAACAACACAACATCAGCTCTTTAGCAGACCTCATCTCACTTAAGTATCAGCACTCCCACTTGATTGCCGCGCTTATCACTTTACTGTGTTTTTTCGGTGTAGTGCCCTACATTGCCCTGCAGTTAGACGCCATTACGAAATCAATAAACTTGTTGACTGACGACGCGCATACAAGCACGCCATGGTTAAGTATCTATGTAGCTATCTTGCTCGCATTATTTGCCATTATCTTCGGTACCCGTACACTCAACTTGACCGACAAACACCCCGGTCTGCTACTTACTATAGCGTTTGAATCGGTTATAAAGCTTGTTGCCCTGTGCGCTGTAGGTGTTTTCGTTTGCTTCTATCTGTTTGATGGTGTGTTGGATTTGGTGTCTAACGCCGCTTCAAATGCCAGTGCTCGAGAAGTCATTTATGCTGATAGCGCACCCTGGGTTTATGTATCACATGTTGTTTTGGGCGTTTGTTCTATGTTCGTTTTGCCACGACAGTTTCATATGAACTTCGTTGAGCAGAACGGTGAGGGAGAGCTTAGAACGGCAAGGTGGCTATTTCCCCTCTATTTATTTGGCATGACCCTTTTTATAATTCCTATTGCACTTGCAGGAAAAATGCTGCTGCCAGTGGATACGAGCTCTGATGCTTACGTGCTTGCCCTTCCTTTATATGCTGAAAATATCGCGCTGTCGTCATTTGCTTTCATAGGAGGTCTTTCTGCAACCACCAGCATGGTGATTGTTGCAACCTTGGCGCTGGGAATAATGATCTCGAACAATGTTGTCACGCCACTTTGGCTAAAAGCGCGACTAAAGGCTTCGCCCAACCGTTCAATGCAGCCAAACAAAATACTGTCTATACGTCGTATTACCGTTGTGGTCGTACTTAGTATTGCGCTCTGGTATCACTTGAATATAAGTCAGGCTGCACCTCTGGTTAAAAGCGGGGTGATTGCTATAGCATTATTAGCACAGTGCATGCCTGCACTTATGTTTGGTCTTTACTGGACGAAAAGCAACAAAGCTGCCGCTATTTGCGCCTTATTGGTAGGGTTTACATGTTGGGCAGCATTCCTCCTCTACCCAAGCTTACTGTCGAGTTATTATTTCAACCCAGCACCCACTGACCAAGCGCTTGGTTTGGGCTTTGCCTTTTCCTTATTGGCTAATTGCTTAACATTCGTTACGGTTGCATTGATTACATCAAGACGTGGCATGAAGCCAAATGATACGCTCCTCACAGATCACGACACACCTCGTTTACTGGTAAAAGTGAGGGACTTAATTGCACTCACCGAACGTGTGCTCGAAAGTGCCACGCACTCTCAACTGGTTAAGCAGCTATCAGTTGACGTCAATCGCGCCGCTAGCAGTGGTTATGCCAGTCAGGCGCTTATCGACAGGGTAAATAAGTTGCTTGCTGCACAAGTAGGAGCACCTAGTGCTCGTATATTACTGGGTGCCATAGCAGATACAGGCAGCGATAGCTTTCCAGAACTGGTTGACTGGGTAGAAGAAGCTTCTCAGTCATTTCAGTTTAACCACGAGGTACTTCAATCGTCAGTGCAAAACATTGAGCAAGGCATAAGTGTGCTTGATGACAAACTTCAGCTACTGGCGTGGAACGAACGCTACGTGGAATTATTTGCCTACCCTAAAGGATT
The DNA here is from genome assembly GCF_022348305.1 of Alteromonas sp. MmMcT2-2. Taxonomy (NCBI): domain Bacteria; kingdom Pseudomonadati; phylum Pseudomonadota; class Gammaproteobacteria; order Alteromonadales; family Alteromonadaceae; genus Alteromonas; species Alteromonas sp. MmMcT2-2. The sequence continues at coordinate 104,248 of NZ_JAKRFA010000004.1, forward strand.
TCTAAAAGCGGGCATGGCCATTACCGATATACTTAGCTACAACGCAAACCGGGGGTTGTTTAGCCCCTCATCTATCGAAAAGCGCGTTAGCTACATGTTGGAAGGCACCCGTCATAAACATATTCGCAAACAGCCTGACGGAAAAGTGATAGAACTTAATGGCGCGCCTCTGCCTGGTGGCGGCTACGTGACTACCTATAGCGATATCACTGAATACATAGCAATTCAAAAAGAATTAGAAAGTGCAAAAGAAGACTTGGAGGCAAGGGTTGCGCAACGTACATCAGAATTAGAAGAAGCCAAACAACGCGCTGACAAAGCTAACGAGAGCAAAACCAAATTTCTGGCCGCGGCTGGGCACGATCTCATGCAACCCTTCAACGCCGCAACATTATTTGCCAGCATGCTCAGCAAAAAGACGCAAGGCAGTGAACTGGCCACACTATCTGAAGGCGTGGTAAATTCTTTGGACAATGCGCAGAGCTTACTTTCAATGCTTCTTGATATGACGAAATTAGACGCTGGCGTACTTACCCCTCAAAAGACTGAATTTCCAGTCAGTGATATGTTGTCTTCGTTAGTGCAGGAATTTAGTGTCATTGCAAAGCAAAAAGGTATTGAGCTCAGGTATGTACCGACCAAAGTTATGGTGTACTCGGACAAAGTACTACTGCGACGGGTGCTTCAAAACTTGCTGTCCAACGCAGTCCGCTATACCGCAAAAGGCCGTATTTTGGTGGGCGTGAGACGCACAAGAGTCACAAATACCGAGCAGGTTATAAAGCTTTGTGTTTACGATACCGGACTAGGTATCGCCGATCACCAACAGCATGAAATATTTAGTGAGTTCCACCAGCTAGAGAGTAACAACAAAGGCGAAGGAATTGGATTAGGCCTGACTATTGTAGATAAGATATGTCGACTACTCGGTCATGAAGTCGGGCTGACTTCATCGCCAAATAAAGGAAGCTGCTTCAGTGTGGCTGTATCTAGAGCATTTCAAAGCGAAGCCTCGATACCCACCGCGCACGTAAGTAACACTAACCATGTTGACTCTCCTTTTAATAACTCGGTATTAACGAAGAACTCAGCAAGTGCGCCAAATAATTCAGTAAGCGTTCAAAAAAGCGCATTAGACAGCCGTTCTCGCCCTGTCTCCTCGCACTCCCATCAAATGCCCTCTTTAGACTCAGCGAATAAAAACAACAATGCATTTTTAAAAGACACCCGTTTTCTACTTGTAGAAAACGACGAGCAAGTGGCAAATGCAATGTGCACCTTACTGAGAGATTGGGGAGGGAGTACAACATTGATAGCGGGCGGAGCAGAAGTGTCGAGTATTTCACAAGAACACTTTGATGTGCTCGTCGCCGATTATCACCTAAATTATGGCGAAACCGGTTTTGACGTTGCAGCGATTCTTTCTGAAAATAACGTGAGTTTTGCCTTAAAGATTCTAGTCACTGCCAACAGAAGTAACAACATAAGAGAAGAAGCAGCGGAGCAACAATTTAGCTACCTGCCAAAACCCTTAAAGCCTGCGGCACTTAAGCGACTGCTAAAGCAATCGCTTGTTTAATAGAGAACTCGTGATCGCATTTGTAGTACGGCAATAAATATTTCATCTTCTTTTGGTAGTGGGTTTGCATCAAAATACTTTTTACTTTTGCGCTATCACAGGAATGTAAGGAGATCGATTGAACACGACGAGCTGCATTGTAAAAATGCCTTTTCAAAAAGGAAACAAGGCAAGTACGGGTGACTAACCGCGCACTCCTTCTCAAAAAAATATGAGCTGTCTCGGCTTACTTCTTGTTTTGTACTGTGCTCAACTTAAATGCATTGCATTTTTGAACGCGATACCGGCCTTGGTTCTGTTAATAACACCAAGCTTTCTCAATACTGCAGATACATGCTGTTTAACGGTGGACTCAGAAATGGCCAGTTCGTAAGCAATCTGCTTGTTAAGCAAGCCGTCTGATACCATTCGCAACACTTTAAGTTGGTGAGGGGTAAGTTGCTTTAATCGGTTTGTGAAATCATCTTGGCCAGAGTGGCCATTCGCATTCGATGCAGTGGCATTTGGCATCGTAGCTGATGCATTGTGAACTGAAGGCGGGATCCAAGTTTCACCGTCTAACACCGTATTTACCGCGTCAATAATGCAATCGACCGAAGCTGATTTGGGTATAAAGCCGCTTGCGCCTAACGCAAACGATTTTGCCATAACATCAGGCTCTTCTTGTGCGGTAATAACAACAACAAGTACATCAGGATAGAGCGCATGTACCTCAGCAAGGCCATTTAACCCTTCATTGCCTGGCATAGTGAGATCTAAGAAAAGCAGATCGATGTCGTCATTTTCTTCAAGACTAGCGAGTGTATCGGGGAACGTGGAAGTTTCTACAAGTTCGATATGCTCCACACTAGCTAACGCATGGCACATCGCAGCCCTGAACAGAGGATGATCGTCAGCAATCAAGATTTTCACAGACATAATGCTATCAACTTGTAACTACCTTGTTAATCAACATACTACCACGCCGATAAAAAAAGGTTAATCTTATTGGCGTATCTGTTATTGCGTATCTGTAATTGGGTAAGGGTCTGCACCACGCCCTTCACTACTCGACATATCCGCCGGCCTACACAACCGAAAGAGGTCGAGCAAACGTGAGCACGCCTAAGCGCAATGGCCTAGGCGTGAAACGTGTTGCTGGTCTTCTTCAGAACATACCGTTTAGAATCGATAACCTACCGTAAGGTGAACTGTACGTGGGTCACCGTAATAACCGATAAGTGTGGTATCGCCACCAAGGCCCGGACCAAAGTTACCTTCATCGTCTTGAGTGACAAAGTCATAACCACCAACCAAATACTCTTCATCGGTCAGGTTTTTGACGTGTAGTCCAGCATACCAGTCGCCTTCAACGCTTTCCCAGCGCGCGCTTAAGTTCACCATACCATAGGCATCTTGTTGAATAAGATCGCTGGTTTCAAAGATAAGATAATCATCGCGATAGTAGTAGTTGGCGTTGAAAGTAATATCCCCAAAACTCGTTTCTAGTAGGTAGTTGGCATTAAGATTAAAGGTATTCTCTGGCGTACTTGCTAGACCAATCAACGGAGGAATTGCATTGTTTTTCTTAATCTCAAAGTCAATATAACCGTAAGCAACGTCAAACTGAAGGTTATCCGTGGCTACCCACGTCATCTCCAACTCGGCGCCTTTTGCAGCCGTTTCTGCAGCATTGCGCAGTCGCTGGTCGAGGGCTGTTGGATCAGACAAATCCCCTTCTACACCAATATACTGACGATCTTTGTGGTCGTAAGAGAACAATGTGATATTCATACGAAGTGCGTCGGTTAAGTCACTCTTCACACCCACTTCGAAGCTGTCAACGACTTCTGGTTCAACACCAGGCTCGTTAGTCTGAGCACGAGGGTTAAACGTGCCCGATTTGAAGCCTTGTGAATAGCTCGCGAAGAACATGGTATCGCGGTCCATTTGATACTCCACGCCCACTCGAGGGGTAAAGCGCGACCAACTCTCTACCGCTGGCGCATCTAACACGTCATCGCCATCGGTGTCTGTCCCAAGTACTTGAGGCACTAATTGTCCGTCGGGACGCACGTACCCATCAATCCAGTCGGTATAAGGATAAACATTGGCGAATACCAGACCGTTATTTACAAACGCGGTCTTTTCTTCATCGGTGTATCGGGCACCAAGCGAAAGCGATAGCTTATCAGTTACGTCATAGTTCATCTGCGCATAGGCAGCCCAGCTTTCTGAGTTATTACAACCCGTCACTTCCCGCGTCAACCCTGAGGCACCAAGCGATTGACCTAACACACCTAAAATGGCATCAAAATTACCGCAACTCTCACCATCGTTAAAATAGAGCCCTGACACTAAACTAAACGCGTTCCCGGTATAATTCGCTTGAATCTCGTGAGTATCATTACTGTCGTCATACTCTGCCGGTACATCAAAAATAGGCAGAGGCGTATTGTCAAAATCAATGTTGGTAGGTGAATAGCTCTCTCTATGCGAACCTATATATTTAAGCTCTAAATCATCATTCACTCTGTATCGTGCCAGCCAGTTATAGCCTTCTAACTCGACTTTATTCCATGTAGGTAAGCTGGTGTACGAATCGAAAACCGAATCAGGCACGGGCGCATCAGTTAATATACTTGGGATTAAACGGTAGCCGCCTTTCGCATTTGATGTGTCTTCGGTCTTATCCCATCCAATACGGAAAAACAAGTCTTCACTCGGGTGAACTTCTAGCGTTACACGGGCTGCCCAGAGATCTTTGTTATAATTCTCTTTATCTTGATTGGGCAACGCGCTTACCAGATATTCGCCGAAGCCGTCGCGGTTTAAGTTGGCATAACCCACGCCTAGATACACCGTGTCTTCAATCAATGGTATTTGACCTGTCACTTTGATATCACGCTGACTGTAACTACCTACCGTAGCTTCAACGTTCATCTGTGTATCGCCGGTCATTTCTTTCGTAACGTATTTAACCGCGCCACCAATAGTATTCTTTCCGTAAAGCGTACCCTGCGGGCCACGTAACACCTCAATACGCTGTACGTCTAACAAATCAAGTACGGCCCCTTGTGGGCGAGCAATATAAACATCATCCACATAAATACCTACCCCTGGTTCATAGCCCCAAAGCGGGTCTTGCTGACCCAATCCGCGAATAAATGCCGTCAGGGTGGAATTGGTACCGCGACTGGTTTGTAGCGTAGTGTTGGGCGAAAACTGCTGCACTTCAGTCAGCACGCTAATCCCTTTTTCGCCAAGTTCAACCGCACCAATAGACGTGATAGCTACCGGCGTTTCCTGTAGCGACTCTACAGTTTTTCGCGCTGTCACCTCAATGCGTTCTAATTTTCCTTTTTGCGCTTCGGCATCGGCATCAGCTTGACTATCCTGAGCAAATACTGGCGCTGTGCTTAAAACGCTAGCCACCGCTAGGGCACATAGGCTGTGCATGGGGGGCTTAACTGAATCGCTTTTGCATTCTTCTGTGCTAACAGCGGCTGAATGTGGTTGGTAGGGTGAAACCAAGCCATTTGTGTGTATTGATTGAGACATAGTGAGTCCTTGTCGTTCTAAGTTCTGGTCACTGCCGGATGTATTGCCTACGGTCAAAATCACTTTAGTTAATTAATTGTTAATAGTATGTAGTACCATCGTACTATGGGATTTTGATAAAAGTAACGTCAAACTTTATGTCTGTTATGAACGCTTTTTATCTGATTTGTATACACTTTGTGGTTTTGACTGTAAGCAAATCTTAAATCGACTTAACTGTTTCGGATCATCTGCGGTCACAGATTTTTTAAGGAATAATAACTATGTTAAGTATGATTGGCTTAGTAGGCGGTCTGTTGTTGCTTATTGTTTTGACAATACGCGGAATGAACCTCTTTATTGCTGCACCTTTGTGTGCGCTTGTAGTTGCCATTACCAATAATATCGGCGTCTTCACCGGCGACGTAAACTTCGTTCAAACCTATATGAGTGGTTTCTCTGGCTTTATCGCCTCTTGGTTTTTCATGTTTTTACTTGGTGCGTTATTCGGTAAATTCATGGAAGACACAGGAGCAGCAGATGCTGTTTCTCGCTGGATTATCACCAAAATTGGTTACAAGCGTGCCGTATTAGCTGTTGTGCTAGCTTGCGCTATTTTGACCTACGGTGGTGTAAGCGTGTTTGTGGTAGCGTTTTCTGTTTACCCTATGGCGGTGAGTTTGTTTAAAGATGCCAACCTACCCCGTCGCTTCATACCTGCTGCCATGGCATTCGGGTCGGTAACATTTACGATGACCTCCGCGGGCTCGCCAGAAATCCAAAACTGGATCCCTATAAAGTATTTGGGTACCTCCCCTTTTGCCGCGTGGGAAGTTAGCCTTGTCGTCGCCATATTCATGGCATGCTTCGGTTACTGGTGGCTTGCTAAGATGATCAGAAAAGCCGTTAATAACGGCGAGGTGTTTGAAGCCAGAGCAAGCGACCCTGAAGTGCGAGACAGAGCGCTACCCCACCCGCTTACCGGAATTGTGCCGTTAGTCGTGGTGTTAGTCATTTCGTTTCTATTCCATGAAGAACTCGCTCAGCTTGCACTTATTCTGGCGTTAGGCGGCGGCGTACTGTGTTTGCTGGCGATTAACTACAAACATTTTCACAGTTTACCGGTTGCCATAAATGCGGGTACCACCGGCGCATTGATCGCCATAGGTAACACCGCCGCTGTTGTAGGTTTTGGCTCTATAGCAAAAAACACCGAAGCGTTTCAAACAACAGTAGCGCTTATGACCCAAATTCCTGGTAACGAGCTTATTGGTGCCGCCATTGCCGTAAGCGTGATTGCAGGATTAACAGGAAGTGCATCTGGCGGACAAGCCATTGCCTTACCCTTGGTGGCTCCGCATTACCTTGACCAAGGCGTAGAGCCAGAACAGCTACATAGAATTGTGTCTATATCATCAGGCGCATTAGATTCGTTACCTCACAATGGCTATGTGGTTACTACCATACGCGCCATTTGTAACGAAACCCATCAGGCTGCCTACTGGGCGGTTGGTGCGCTAACAGTTGTGGTGCCAGTTATTGGCCTTGCCATGGCCATTGGCCTGTTTAGCATTATGTAGCATTAGTCAAAGCCAACGATATGGCCTAAGGCCGCACGATATATAAGTCACTCTAGCAAAACATTGCCATCTAAAAATGCGGCCAGAGAAAGGGATAAGAAAGTATGAATTGGAAAAAGACGCTTGCTTCCACGCTAGTGTGGAGTAAGAGCAAAGGCATCAATAAGCTATTGAAACAGCTCAGCTCACAACGAGTGCAGAAACAGTTAGCATTAGCAAATTTGGTTGAGGTGTATTTAGTTAAAAAGCAGCGCTCCTTGGTGGGATTATTTGCCACACTAATGTTGACGGTACATTGCCAAGGCATTGCTGGCGAATCCGACGATACATCGCCATCGCTCAGTTCTTCAAAAGCACCTACTTCTGAGCCCGTTTCTTCCTTGCCAAGCGCTTCGCTGATGGTAGAAAAACGCGTTTTTGAAATGCCTCATTTCACAACCTTTGGTGGTAAACAAATTAAAAACGTAAAAGTTGGCTGGGAGGCGTACGGAACACCAAACGACACCAAAAGTAACGTGATCCTCATTACCCACTATTTTTCTGGATCTTCTCATGCCGCTGGAAAGTACGATGAAAACGATCCAGCGCCAGGCTACTGGGATAGTATTATCGGCCCCGGCAAGGCGATTGATACAGACCGCTTTTATGTAATAAGCGTTGATACGCTGGCCAATCTAAATGCTTACGACCCGCACGTTATTACAACCGGTCCTACGTCAATAAATCCAGATACAGGCAAACCTTATGGCTTAGACTTTCCCGTCGTGACAATACGTGACTTTGTCAATGTTCAAAAAGCACTTCTCGAAAGTTTAGGCATTAGCAAACTGTATGCGGTTATTGGGCCTTCTATGGGATCTATGCAGGCTATCGATTGGGCGAGCGCTTACCCAGACTGGGTTGAACGTATGATTTCAGTTATCGGCGCAGGTCAAAGCGATGCATGGACTACCGCGGCATTGGAACACTGGGCAACGCCAATCACTCTAGATAAAAACTGGAACAACGGCGCTTATTCCAAAGAGCAAGCGCCCCTTAATGGCTTAGCTGCCTCGCTCATGTTAATTACGCAAAATGCCCTTACCCCTTCCTTTTTTAACCAAACCGGCAACACGTTGGGGTATAAAAGTGTTGAGTCGGCGCCGCTTAATGACATACGTCAATCACACAGTATTGTGAACTGGCTGCGTGAGCGAGCAAAGACCCGGGCAAAATCTATGGACGCAAACCACCTTTTATATTTGGTTCGAGCCTGCCAGCTCTTCGTTGCTGGGCATCAAGGTAATCTTGAGCAAGGGCTGGCGTCGATAAAGGCGAAAACGCTGTTTATTCCAGCTCAAACTGATTTGCTTCTTATGCCCTACTTATCGCAAAGTGCACACCATGGTTTAACTTCAATGAATAACGACAGCACATTGGTTACGCTAAATGGCAAATTAGGTCATTTGGAAGGCGTGACGAATGTATCCGCTCAGGCTCAGGCTATTCGCCAATTTTTAGAAAATGATAAGGCAGTAATGCAATGATGAAATCTACCCCCTTTTTACGCCACGCGCTTTGTCTGTCTGTATTAAGCGCACTTGCCGTTAGTGTACCGGTATTCGGTAACGAGTCATCGGCGCAAGACGCGCTCCCTTCACTCACCATTGATTTAAAGAACGTTACCGTATCTGGCTTATCGTCAGGCGGTTACATGGCAACACAATTTCAGTTAGCACACAGCGACTGGGTAAAAGGCGTTGGCGTTATTGCTGGTGGCCCGTACTTCTGTGCGCAAGGTGATATAACCACTGCCCTGGCACAGTGCGTGAATAAGGTAGAGGGAGAAATTAACCTTGAAGCGCTGAATGAAAAAGCCAAACAGTATGAAACTGAAGGAAAAATTGCGTCGCTTTCCAATATGAAAGACACAAAAGTCTGGCTTTTTCACGGTACGCAAGACACCAGAGTGATTGCACCAGTGAGCGATTTATTATTTGAGCAATACAAATTGTGGACAGACACACAAAATATTGCCTATATCAATGACAAACCGATGGCTCACCTTTTTCCCACCAAAAACAATGGGGTTAACTGCATGAAATCAGAGAGCCCCTTCATTGGAAACTGCGATTACGATGCAGCAGGTGCCATGCTCTCTCATCTTGTTGAAGATGTTTCGACACCCGACGAGTCACTGTCAGGGCAAATTCATTCAATTGATCAGCAAAAAATAGCGGGTGGCGATGCCAAAACATTAGCAAGCGAAGGTTTTGTGTATGTGCCTGAAAGCTGTGCACAAGGCGAGCCGTGCAGAGCCCATATTAGTTTCCACGGCTGTAACCAGTATGCCGATGCCGTTGGCGATGCCTACACTACCCAAACAGGGCTGAATGAATGGGCTGATGACAACAATATTGTTGTGCTTTATCCGCAAACTAAGAAGTCGTTATTCATGCCGTTAAATCCACAAGGCTGTTGGGATTGGTGGGGCTATGCCTCTGGCGATTACGCCAACAGGAACGGCGCACAAATAAACGCAGTAAAACAGCTGCTGTTTTCATTAAATAGTGCACCTTCACTAAATAAATCCAACGGAAGTAACAATGACTAAGCGCACAATATTTATCACGGGTGGGGCAAGCGGCATTGGCTTTGGCATTGCTGAGTCAATGATGAAACAAGGGCACCATGTGATCATCGCCGACATAAAAGAACAGGCAGCAAAAGAGGCTGTGACTCGACTTGCGCATTTAGACGGATCGGCCAGCGCAGTAGCGGTAGACGTATGCAATGCAGAACAAGTCGCAGCGCTACCTGAGGTACTAGGGAAACATACCGTTGATGTGCTTATAAACAATGCCGGTATTCAGCACGTTTCACGCATCGAGGACTTCCCTGCAGATAAGTGGCAGCAGCTTATAAATATCATGCTTGTTGGCCCTGCTCTTTTGACCCAAGCGTTTTTACCTGCCATGCGTAAGCAAAATTACGGGCGCATTATCAATGTAGGATCTATTCACTCGTTGGTAGCCTCGCCCTATAAGTCTGCTTATGTAGCGGCGAAGCATGGGCTGTTAGGGTTCGCAAAAACTATCGCGCTTGAAACAGGAGATTGCGATGTAACTATCAATACCCTTTGCCCCGCCTATGTAAAAACACCATTGGTGGAGAAACAAATTGCAGCGCAGGCAAAAGAAAATAACCTTACCGAGGAAGAGGTAATAACAAAAATAATGTTAGAGCCCATGCCTAAAAAGCAATTTGTTAGCGTTGAAGAACTTGCAGATACCGCAAGCTTCTTAATGTCGCCCAGTGCCCGCAATATAACTGGGCAAACCATGGTGCTTGATGGGGGCTGGACGGCTCGATAACCCGCAAGCTTTTTAACGCTTAGCTTTTTACACAATATTTCTTTTCACATAGAAAAGACTGCAATAAGCAGTCTTTTTTCATTTAGTTGACCCATCCTAAAAAGCGTTATTCCCAAAGAGATACATAAATGGCAACCATTTCTTCAATGGTAGGGATGCGTGGATTGTTGCCGGGAGAGCCTGATGCCAGAGCTTGTTCTGCCATTGTTGACGTCGATGCAAAAAATGCCTCTTTATCAATACCGAAGTCGGCAGGCGTAGGTACCTGCAAATCTGCATTCAGTGCTTTTAGTTCGTTGATAAGCTTTTGATTCGCCACCTCATCTGAATCACTTTGGGTAGCAACACCCATAGCGCGAGCGCATTGAGCATAACGCACAGAGGCACTAGGAATAGAAAAGGCGGTGACAGCAGGCAACAACATGGCGTTCGACAAGCCGTGGGGCACATGAAAAGCAGCGCCAATGGGTCGACTCATTCCATGAACAAGGGCCACTGAGGCGTTTGAAAAAGCAATGCCCGCGAGCGTTGAGCCCAGCATCATTGATTCTCTCGCCGTTTCATTTGTTGGGTCTGCAAATACAGTGCGTAGATTAGGCGCAATTAACGCCATGGCTGATAACGCCTGTGCATCACTGTAAAGATTGGCTTTGCGGCTAACAAACGCTTCAATAGCGTGAGTAAGCGCATCAATGCCTGTATCGGCTGTCACGCGGGCAGGCAAACTTTGCGTTAATGAATAATCGACCAAGGCTGCCGTTGGCATAAACCCTAAACCAACACACAGCATTTTTTCTGTGGTATCTTCGTCGGTGATAATGGTAAATCGCGTTGCTTCTGAGCCCGTTCCCGCTGTTGTGGGAATAGCAATGATCGGCAGTCCCGCTTCATCTACAACCCGCGGGAATTTGTAGTCTCGCATTTCGCCGCCGTACTTACCCAAAATAGCGATGGCTTTTGCGCTATCGATGGGGCTTCCACCACCTAAAGCAATGATGCTGTCATAAGCGTGGGTTTTGAACGCATCCACACCGCGATAAATAGACCTCACCGTGGGCTCTGGCACCGTATCTGAAAATACATCGGCGCTTATTGCTGCCTCTTCCAGCACCTGTACTATGGCAGCACTATATCCCAACTCAACCATTACCTTATCGGTAACCAGTAAAGGTTTATGGCAGTTGAGTCCTTTTAGCGTTTCAGCAACCCGCTGACTCGCCCCTTTCCCTATGTGCATCACTCTTGGCAGAATAATTTGATGAGACATGTTTCCCTCGCTGCGAATTCTTTTCATCAGCATACCTAGTACAACGCCCAAAGCAATGACAATGTAAAAATAATGTTACCGCCCCACTACCTCTCCAGCTTTCCTCCAAATACATACAAATGCGTGGTTGTTTCCATTGCCAAGAGTTAATGGTTAATCATTAACATCACCGTACGTGAAATGAGTGATAAACTGATTAGAACTTTTCTGTGGACTACGATTATGAAGAAACTCGGTATGATTTCGTTGCTTATAGCAATTATCGCTATAGCGATATGGCAATGGCCGAAACCTGACGCTCCTTTACTTTCATCAAACAACGTCATGCCCGCCATGGAGAATTTGCCCGACAATTTCTTTGACACACAAGTAAACCCAGTACTAACGCAGCGCTGTGTTGTCTGCCACGCCTGTTACGATGCGCCATGCCAACTAAAGATGTCATCTCCAGAGGGTATAGCCAGAGGTGCTAACAAAGAAAAAGTCTATGAAGGGACACGACTCACCGCTGCCCAACCCAATAGAATGTTTCTCGACGCCCACAACGTAGACGCATGGCGAGAGCGTGGCTTTTTCGACGTGCTCGAATCGAAAGAAAAACCTAACGCTTCGCCGACCCAATCTTCGGTGCTAGCGCAAATGCTTTTGCTAAAAAAACAGCACCCTTTGCCCAACACCGCTCATTTAGGTGACAATTTCGATATAAGCTTAAATCGACAAAACCAATGCCCAACAATAGATGAAATGGGCGGGTACATAGCAGGCCAGCCCCTGGGAGGCATGCCCTACGCACTGCCAGCCCTGTCGGATGCAGAGCACTCTACACTCATTCAGTGGTTAAACCATGGTGCGCCGTTACCTTTACCCAAAGCGCTCTCACAAGAACTGAATGAGAACATAACTGGTTTGGAAGTGTGGCTTAATGGGGATAGCAACAAGATGCAGCTTTCCGCACGTTATATTTACGAACACTTGTTTACGTCTCACCTCTATTTCGAAGATATTTCAGAAAAAGGTAAAACGCCTCAGTTTTTTAAGCTAGTGCGCTCGCGCACACCACCCGGACAAGCGTTAGATATTATTGCTACTCGCAGACCCTTCGACGATCCAGAGGTCGAGCGCGTTTACTATCGTCTACAGCCAGTGCATTCAACTATCGTGAGTAAAACACATCAAGCTTACGCCATTAATAAAACACTGATGGAAAAATGGCAATCGTGGTTTGTCGACGCAGAATTTTCTGTAGAAACATTGCCATCATACAAACCCCAAGTGGCGGCCAACCCATTAACGGCCTTTACCTTATTGCCAGTAGAAAGTCGTTATCGATTTATGCTTGAGCGCGCGCAAAACACCATTATGGGTTATATCAAAGGTCCCGTGTGCAGAGGACAAGTCGCGCTTAACGTCATTAACGATCGATTCTGGGTGTTCTTTGTCGACCCAGACATTGCAGCCTCTGAAAAAGTAAATGCTTTTTACGCTTCTCAAAAAGAAAACCTCCACCTTCCCGCTGAAAAAGATAGCTCAGCCCTTGCGGTAAACTGGGTTAAATACGCTAAGCGCCAAGGCGAATATATGCGTGCAAGAACCACCTTTTTGAACAATGAATTCAAAAATGAAGAGCATTTGAGTGTGTCGAGTATATGGGATGGCGACGGCGATAATACCAATGCCAGCTTAACCGTATTTCGTCATTTCGATAATGCCACAGTTGTTAAGGGGATGGTTGGCCAGCCCACTAAAACAGCATGGGTGATTGACTATGCCTTGTTAGAGCGCATTCACTACTTGCTTGTGGCTGGCTTTGATGTTTACGGCAATTATGGCCATCAGTTATTGACCCGTTTATACATGGATTTCTTGCGCATGGAAGGTGAATCGAACTTCCTTAATCTACTTCCTCCAATCACCCGCCATGACCTTCTTGACGATTGGTATCAAAACGCAAGCCCTGAACTTACCGATTATTTGGAAGGTGATATCAACAGTTTCGAACAACCTTCTGGCATAGCGTTCGAAACAGATAATCCTCAACAAGAACTTTATCAATTGTTATCGCATTACTTGGCTAAGGTTCAACCGAATGCCTCAACCTACAATAAACGTTTGCTATCAGCTGAACAGCTCGAAGCATTAGAGCGCTTAGATTCACTTCCTGCTCAACAAGCGACGTTGATGCCTGAAACTACCATGATTGTGATTCAAGACGACAAAAACCCAGACAACATTGATGTATTCACTGCCCTTAGAAATAGCGCGCATTACAATGTAAATAGCCTATTTGAAGAAGAGGAAAACCGGGAGCCTTCTAAAGATTCAATCACGCTAGTTCATGGTTTGTTGGGCAGTTACCCTGACGCATTCTGGTATATCAATGCCTCAGAAATAACGTCTTCGATTGAGAAGCTTAAATCCATTAAAAGCGAAGCCGATTACAAAGCCTTGCTCGACGATGTTGGCATGCGCCGAACCAACCCTAACTTTTGGGCGTTTAGTGATAAATTAATGCAATGGTCTAGCGAGCGCTATCCTATTGAAGGCGGTCTTCTCGACTATAATCGGTTAGAAGATCGCTAAACCTTGCGCTGTGTGCCGTTTAACGCTTTTCTTTTGCAAAAAACCTATGCTAATGTCCAACCATTGGAAATGAAAGGACATTAGCATTCCATGCCCTATCAAACCGTTGCTTTAATTGGAAAACCTCAGCACGCTGCAACCCACGACAGCCTGAACATTCTTGCCGAATATTTATTGGCAAAAGGCTGTAAATTATTGGTTGAGGAAAGTATTGCTGAAGAACTTGAAACCGAAAACTTCAAAAGCTGTAACCTTGTCACTATTGGCAAAGAGGCTGACCTTGCCGTTGTGGTAGGCGGTGACGGCAGCATGCTTGGTGCAGCACGTGTGCTCGCTCGCTTTGACATTCACGTTGTCGGTGTAAACCGAGGAAATCTCGGCTTTTTAACTGATATCCACCCCGATGATATTGTTCAACAACTTGACCTTATCTTTAACGGTGAATGCGTAGTAGAAGAGCGCTTCTTACTTGAAGTAGAAGTTTATCGACACGAAAAGCTTAAAAGTAACAACTCTGCTGTAAACGAAGTGGTGCTTCACCACGGAAAAGTTGCCCATATGATGGAATTTGAAATTTACATCGATGAGCAATTTGTATTCAGTCAGCGCAGCGACGGATTAATAGTAGCCACACCTACAGGTTCAACGGCTTACTCTTTATCAGCGGGCGGCCCTATTATTATGCCCAAGCTAGATGCACTTACGTTGGTACCCATGTTTCCTCACACACTTAGCAGCCGTCCAATCGTTGTTGATGCTGACAGTCAGGTATCGATGAAAGTATCAAAGGTTAATAGTGACTCGCTACAAGTGAGTTGCGATAGCCATATTGTTCTGCCGGTGCTGCCTGGCGATGAAATTCGAATAAACAAAAGCGTAGACAAACTCCATCTTGTTCACCCTAGGGGCTACAGCTACTTCAATGTACTTCGTAAAAAGTTAGGTTGGGGTAGTAAGCTTTACTAACCTCCCTGCTCCATTTAGTTGATTCCATGTGCATTTATTACATAAGCCTGTAGCATTTTCTTGATTGCTACAGGCTTGAAAAATAAAGATTTTTTAATCTTCTCTAATTTCCTTAACGAAAACCAAGACTTATAGAAATATAAGTTTTCGGCATACCTGTTGCACCTATTACAACAAGTCGTCAGCACAAGGTCTTTGTTATTTGGCCTAAATGATGTTTCGCATCCCGCTGACTTATTTGCATTCAATAGGAGATATCATGAGTAACACCAATATCAAATTTACAG
Organism: Alteromonas sp. MmMcT2-2; assembly: GCF_022348305.1. Classification (NCBI taxonomy): domain Bacteria; kingdom Pseudomonadati; phylum Pseudomonadota; class Gammaproteobacteria; order Alteromonadales; family Alteromonadaceae; genus Alteromonas; species Alteromonas sp. MmMcT2-2. Next base: position 119,379 of record NZ_JAKRFA010000004.1, read on the forward strand.
CCCCTGGAATGGATAACGATGCTGCTGCCAAAACAATCAAGGTATTGGATCAGCGATTGGTTGCACTATTAGATTTACAGTTAACGTTGAAGCACATTCATTGGAATGTAGTAGGACCAAATTTTATCGGTGTGCATGAGATGTTGGATCCGCAGGTAGATGCGGTACGCGAAATGACCGACACAATTGCAGAGCGAATTGCCACTTTAGGTGGCGTACCGAAAGGAACACCGAAAGCCATTGTTGAAGGTCGCAGCTGGAACGATTATGAGTTGGGTAAAGGTTTAGTACTTGACCACCTTAAGGCGCTGGATGCCGTATATGACGGTGTAAATGGTGACCACAGAAAAGCGTTAGAGCTTTTGGGTGAAATTGACCCAGTATCGGAAGATATGATCACCGGCCAACTTGCAGATTTAGAACAGTTCCAGTGGTTTGTGCGCGCGCACATTGAGTCTGGCAGCGGTGAGCTACAACAATAGAATACGTTCACTGTGTTTGCAGATTGTAATCCGAACTATCTGCAATAGATTAAAGTTGTAATGTTAAGGAGAGCTTCGGCTCTCCTTTTTAAGTTTTCCCTTCGCGGCGAATCCGAATTATCGGTTATTCATAACCCACCCTTAAAAGATCGAACCTATACAATTGATTTTACGAATATTATTATCGACGCCGGTTGTTTTTAAATAAATATTTTGCGACTTAACTTTACACAACACAAATACTGTATATATTATCAGTTACTGTATATATCATCATGTTCAACTTTTTTCGAGTGTGGTTATGTTAGCGCATCTTTCTATTTCTAATTTTGCTGTTGTAAAACAATTATCAGTTCAACTGGAAAACGGGTTGACTGCTATAACCGGTGAAACCGGTGCAGGTAAATCAATTGCTATTGATGCCTTAAGCTTGTGCTTAGGCGAGCGCGCCGACGCAAATGCGGTGCGAAAAGGTAGCGCAAAAGCGGAGATCATTGCTCACTTTTCTTTAAACGGCAATGTATTAGCTAAAGCCTTCCTCGATGAACATGAGCTCACCTCAGATGAAGATGAGAATAGCTGCTTTATTCGCAGAGTTATTTCAAAGGAAGGCCGTTCAAAAGCTTTTATCAACGGTATTCCCGCCTCACTTCAGCAGTTAAAAGGCTTAGGCCAGTTTTTGTTGGCCATTCACGGTCAAAATACTCACCTACAGTTGCTGAAAGAAGACCATCAAAGGGAATTAGTTGATGGTTACGCTAAGCACAACGACATATTAGTGCAAGTTAGAGAAACCTACTCTCTTTGGCGTGATAAGCAGCGCACGTTAAAGGCGCTTCAAGAACAAGCCCAGCAGCGCGAAGACAGAATTCAGCTGTTAACTTATCAGGTTCAAGAACTTGATGAATTCGCCATTGAAGAGGGTGAATTTGAAGAGTTAGAAATAGAGCACAAACGCCTGAGTAACGGGCAAAGTCTTTTAGAGCAAGCACAGACTAGCGTATACAATTTATATGAAAGCGATGAAGGCAACGCACTGTCAGTTATACAAAGCAGTATTGAACGTTTAGGCGAATTAGAGACGCACGACGCTAGTTTAACGCCAATCATTGCAATGCTTAATGATGCAGCAATTCAAGTAGAAGAAGCGGCAGGAGAGCTACGTAGCTACTGCGATCACTTAGAGATCGATCCACTTCGCTTACAGCAAGTTGAGGCGCGCTATGCGAAGGCGATGGAACTTGCCCGTAAACATACTGTGATGCCAGAAGGACTTTATCAGCATCACCAAGAGCTAGCCGCCGAATTCAATGCTTTATCGGAACAGGAAACACTGTTAGGTACTCTTGAAGGCGAAGTAGAAGAAGCACGTGCAACGTATTTAACCGCGACCAAAGCGCTTTCTGAGAGCAGGCAACGTGCTGCTGGTAAGCTAAGCGAAGATATTGAAGTGCAAATTCGCCAAATGAATATGCCCCACGCAAAAGTGGATATTCAGATTCAATACGACGAACTTAAGAAGCCGGTGAGCACAGGTCTAGATACCGTAGAATTTAAAGTGTCTACCAACCCTGGTCAAGATGCAGACAAATTAGAAAAAGTCGTATCAGGTGGTGAACTTTCTCGTATAGGACTGGCTATTCAGGTTATAGCAAGCGGCCATCACGCTACCCCTACTATGATTTTCGATGAAGTCGATACGGGCATTAGCGGCCCAACAGCATCAATCGTTGGCGGGCTTTTACGTAAATTAGGTAAACAATCGCAAGTAATGTGTGTTACCCATCTACCTCAAGTAGCGGCACAGGCACATAATCAATTGTTTGTTACCAAGCTTACCGACGGGGAAAGTACTGAAACCCAGATGTTGGCGCTGACTAAGCAAGACAGGATCGATGAGCTTGCAAGACTATTAGCCGGTGATAAAGTAACCAAATCGGCGCTAGCGAATGCAAAAGAACTGCTTAAAAGCGCAGCATCGAACTAAAATGCAGTTGATTGGTCATAGTTGTCAATGTAGCATGCCTTCGCGCTTGCAATAAAACAGTCTCGAAATTCGCTTTAGCGAAGTTCATTGACACTAACAAAGGCAATACTGGACAAATTAACGCATGAAGTTGCAACACCTATTAGTAATTCTTGGTATCACACTTACATCAACCGCTTGCTCGAACTGGATTTATCGAATCGACGTTCCTCAAGGAAACTTCCTTGATCAAAGAGATGTGGAAAAGCTGCGCGTTGGAATGACAAAAGAACAGGTTATTTATGTACTAGGTAACCCTGTTGTTCAAGACTCATTCGACGATGATACTTGGTACTACGTTTACGATATGAAGCGCGGTATGAAAAAGCGTGGTGAAGATTTTCAAAAGCAAATGGTGATTAACTTTGTAGACAACAAAGTGACAACGGTTGAAGGTGACTTCGAGTTATCTGAAGACTTCAATACACCGCTTGATAACTAATTTTGTTTAAAAGGTAGCGTTTCTCGCTACCTTTTTTGTTTCTAATACCCTTCATAAAAACGTCTGTTTTTTTAGAGATATATCGCTTACCTACTTGAGGTTTATATGGAACATAGTTTTTGGCACAGTAAATGGCAAAAGAACGAGATTGGATTTCACGAACCTGAAGGGAATGCGCTTCTTATCAAATATGCCTCTTCCCTGTTGGATGTTGAAAACTCACACTCAGCTTTGAAACGCATATTTGTTCCGCTATGCGGGAAGACCCGCGACATCGGCTGGCTACTTTCCCAAGGTTGTGAGGTGGTAGGTGCTGAGCTAAGCGAAGTGGCTATTATACAGCTGTTTGAAGAGCTGGGAGCCGAGCCTACCATTACCCCAACAGCAAAGGGTAAGGTTTATGCTAAAGACGGCTTAACCATACACGTGGGCGATATTTTTAAACTCACATCAAGCGACATAGGTGACGTTACTGGTGTTTACGACAGAGCCGCTTTAGTTGCACTGCCCAGTCCGCTTCGCGAGCAATACGCTGCACACTTAATTACCATTACTCAATGCGCCCCCCAGCTAATCATTTCTTTCGAGTATGACCAGAATGAAATGGCCGGCCCTCCCTTTAGCGTAAACGAAAAAACCGTCGACGCTCTTTATTCAGCCGATTACAACATTCAGAGGTTAGAGCGCTCGGTGCTTGAAGGCGGTTTGAAAGGCAAAGTAGACGCTGATAATTTGGTATTTGCACTAACGGCGAAGTAGACTTTTTTAAGATTTATTGCCAATACAAAGCGTTGAAATAGTTGCTTTATAGTTTGCGTTTTAGCGCTGATTAACAGCGACACTTAAGCTATTCATACCCACACCAGCTAATGCGACTTGCTTAAATAAATGACTAGAGGCCAAGCAGTGCCTCTATGCCAAACAATATTGCACCTATCAACCCGCCTACGATCGTGCCGTTTATGCGAACTTTTTGAAGATCGCGGCCAATATTCAACTCTACCTGCTCAGCCATTTCACGTTCATCCCAACTATTGATGGTGTCGCGAATGTGACGGGTTAGAAATTCAGCCAACTCAGGCGCCATATATTTAGCCGCTTCTCCAATGTGCTTATTGAACGCTTTTGCTAGCTCACTGTCTTGCGTTAACGTGGTACCCAAATCGTTTAAAAGGCTCGACACCTTTGTTTCTGCTTTACCATTTTGCTGTTCAAGAGACGTTAAAAGCCATTGATGAAACTTGGCCCATGATTGCTGAACATACGCGTTTAACGCTGGGTCATTAATAATTTTTTCCCGATAGCTGTTTACCTTTTTCTCCATTAACGGGCTGTGCTGTAGTTCGTAGAGGAATTCTTGTACTTGCTCATCAAATGCATGGCGAATGGGGTGATGCTCATCTTCGTATACATCTTCCAAAATACTTGAAACCGCTTTAACAGCAATGAGTGCCCCCTGCTCGCTTAGCCAACTAGACGGTAATAGCTTTTCGATACGACTGTATTCAGTTTTTAGCCAGACTACTAACGTATCTGCTATGTAGATTTGGGTTTCTGGCTCTGCAAGCAGTGAGGCCAATTTCCCTAACACCCTATCAAGCACTACCTGATGCTGGCGCTCTTTCGTAACGGCGCTTAACGAGGTTGCCATCAATTGCCTAAGATCAAGTTGGTTAATGCCCTTCTGTGCGGTTTTAGCGATAAACGCTTTCACAGGTTTGTCATCGAGCACACGCAGAACGCCTGCAAAAGCATCGCATAGAAAGCGACTTAAACGGGTAGCGTTTCTATCCTGTGACAACCACCTTCCCGCGCCCTTAGCAGGGTCGCTGTCCCGAATTAGCTTCTCTATTGCTTCAGGATGAAAGAACTTTTCTTTAACGAACAATGACAGGTTATTAGCAATAACAGACTTGTTACTAGCCACGATATTGGTGTGCGGAATGGGGTACTTCGCTGGAATTGGCTTAAATAATGCCGTCACTGCAAACCAGTCAGCTAGACCACCGATGAGCGCCGCCTCACTGGCCATCTTAATAAGCCCCAACCACCATGCTCCTTGCAAGTTTGGATAAAACTTAGGAAGTAAAACCGTTAAAACAAATACACTTGCGGCAAAAATCAAACAGGCCAATGCAAGCCTTTTAGCCTTATTCAATTGCGTGTACTTGTCCTGCATAAACTACTCCGTTTAAATTACTCGTTTACCATCTTGGTCTATAAGTGGTGTGCCGTCTTCTTTAGCAAAAGGGCCTTGTGGCCATACAGGCAAAATATCCAGTACAGCTTCACTTGGCCGGCATAATTTCACTGTTTCTTTCGCGTTATTCGAATAGGAATTACCTTCAACTCTCCCAAGAGGTAAAGAAACTGCTTTTTCGTGTTCACCTTCGGGAATGCAAACAATAGGCCTATTCACTAAAACGGGATGTTCCAGCATCAATTCAAAGATGATTTCGTTACTCACTGTTTCATCAAGTAACCCTAATTCAGCAGCAGGAGACTTTGTTGTGCGAAGCGCTTGTCGAGGGTTAAGGTTAGCTGCATTCAATAAATAAGTTAGTTGTTCACGTTCCCACCCAACACGCAAATACTCAATAACCTGCACCTCATACCCAGCGGCCTTGATCACCGCCAGTACATTCCTAGACGTGCCGCACTCTGGGTTGTGATAAATCTTTATCATGCCACCTAACCTCACTAAAAAGTAAAAACCACATATACCAACATACTATTGAAATTCGAGGACAGACACTCGCAAAGGCTAAAACCTTGCCTGTACTCGTTGGACACACACTCAAATAGCTACCTGTACTTCTTGGACACACACTCAAAAAAGTAGCTTGTAACCAAATACAATTCGAGGACGGACACTCAAAAAAGCAGCTTGTAACCAAAAAGATGTATTCACAATGAGTGTCTGTCCATTTCTTTAAATAATTTCTTCAAGCGAGTGTCTGTCCCCTTCTGAGCTCCCTTCTGAGCTTAGGGCCATGTGGTGCAGAATGGTCAAATTCGCCATCCGGTGGCAGATGAAACTATAAAATTAGTCATTACACCATTGAGCCAGTCTCCCCCCTTTGGCACATTAAACTAACCTTTTGATTTAAAATACTTTTTAAGAGTGGCATGATACGTGAAACGTATTTTATAAATACACAACAAAATTTGTGTTTGATATTAATACCGTTAAAGCGTCTTATTAAGTATTTATAAAATAATCAAGGATATAAGAATATGAAAAAGTCTATAATTGCTAGTGCAGCTATGTTGCTTTCAGCCTCTTTGCTTACTGGCTGCGTTATCCATGTTGGAGACGCTAGTGCATTAGAAGGCAGCGATTTCAGTTCTATTCTAGGCAATATTGACATAGCTGAAGGGAAGCACGCTGGCGATATTTCTTCTGTTAATGGCAATGTGGAAATTAGCGATCATGGTGGCGCAGATGAAGTCAGTATCGTTAACGGCAATCTTGAAATGGGTAGCCATGTGTCTGTCCGAAATATCGATATTGTAAATGGCGATATAAGTGCAGCTTCACACCTCAATGTGCTTAAGGGTGTAGAGACCGTGAATGGAAATGTTACGCTTCCTACGCAAAGTAAAATTGGCGGTAGCGTTGAAACAGTGAATGGAGACATAACAGCCGTTGATACAACCATTGAAAAACACATCAAAACACTCAACGGCGATATTACTTTGTCTGGCTCTTCTCACGTTTTAGGCGATATCGTATATAAGGAAAGTGAAAGCTCTTGGGGCAAGAAATCGGACAACAAACCTACCCTATCGATTAGTGCATCGGTTACTGTGGACGGCAGCATTGTTTTGCACCGTCCAGTTAACTTAGATATTGAAAGCGATGAACTAAAACAAAAAGTCATTGTAAGCTACGGCAGTGCACAGTAACGTATTGGCTTAATCATTTAAGCTTACCTACTGGAAATGCATGACTGAACAAGAAAAGATGCTTGCTGGCGATTTATACTTTCCGTCAGACAAAACATTATCGGCATTGCGCAAGCAATGCCGTATGCAATTAGACGAGCTCAACACAACTTGTCAAAGTGACCACAAAAAGCGTACAAGACTACTAAAAGAGCTGTTTGGTAGTACTGGAAAAAGGCTTTACATTGAGTCTTCATTCAAATGTGATTACGGCGAAAATATTCACGTAGGCGAAAATTTTTTCGCTAACTTCAATTGTGTGATTTTAGATGCAGCGAAGGTCACGATAGGTGATAACTGCATGATTGCGCCTCAAGTCGGTTTGTACACCGCTACGCACCCATTAGATCCGGTACAAAGGGCAACCGGCATCGAGTTCGCCAAGCCCATTACTATTGGCGATAATTGCTGGATTGGTGGTATGGCGGTCATAAACCCTGGCGTAACGTTGGGAGACAATGTGGTTGTGGCCTCTGGCGCGGTGGTAACTAAGTCTTTTGGCGACAATGTGGTCATAGGTGGTAACCCTGCCAAAGTCATCAAAGAAATAGAGCAAGCCGAATAGAGCATGTGATGTTTTCGGTATCACATGCCTTAAAAAACACCTTTACACGAGTCCATACCAAGTCACATCTATCGATTTAATCTGAACCGGTAATTCAAAGACTCTTCAGGGGCCGCCATTAGTACCTCAAAGGCGGCCCCTGATTTTAGCCCAGTACACAGAGCTAGGTAAAATTAAACGCTATCCCGTTAGTAGTCTAAAGACAAACGCTCTCTATAAATCGTTAATCCCAGTCTGGAGCAAAATCTGGGTTTACAATTCGGTCGCCGTTATCAAGATCATCAATAAGCGCGAGCTCTGAATCAGTTAAATGTACACCACCGTAAGCTAAATTCTCTGCCAAGTGTACTTTACTGGTTGATGAAGGGATTGCGTAAATGTGACGTTTCTCCATCCACGCCAGAACAACTTGCGCTGGCGTCGCATCGTGGTTTTGCGCTATTCGCAATAAAGTTTCGTCCTTCATTACTTTTCCTACCGCAAATGGCATATATGCAGTCGCTTTTATGCCTTTTTCCTTACACGCTTCAACAACTTTCTTATTTTGCATGAAAGGATGGATTTCAATTTGGTTGGTGTAAATCTCGCCTTTACCAAGAACCTTTTCGGCCTTATCTAACAAATCAATAGTGAAATTAGACACCCCAATATGACGAGTAAGCCCTTGCTCTTTCGCCTTCGCAAGATTGCCTAAGTAACTTTCGAGTGAAATATCAGTGCCAGGATATGGCCAATGAATAAGAAGCAAATCAACATATTCTAGCTTCAGTTTTTCTAAGCTTTCGTGAACACTTGGAATAAAATGGGTATCGCCCAATGACTCGTGCCACACCTTGGTGGTGACAAACAGTTCGCTTCTATCAAGGCCGCTGGTTTTTATGGCATCGCCAACTTGTGCTTCGTTGTCATAAAATTGTGCGGTATCAATGTGTCTGAAACCAACCTCTAGCGCTTTACTTACTGACTCACGGGCCTCGTCACCTTTCAATCGAAACGTTCCCATTCCTAACTGAGGCATATCTTTCATTACTCTCTCCTTTTCCGTGTTTGTCTTACACTACTTGACGTAGCAGCTTCACACTTTCCTACGCCATCGCTTAGAAAGAAGATCGTAATCATCGTGACTGAAATCAGAATTAAATTGGAGACAAACCTAGTGATTACGTTGAAGAATGCACGTCACTGAAATAAAAAAGCCGCTAGCGAACGCTTGCGGCTTTGAGTAATCACTTACACGTGAAGAATAAATTAAGTATTACTTACGTTTGGCGGGACGTCCAGCTCGTTTATTTAAGCCTTGTTGCTTACGCACTTTATGCTTTTTAACCGAGCGACGCATGCGACTTAAACGAGCGTGGTCAAGTTTACCCTGGCGTACATTAACCATAGTTTGCGTTTCATCCGGCAATTGAACATGGCTACGAAGCGCGTTTACGTCTTCTAATCCTAGTTCTACCCACGCACCTTGCGGTAGACGCTTCTGCAGTTCAATTGGACCATATTTAACGCGGATCAAGCGGCTAACTTGCACGCCTTGCGACTCCCAAAGACGACGCACTTCGCGGTTACGCCCTTCTTTCAACGTTACGTTGTACCAACGGTTCATGCTTTCATCTTCAGCATGCTGCGGCGTAGGCGCACCTGAAATTGTCAGGAACTTTGCTTCGCCGTCTTCCAGCTCTACACCTTTTTGAAGGGTATGTAGTGTTTTGCCTGTTACCTCACCGAATACACGTACTGCGTACTCGCGTTCTACTTCACATTTCGGGTGCATCAGGCGGTTGGCTAGTTCACCATCGTTGGTGAATAACAGCAGGCCACTGGTGTTCATGTCTAGACGACCAACGGTGATCCAGCGCCCTAATCGAATGGCGGGAAGGCGGTCAAATACCGTATCGCGACCTTCAGGGTCGTGACGGCTACACAATTCACCTTCGGGTTTGTTGTACATCAACACACGGCAAATTGGCTGTTCTGTTTGACGAGATAGCAAATGACCATCAACACGGATTTGTGCGGTGTGGTCGACTCTATCTCCTAATGTTGCTTTGGTGCCATCGACCGATACTCGGCCTTCTTCAATCCAACGTTCCATTTCTCGTCGCGAGCCTAGCCCTTGGTTAGCCAGTACTTTTTGCAACTTTTCAGTCATGGGTTTTCACTCTTTAATTGCTTGTTTACGGTCGCACGGTCTATTCAGACGGTGCCTCATTTAACACCTTAAGCGGCGAGTCTGACGCAACGCTTTCAGCCATGTTTTCGAAAGCATCAGCATTGGGCAAATCGCTCAACGACGTCATCGAAAAATAGTCTAAGAAGCCTTTGGTAGTTGCGTAAAGCGCTGGTCGCCCAGGTACTTCTTTGTGACCTACTACCTTTACCCAGTCTCGTTCTGTGAGTGTCTTTATAATATTACTGCTTACCGCCACGCCCCTGACCTGCTCTATTTCTCCGCGGGTTATAGGTTGACGATAGGCAATGAGTGCCAAGGTTTCGAGCATTGCTCTAGAATACTTTGGCGCATTTTCCTGCCACAATTTGCTTAACCACGGGCTTAACGCATCTAACGACTGAAAGCGATAGCCACTTGCTACTTCCACCAATTGAATGCCTCTTGGCTGATAGTCTAACTTTAGTTCGTTAATCACCTTACTCAAGGTTCTATCAGCGACGGTAAATTCATTGAGTACCGTTTCTTTTAAATGCTGCTTTGAAATAGGCTTATCAGCAACAAATATTGCTGCCTCTACCAATTGTTTAAGCTGCGCCGTGTTAATTTTCTTCATGGGCACCTAATTTTACATGAATTTTTGCATAAGGACCTGCCTGAATGCATAAAATTAGCTGTTCTTTTACTAATTCTAAAATTGCTAAGAAGCAAACCACTACCCCAGCTTTACCTTCTTCAACCGTAAATAGGCGTTCAAGTGGCGTATATTCAGTTGTTGTGAGTAACGACAAGATGAGCGACATGCGCTCTCGCGTGCTCAGTGCTTCCCGTGCAATAGTATGGTGTTCAAACGCTTCAGCGCGCTTCATGGCCGCACTGAACGCCAATACAATTTCAGCTAAAGACACATCGGGCTCAATGCGAATTGGCGCCACATTCTCACTTAGTTCAACGTGAGTGGTGAAAATATCCCGTTCAAGTCTAGGCTGAATATCTAAATCTTCTGCCGCTTGCTTTACTAGCTCGTATTCTTTTAATCGGCGAATAAGCTCTGCTCGAGGGTCTTCTTCTTCGTCGGAATCGTCACTGCGTTTAGGCAATAGAAGCCTGGACTTAATTTCTGCCAATATGGCTGCCATCAGCAAGTACTCTGCCGCCAGCTCTAATTTTAGCGACATCATGGCATCCACATACTCCATATACTGCTTGGTAACATCAGCGATGGGCAGTGTGGTGATATCAAACTTTTGTTTTCTAATCAGATAAAGTAGTAAGTCGAGCGGCCCTTCGAAGGTTTCTAATATGACCTCTAGGGCATCGGGGGGAATGAAGAGATCTTCAGGCTTTTCAATTAGCGCTTCGCCATTAATAAACGCAAGTGGCAACGGCTGCTGAACAGGTGTCGAAAGCCTCTTCTCAACAGAGGCATCATTATCGTTATTATTTTCTTCAACAAGCTCTGACACAGTTCCACAACCGTTTTTACGCGCTAACAAAGCGGCGATTATTGATATTATTATTTACGCGTTCACGCGAGAACTTGCAGCGCTTCGCTGTACATCGAAGCGCTACAGGCCCTCGCAACATAGCTTACGGTTTCCTACTATAACTTTCACCTGCAACAAGCAAAAGAAACTAGTTAAAATAGGCTATCTACAACAATCTGTTCAAAAAAACAGTAAAACAAAAATTACTCAAAGGGAGACGGATCGCCCGTGCCATGTCGCACAATTACCGGCGTGTCTTCCGACAAATCAACCACGGTAGTGGGCTGCTCTCCAATGTAACCACCGTGAATAATAAGCCCTACTTGCTTTTCTAAGTTGTCGCGAATGACATCTGGGTCTGATTCGGCCATGGTGTTACCTGGCAAAATCAAAGACGTAGACATCAATGGTTCGCCCAGCTCTTCCAATAATGCAAGTGCAATGGCGTTATCGGGCACGCGAATACCTATGGTTTTACGTTTAGGATTTTGCAAACGCTTTGGTACTTCGCGGGTCGCTTTCAACACGAAGGTGTAACGCCCTGGTGTGTTGTTCTTAATTTGCCTGAACGCCGTGTTGTCTACCTTTGCGTAAATTGATAGCTCAGACATGTCTCGACACATTAAGGTAAAGTTGTGATCTTTATCGATTTGACGAATACGACACAACTGCTCAAGCGCCTTTTTGTCTTCCATTTGGCAACCTATGGCGTAGCCTGAGTCTGTCGGATACACCACCACTGCCCCCTCTCGAATTAACTCACAAGCCTGACTAATTAGGCGCTTTTGCGGGTTGTCGGGGTGCACATAGAAAAATTGACTCATAATTACTTCCTTTTCTTAAACGCGCAGAACGATACTACTTTGCCAACGAGGTAAGTGTCTGTCCACTCGTAAAGCTTGCTGGTTAAGCTCGTGGGTAAAACTCGCTTTTAAGCTTTTTACCAACCAACTCTCGGCATTTTAATTAGCTTTAGCGCTCATCAACCGTACGTGAACCATTTGCCTTACCTTGCCCATTTATACCGAGAGCGTTGCAAATTAGATTTCCTTAGCTCTCGGCCATCTGCCCTTCAAATTGTTTCCAATTATGCCATACGGGTGTGAGCTTACTGCTAATGCCTAAGTTCTTACCCAACTCTGTCCAACGAGACGGAAAGTGAAAATCAGAGCCCGCCGATGCTAACAACTGATGGGTTTGCGCAAGCTCATTAATAAGCTCTTGTTTGGTTTTATTGATACCTGGAAATGCGGTTTCAATGGCGTCACCACCGGCTTGTTCGAACAAGGCCACTAAGCGCCGTAGCCACTTCGCTGTCATATCATAATGAGCGGGATGAGCCAGTACAGCTTGTCCACCTGCATCGTGGATCCACTCGATAGCCGTTTCAATACTTGGCCACTCTGCTTTAACCGCCGCGCGTTTGCCTTTTCCTAAATACTTTTTAAACGCGGCGTCCATACTGGGCACACCGTAGTTGTTTACCAATACTCGCGCAAAGTGAGCCCGCGTTACTTGTCCAACGCCAGCTAGCGCTTTTGCTCGCGCTAAAACACCTTCAAACCCACACTTTTCGAGCTTATCAGCAATTTTTTCAGCCCGGGCTTCACGAGTTTGAGACTGGCCTTGCAGCCGCTCAAGAAACGTTGGGCAGTGTCTGTCCACATTTAATCCAACTATATGGATATCGAAACTGTGCCAAGTGGTGGAAATTTCAACACCATCGATAATGGTTAATGCACGTTTTTGCTTCGATTGAGTGGCGTGTGCTTCTTCTAAACCGGCAACGGTATCGTGGTCGGTTACGGCAAGCGCATCCACCTGCATGGTGTGCGCGCGAAGGATTAATTCTTCTGGCGTTAGGTGGCCATCAGAGAATTTTGTATGACTGTGTAGATCTATTTTCAATGTCTTATGCAAATTTTAGGTTGACACAAACGGCAATTTGTTTTCTTCTATACACACAAAGTATACGTACTAACCGCTTCAAATCCTATTGAAGTTTGGAAAAACAACGAGTAATTCATGCATTCATACAATATTTCAACAGCAATGACAGTTGCAGCTTGGTGGTGGCACTCCCTAACTTAACGGGCGGTGTGCACTGTAGTGCGTGAATGAATACACATAAAGGCCCGTTTATACGGGCCTTTTTTTTGTCTTTTTGCAGTTGGAGAGTAGCAAAAATGAGTTTAGCGGAACTGGGGATTTCTCCAGGTAAGGTAGAGACAATTGAGCAGGTGGGACACTATGTCGATGATCCACTTGCCGCGTTTGCCCACCTTTGTGGCAATAAAAATAACGCACTGCTATTAGAGTCGGCAGAAATTGATTCTAAAGACGATTTACAAAGCTTGTTAATGGTTGACGCAGCACTGCGCATGGAATGCCGGGGCAACCGCGTTGAAGTGAAAGCACTGACAGGCAACGGCGCTTCAGTGTTACCTTTATTTGTTGACCACGCCCCTGACGGCCTACACATCAAAGAAAGGACAGACACTTCAATTACGTTGGTGTGTGATGAAGCTGACGGTGAACTTGACGAAGACAGCCGCTTAAAGGCCGCAAGCGTAATGGACGCGCTTCGCATTGTTATCAATAAGATAACGCCAATCCGCCAACATCCCCACGCGGTTTTCTTAGGCGGTGTATTTGCCTACGACATGCTAGCAGGCTTTGAAAAATTACCCGATGTTGCAGAAGGTGAAAATGACTGTCCAGACTTTGTGTTTTACTTGGCAGAGACCTTAATTACCGTTGACCACCAAACCCGCGAGACACATTTAATTGGCAGTGTTTTTAGCGGACAAGACGTTGCCCAGCAATACTTTGCCATTGCTCAGCGCTTAGAAGCAATTCATCAGCAGCTACACGATATGCCCGCTGAACCAGTGCTAGTAGGTGCAAATACAGCAAAGATTGCTGATGTAGAAAGTGAAGCACAAAGCGGACAGTCACTCGCTTCCGACTCAGAAAGCCCAAACGAAACCGAAAACGGACAGTCACTTTCTTCTTTTGACCCAAGCGTTGAAGTTAGCGTTGATTTAAGCGATGAACAGTTCTGCAACCATGTGCTGGACTTAAAACAGCACATTTTAGCAGGCGACATTTTTCAGGTTGTGCCCTCGCGCACATTCTCTCTCCCCTGCCCGTCGCCGCTACTTGCTTACGCTAAACTTAAAGAATCAAACCCAAGCCCTTACATGTTTTACATGCAAGATGCCGCTTTCAGCATATTTGGTGCCTCTCCTGAATCAGCGCTTAAATACGAAAGAGAAAGCAATCAAGTAGAAATCTACCCTATCGCCGGTACCCGTCCACGCGGCAAACGCCCTGATGGCAGTATCGACAGAGATTTAGACAGCCGTATTGAGCTTAACCTTCGCGAAGACACCAAAGAAAAGTCTGAGCACATTATGCTGGTTGACCTTGCCCGAAACGATGTTGCAAAAGTGAGTCGCCCAGGTACGCGCTATGTGAAAGACTTACTAAAAGTTGACCGTTACTCTCACGTGATGCACTTGGTGTCGCGCGTGGTTGGCCAGCTACGTGACGACTTAGATCCACTGCACGCTTATCAAGCCTGCATGAACATGGGCACCCTGGTTGGCGCACCAAAAGTAAGCGCAGCGACGTTAATTCGCGAAGTAGAGAAAAAACGCCGCGGCAGTTATGGCGGCGCGGTTGGCTATTTGAATGGTCAAGGCGATATGGACACTTGTATTGTCATTCGTTCAGCGTTTGTGAAAAACGGCACGGCTTATATTCAAGCGGGTGCAGGTGTAGTATATGACTCGGTTCCACAAGCTGAAGCTGATGAAACCCGCGCTAAGGCACAAGCGGTAATTGGTGCAGTAAAAGCAGCGCTACAAGAAGAAGCTGAAAGTATCAACGTTGCATTAAATGAAGGAGGCAACGCATGAATCAGCAAGTGACCACCCTATTTTTGCTCGACAATGTAGACTCTTTTACCTACAACCTTGTGGACGAACTGCGCACCTTAAATCTAGACATTAAAGTCTATCGCAACACGGTTTCAGCAAATGCCTTGTTTGAAAGAATGCAGGAACAAGCAACGAAAGGCCCTGTGCTTCTTATGTTGTCGCCAGGCCCAGGCGCACCAAGTGGAGCTGGCTGTATGCCTGAGCTACTTAAAAAAGTACACGGCGTGTTCCCCGTAATTGGTATTTGTTTAGGCCATCAAGCTATTGTTGAGCATTACGGCGGCACCGTAGGTCGCGCCAGCCAAGTTATGCACGGCAAATCTTCTGCCATTACTCATTCTGAAGATGCTATGTTCAAAGGCTTACAGCAGCCCTTACATGTCGCACGCTACCACTCTTTAGTGGCACATTCATTGCCTGAAAACCTTACTGTTTGCGCATCTACAATAAACGATGACGGCAGTGAGGCCGTAATGGCAGTTTACAATAGCGAAGATCGCATGTTGGGTTACCAATTTCACCCAGAATCTATTTTAACAGCCCACGGCAGTTTGCTGTTAAAGCAAAGTATTGACTATTTAACGTTACAGGGAGCGAACCATGCTTAACGCAGGCCCTCTACTAGAACAAATTATGTTGCGAGAATCACTGTCGCAAACCGAGGCATACAGCTTGTTTAACAGCATCATGCACGGTGAGCAAAGCGAGGTGATGATTGCTTCAGTGCTGACTGCGCTGAAGATGAAAAAAGAATCTCCCAGCGAAATTGCGGGTGCCGCGAGTGCCATGGTTGCCAATGCACTGCCCTTTCCCACACCGTCTTATGAGTTTGCAGATATCGTTGGTACAGGCGGAGATGGCCACAACACCATTAATATTTCCAGTGCAGCCGGTGTAGTTGCCGCATCTTGTGGCGTGAAGGTGGCGAAACACGGTAATCGCAGTGTATCGAGTAAGTCTGGCTCTGCTGATTTGTTTCGCCAGTTTGGTCTTAATTTAGAAATTAGCCCAGAAACATCCCGCAAGTGCTTAGATGAAGCAAATTTCACATTTCTTTTTGCACCGGTTTATCACGCCGGTATGCGCCACGCAGCCCCCGTGCGCGCTGCGATGAAGACCAGAACCTTATTTAATATACTGGGGCCGCTGGCAAACCCGGCGGGTCCAACTCACGGCGTTTTCGGCGTATACTCGCCTGAACTGCTTGAACCTTACGCAAAAACCCTTATGCTGCTTGGCCAACACCGCGCAATGATAGTGCATGGCGATGGCTTGGATGAACTGGCACTTCACGGCGAATCAATGATTTACGACCTTGAGCATGGCGATATTCGCAAGCTTACCGTTACCGCCGAAGACTTCGGTTTACCTCATTATCCTCTTTCTGCGATTGAGGGCGGTGAACCTGAAGAAAACAGACAATTTGTTGAAGCAGCGTTAAACGGCGAAGGTAAAGAGGCGCACCGTGCCGCTATCGCCATGAACTGCGGGGCACTGTTGAAAGTAACCGGCAAAGCCTCAACCTTCAAAGAAGGGGCTGAAATGGCGATGAACGCTATGGCCGAAGGGTTACCCATGCAGTTATTAACGAAGGTTGCCAAAATTACTCAGGAGGTAAGCACGAATGGCTAATGTGCTTGAGAAAATTGTTGCAGACAAACGAGAAGAAGTGGCCGCACGCAAAGATGCACTGCCGCTGGAAAGCTTCAAGGCGAATCTAGTTCCTTCCGAAAAGAGTTTATTTGCCGCACTTAGTGAGCCAAACGCAGGCTTTATCTTCGAATGCAAAAAAGCATCGCCTTCAAAAGGCCTAATTCGAGAGCATTTCGATTTAGACGAGATCTTAGCGGCTTACACGCCTTATGCTGACGGTATTTCTGTGCTGACAGACGAGAAGTACTTCCAAGGTAAATTTGAGTACTTAGCTTATGTTACTGAGCGTGTTGCTCAGCCTGTGCTTAACAAAGATTTCTTCGTTGATACCTATCAAGTGTATCTAGCCCGTCACTATAATGCCGACGCAGTGCTATTAATGCTTAGTGTGCTAAATGATGACGAATATCGCGAGTTGGCAAGCGTTGCCAATGCTCTGTCATTAGACATTCTTACCGAAGTAAGTAATGAAGAAGAAATGGAGCGCGCTATTGCCCTTGAAGCCAAAATTATTGGTATCAATAATCGCAACTTACGCGACCTTTCTACCGATTTAGCCACAACCGAACGCCTTGTGCCCATGCTAGAAAAAGCTACGCACGACTACGTGGTTATTTCAGAGTCGGGCATATACACACACCAAGATGTGCTTCGTTTAGCGCCTGTATCCCAAGGCTTTTTGGTGGGCAGTGCGTTAATGGCAGAGTCTGACCTACCGCGCGCTGTGAAAACGTTAGTGAATGGTGCAGTTAAAGTGTGCGGACTTACCACCCCCGTACAAGCGCAAATGGCGTTTGATAAAGGCGCTAGCTTTGGCGGGCTTATCTTCGCTGGAAAATCGCCACGCTATGTGAGCGAAGCACAGGCTTTGACTATAACGCAGAGCATAGACGGTGCTTTTGTTGGTGTGTTCGTTAATCACGACATTGATGAAGTGGCATCACTCGCTGCTTCGCTCAACCTTTTTGCCGTGCAGCTTCACGGCAGCGAAGATGACACCTACATTTCAGCGCTTGCTGCCAAGCTTCCGGAAGGTTGTGAAATTTGGAAAGTCGAAGGTGTTAAAGCAACCTCTTCTGGCGCACTACCAGACGCAGTGGACAGACACTTAAAAAATAGCCTTGTAAGCCGCGTTCTTCTGGATTGCCAAGTGGGTGATGCCAAAGGCGGTACAGGCGAAGCGTTCAATTGGCAGCTATTAAACGATATCGAAGCGAAGCATAAGTTAGTGCTTGCTGGCGGCATTAACGCCCAGAATGTTGCAGAAGCTATTGCAACCGGCTGTGGTGCTATTGATGTGAATTCAGGCGTAGAAAACGCCCCAGGCGTGAAAAGCGAAGAAAAACTCGACGCGCTTTTTGCTATTTGCCGCCGTTACTAATTTAAATACAGGACAACGTAATGAACCAGTTAGATACAAAATTTGGTGAATTTGGTGGCATGTACGTGCCCGAGCTACTTATTCCAGCACTAGACCAACTGGAAAAAGCATTCTTGGATGCCAAGGACGACCCAACATTTAACGAAGAGTTTTTATCTCTGTTAAAAGATTATGCCGGTCGCCCCACATCAATGACGTTAACTCGCAATCTAGTAAGTAACCCGAAGGTAAAATTATACCTAAAGCGTGAAGACTTGCTTCACGGTGGCGCACACAAAACTAACCAGGTGTTGGGCCAAGCGCTACTTACTAAGCGCATGGGTAAAAAAGAAGTTATCGCCGAAACTGGCGCGGGTCAGCACGGTGTTGCAACCGCGTTAGCATGTGCGTTGTTGGGGCTTAAAGCGCGTATTTATATGGGTGCGAAAGACGTTGAACGCCAAGCGCCAAACGTGTTCCGTATGAAGCTGATGGGCGCAGAGGTTATTCCTGTAAACGCAGGCTCAGGTACGCTCAAAGATGCCGTAAACGAAGCCATGCGCGACTGGTCAGCAAACTATGATAAAGCGCACTATTTGTTAGGCACAGCCGCGGGCCCTCACCCGTTCCCGACTATTGTTCGTGAATATCACCGCATGATTGGCGAAGAGACTCGCGCACAAATTATGGAAAAAGAAGGTCGCTTACCTGACGCAGTAGTGGCATGTGTGGGCGGAGGCTCAAATGCTATCGGTATGTTTGCAGACTTTATTGATGAGCCATCTGTACGCCTAGTTGGCGTTGAGCCTGCGGGTAAAGGTGTGCACACCAAAGAGCACGGCGCAACTATCGTGACGGGTACAAAAGGTATTCTTCACGGCGCATACACCTTCATTATGCAAGACAAAGAAGGCCAGATTGAAGAGAGCTACTCAGTATCTGCTGGTCTGGACTACCCTGCTGTTGGCCCTCAGCATGCTTATCTTCACGACATTGGCCGAGCGGAATACGTGGCCGCCACCGACGAAGAAGCGCTGAACGCATTCCAATTGCTTGCAAGAAAAGAAGGTATTATTCCTGCCCTTGAATCGTCGCATGCCTTAGCGCACGCGCTTAATATGGCAGATGAAGCGGAAGAAGAAACCATCATCGTAGTTAACTTATCAGGTCGTGGCGACAAAGATTTAGCGCACGTTATCAACATTTTAGGGGACGATTTATAATGGATAGATATGCACAGATGTTTGCCGGCCTTGATGAAAAGAACCAAGGCGCTTTCGTACCTTTTGTAATGGTAGGTGACCCCGATTTAGCGCAATCTGAAGCCATTATTTGCCAGCTAGTAGAAAGCGGTGCTGACGCACTTGAGTTAGGTATACCTTACTCTGACCCCATTGCTGATGGCCCCACAATACAAGCTTCAGCCATTCGCGCGTTAAATAATAAGGTGACGGTAGCAGATTGCTTGGGTGTTATTTCACGTGTTCGCGCAAAATATCCTAATGTGCCTATCGGCTTGCTACTGTACAGCAACTTAGTAATGGCCCAAGGCATCGAAAATTTTTACAATAAAGCGCAAGAGGCAGGCGTTGACTCAATCTTGGTCGCTGACGTTCCTATTCGCGAAGCGGCACCTTTTCAAAAAGCAGCCGAAGCCACTGGCATTTCACAAATTCTGATTGCACCACCTAATGCTACTGACGAAACCATGGAAAAAATCGGGGAATACTCGAAAGGGTACACGTATTTACTGGGTCGTGCGGGCGTTACTGGCGCAGAAACTGCCGCAAACGTGCCTGCTTCAGAGCTTATTGAGCGCTTGAATAAGCACAAAGCAGCACCAGCATTGTTAGGTTTTGGTATTTCTACACCGGAACAGGTTAAATCTGCTATTGACGCAGGTGCCGCTGGCGCAATTTCAGGCTCGGCGACAGTGAATATTATCGCTGCCAATTTATCGGACAGTCACAAAATGCTAAGCGAGCTCGGCAGCTTTGTTGAAAGCATGAAAGCAGCTACGGCAAAAGGATAAGCGTATGCTATATATGATTTGTGCAACCGATGTGGCGGACAGTTTAGAAAAACGCCTAGCGGCGCGCCCTGCTCACCTTGAACGTTTGAATGCATTAAAAGATGCGGGCCGTTTAGTCATGGCAGGCCCTTTCCCTGCTGTTGATAGCCCAGATCCTGGCCCAGCCGGCTTTACCGGCTCTCTAGTGGTAGCAGAGTTTGATTCGCTAGAAGCTGCTCAAGTATGGGCAGACGCCGACCCGTACATCGAAGCTGGTGTTTATGAAAGTGTTGTAGTTAAACCTTACAAAAAGGTTTTGCCTTAGATTTTGAGCTAAGCGTTATATCGTAATTAATGTTAAATAGCGAAAGCCCCTTGAGACCGAAAAGTTCCGGTTTTAAGGGGCTTTTTTGTTGCTTCAACAATAATGAAGCTAACACTTATTTATCGAACTAGTGTGGACAGACACTCACTTGCTAGACTAACGAGGACACACACTCGTCAACTAGTGTGGACAGTCACTCATTTACTAAACTAATGAGGACACACACTCGTAATTATTTGCCAAGCTTCATACTGTTGATAATGGACAGTCACTTAATAATCAGCCAACAATCGTAATAAACAATCCCTTGTGGACAGACACTCGCTCCTCTAAGTATGTGTCCCAGCGCCTCGAAGCTTCGTCATAAAATTGGCCCATAATACTGCGTTTAAAGATCGACCTTTTCGTGTTCACCCATCTCTTCTGGCTTTACGGTTTTACCAGTAAGCACTTTAAACATGCCTTTGAGTGAAGGGTCTGCATCCCACACTTCTGCATCTATAAGTTCGAAGCGAAGCATTAATAAAGAAGGATCATCTCTACCTTTCTCGAACCATGCTTCTACTGGATTAGACCAGTATTTATCAATCACCTCTTTACGTGATTCAACAGTGAGATTGCCTCGGATACAAGCAAATACATCATGACCTTTGGATGCAAAATGAACCATGGCTTTTCCACCTTTAGCAATGCGGTTGTCTCGACTAGTGTAAAACCAAAACTCGCTATCAGCGTCTTTATCAAGTTGGGCGTACATAGGCTCGGCATGCATATCCTCGCCTACCAGACTTACCATTACTTTTGGACTATCTGACATTGCTTTCCACATTGTTTTCTTAATATCGCTAGACATAGCTCCTCCTTGTTGAAAATAAGTGTCTGTCCGACGTTACTATTGAATTGAGCAGTTGAACTAAACGCCTTATTTTAATTTTATTGATTCATATGAAGCTTATGCCTCGCACGTGGCATGCCAAAAAAGTCAATATCATCCCGCTCAGCTGCCAAAAGAGTTATTGAGAAACGTAAGCTCTTCACTACACACTAGTTAGGTACAGCTTTGGACACACACTCATACATCCATATGAGCGTTGTGAACTAATTTACAAAAACCGTGGACAGTCATTCGTTTGCACAATAAACATTGGTCCCCCTTAATAACAATCAACAAAGTGGACAGACACTTTTTCAAAGTAGGAGTAAAGATTACTCAATATGACTTACTAACGAGAGCACTTAAATATATGCGTCACTTTGAAGCTTAGAAATAGACTTGTGGACAGACACTCTCATTTTGACTTCCGGCCTCTTAGCAACTAAGTGTCTGTCCACAATAATTGCTCATTCACAATATTTGCTCTTTCGTAAATGCCATTTACTTAAGGCTTATATACAGCTTTTGCTCCGCAAGGTAGACTAAACCCAGTTCAGAATCGGTTCAGTTAACCAAGTTATACTTATCTGTAGTTTGGCCTGAGTGGGATAATAATTGTGAGGTTGTATGAAATTATCGCTTCGTGTTGCAGTAGTTTGTTTAGTGTTAGCTTTGTCTAACACAGCGCCAGCTTTGGCGTTTCAAGACTCTGGCGGCGATATATCAAAAAGCGAAGCTGCTGAGCGTGCTCGCGTTGCTGTAAATGGACGCGTCTTAAAAGTTGAACAGACCTCAAAAAACTACCGGGTAAAAGTACTTAAAAAGTCAGGGCGAGTAGTATCAGTAGATGTAGACAAACGCTCAGGCAAGGTAAAAACAAATAAAGATAAGGACTAACATGCGTATCCTCGTAGCCGAAGACGATAGCAGATTATTAACCCAGCTTGATGCGCTCCTTCAGCAAAATGGCTATAGCGTAGACCTCGCAGATAATGGTGAGCACGCGCTTTTTCTCATTAAAGAATATAGCTATGACCTGGCTATCGTCGACATCGGCATGCCAAAGCTAGACGGATTTGAGGTTATACGAAAAGCCCGTCAAGCTGATATTTCCTGCCCTATACTCATTTTAACTGCTAGAGATAGGTGGCAAGAGAAAGTGGAAGGCCTTGATGCCGGAGCCGATGACTACCTCACCAAACCCTTTCATAACGAAGAGTTACTTGCTCGAACAAAAGCACTAATTCGACGAGCTTCAGGACAAGCGAACCCAACCATTCAGTTCGGCCCTATCTCACTGGATACCGTTAGTGAAGAACTATCGTTAAACGGTCAAGCTCTGGATCTAACAGCTTACGAATACAAAGTCATGGAGTACCTTATGCTTAACCCGCAAAAGGTCATCTCAAAAACAGAGCTAACCGAGCACATTTATGACCAAGATTTCGATTTAGATAGTAATGTCATAGAGGTTTTCGTTGGAAGACTGCGGAAAAAGCTGGACCCGACCGGTGAGTTAAAGCCAATCGAAACCCTTCGAGGTAGAGGCTATAGGATAAATAGAAGTTTATGAGGCAATTGTCGCTACGTCTTCGGAGTATCTTTCTAGCGATTGTTCTTCTAGCGTTATTTGCGCCGTTTACTGTTGTCATTTTAGACGAGGCATATACTGATAGCCTTACGCAAGCCAAGATGAGTGAGCTTAGGTTGATGAACTTAGGTCTGTTATCGGCTTTCGAGTTAGATGGCGACCTGCCCTATATGCCTGAAATTTTATACGAAGAGCAGTTAAACCTTCCGGGATCAGGTTATCTTGGCGTGATTGTGTTTCGAGACGAAGTAATTTGGCAGTCAGCCTCAGCTCTTGAATATACCTTTGCACCACCTGAGATAGACGTTGCAGTCGGTAACGAGTTATTTTTGGATTCTCATACACCTAAGTTTGAAGAAGATTCCGAGTTTTTTGTATACGCCTTTACTGCGGAATTTGCTTCAAGTAGAGACTTCGAGCCTGTTCGGTTTTATATATTTAACAATAAAGCACTTTTTGAAGCAGAGCGGAATACGTTCTTAGACACGACGTGGCAGTGGATTTTCACGCTCTGTATAGCGCTCCTAATTTTTATTATTATCGGGATTAGCCTAGTACTTCTTCCTGTTAGAAAGTTAATTGACGAAATTTCACAAGCCTCAAGTGGACATAAACGCCAGTTAGAATCACGCTATCCCGTTGAATTCGATTCCTTAAAGCAATCCATTAATGGTTTGCTTCAAACTGAGGCCGCCCAAAGGGCGAGATATAAAAACAGTTTAGGAGACTTAGCACATAGCTTAAAAACGCCTTTGGCAGTAGCATCGGGCACTAGCGATTTACCTACTGAGGTAAACGAAGCATTACAGCAAATTGACCGAATCATTAAACGCCAGCTGAAAAGAGCGAGTGCTGGAAAATCTGGCTGGCAACACGCTATCGATATATTACCCGTTTTGCACAAGCTTGCCGATGCGATGGATAAGGTCTACCAAGATAAAGCCCTTACCATTGAGTTAGAAATGGATGAGGACACTCAGTTTAAAGGGGACGAGACCGACTTCATGGAACTTTGTGGCAACCTTTTAGACAATGCATGCAAGGCAGCGAACAATAGAATTATCGTATCAGTGACGAAAAGTGATGGTGGGCTAACAATTAAAGTAGAAGACGACGGCCCTGGTATTCCTGACGACAAAAAGGTGCTTTTGTTAGAGCGAGGAACTCGACTTGATACCTATACCGAGGGCCACGGAATAGGCATGGCGTTGGCGGCCGATTTGGTTTCAATCTACGAAGGTAGAATGCTCATCGAGGACAGTTCGCTTGGCGGTGCTCGTATCGTTATTCAATTTCCCAATCACGAATAGTGCTTTAAAAAGTACAACGAAGTTTGTGCATGACCGTTAAATCCTCGAGCTTTCAATTGCTCTAGTATGAAAGTGGACAGACACTTGAGTTCCTACAAAAGTTGGGGCGTATGGAAAGTGGACAGACACTTAATCTTACACAAAAGTTTGGGGGACTGACACATTCTCAATTGACTGTTTAGCTAGAGGCCAATAAGAGATTTTTTTAAATCGATTGAGTGTCTGTCCACTATCGACTTTCACAAACAAGTGTCTGTCCACTTTCTACTTCCACTAAGTTACGACACAGACTTCTCACCTTCACTCGATAACAGCACCGCAAGCCACTTGCTCTCCTCGCGAGACTCTAGAGCTATCTTTACCACCATGGTTAACGGAACTGATAGCAACATTCCAACGGTGCCTAACAGCCACCCCCAAAATATTAGCGAAAGGAATACCACAAGTGTAGAAAGCCCCATGCCTTTACCCATCAATCTGGGTTCCACCATATTTCCCATGATGGTATTAACAAGCACAAAGCCAAGCGCTGCGAAACCTGCTGAGGCAGGGCCAAGTTGAACAAAGGCTATCAATACTGCGGGCACAGCAGCGATAATTGAGCCAATGTTAGGAATAAAGTTGAGCATGAAAGCCAACACAGCCCAAAGCATGAAATGATCTACCCCCATCACATACAGCCAAACCCCAATAATCAAACCGGTCCCTAAACTAACCACAGTTTTTATCGCTAAGTAACTGTTCACAGAACGAATAAATCTGTCGATATGCTTTAGTTTCATTCCAGGATCAGCAAGGGCAATATGCAACCGGCGGGGAATACTGTCTGCTTCAAAAAGCATGAAAATGACAGTAAGAAGAATAAGAAAGAGGTTTGAAAGTACGCCGCCCATTCCGCTGATGAAATTTGTTGCTACAGACATAGCCGTTGCTGGATCAAGGTGCGAAGCGATTAACTCTCTATTGATGTGAATATTAAATTCAGCCAATTTGGACACAACCCAGGCAAACTCTGTATCAAGCTTACTTCTGTATTCTGGCAAATTTTCTCGAAACTCGGTCATAGACTGGCCAACTAAGCCAGCTAAAAGAAAACCAAAAACAACGATAAGCAGTATAACAAAAGTTATAGAGAGCCATTTAGGCACGCCAAATTTCGAAGTCCAACGTATTATTGGGCTACACGCGATCGCTATAAAAATAGAGAGAAAAAACGGTACCATGATCGTACTGGCGGCTTTAATACCAGCCATTACCACTACTAAACATGCTAGAACGATTAGAATTTTTGCTGTTGGCGAGCGTAGTTCCATTGACATTTTGTGCTACATTCCTGACTGAAACGACAACACTTTACAACGACTTATAAACAACTACAAACAAGAGACTTCAATGAACTTTAATCTTGCCACTATTAAAATTAAAAACTTAAGACTACGCACTTACATTGGCATCAATGAAGATGAAATAAAAAACAAGCAGGACGTTGTTGTTAACGTGAAAATTGATTACGACGCTGAAAAAGCGACGAACACCGATGATATGAGTGATGCGCTTAACTATAAAACGATTACAAAGGCAATCATCAAGCTTGTAGAAGACAACCGCTTCTCTCTTCTGGAAAAACTTACCGCCGATGTGCTAAGCATTGCCGCAGAACATTCTTCGGTGCGCTACGCTGAAGTTGAGGTCGATAAGCCACATGCTCTCAGATTTTCTGATTCCGTGTCCCTGACACTATCTTGCAATAAGACGGGATAGGGTCATACCTCGAGGAGCTAATTGTGAACATTCTTTTGACCGGTGGAACAGGGCTGATAGGAAGCGAATTTATTCGTCAATATTCTCGAGAACATGAATTCACGGTGATTTCTCGCGACGCTGAAAAAGCAAAGAGCAAATTGGGGGATAACGTCAAAATCGTCGAGAACGTTTCTTCGATAGAAAATTTTGAAAGTTTCGACGCAGTAATTAATTTAGCCGGTGAGCCTATCGCCGATAAGCGCTGGACAGACACTCAAAAGAAAATAATTTGCGATAGTCGCTGGGACATCACTTCTGAGCTAGTCTCAAAAATAAATAGCTGTGATACGCCTCCGTCCGTTTTCTTATCGGGCTCTGCGATTGGTTACTACGGCAATCAAGGAGACAAGCTTGTAACTGAAGAAACTCCTCCCCATAACGAGTTCACCCATGAACTGTGTGCTAAATGGGAGGCCATCGCCCAAAGTGTAGATCAAGCTAAGACACGTGTCGTAACGCTTCGAACTGGTGTAGTTCTCACCGAAAAAGGTGGCGCACTAGGGAAAATGGCACTACCGTTTAAATTGGGGGCCGGAGGTACACTTGGGAGTGGAGTTCAGTATTTAGCCTGGATCCACCTACAAGATATGGTGCGTGCTATCTCCTTCTTGCTCGAGAATAGTGCATGTTCTGGTGCATTTAATTTAACGGCACCGGAGCCTGTCACGAACAAGGAGTTCTCTAAAGCGCTCGCAAAATCACTTAACCGGCCTTGCCTGTTCAATGTCCCGGGCTTTGTTATGAAAGTAGCCATGGGCGAATCATCGACCATGATACTTGAGGGGCAAAGAGTCATTCCTCAAAAGCTTACTACCGCCGGCTTCAGTTTTGAATTCCCTTCTATCGACGAGGCGCTAAGAGAAATATATCGCGCATAGTTGAATTACAGAAATTCGTTATGTCCCTCGTGGACAGTCACTTGAATTGCTAAGCAAGTGACTGTCCACATTTATTGCACAACATTATCGCAAGGCACTTTGCTTAGTCACATACCTCAAAAACTTCTATTTACTCTCAAACCAGAGTACTTCTTAAACTCTTCGCAAAAACCACTCTTTCGTAATTAGCGAACTTTGCTGTGAAATGCACAGTGGACAGACACTCATTTGAATTGAGTGACTGTCCACTGCCCTTAATCTAAACGGTACTCAACCGAGTGTCTGTCCGTTTTGTATTAAAGCGCATTTTAAACTAACACAACAATACCTAAACCATATTCCGCAGCATCTGACTGGTATTAAGTGTAAGCAAACGCCAGCATCCAAACGCACCTAATATGCCTACAACGACAGCGCCAACGCTTGGCGCTATTGCCCAGTATTCTGGGTGTAAGCTTGCTTCCATTTGGAATACAGAGGTTTGAAGTAAATAAAGGCTCAACTCATTGGCCATTGCTGCCATAAAGCCTGCTACTACACCAATAATAACAAACTCAAAAATAACACTTTTTCTTATCAACGCACCCTTTGCACCGAGTGTTCGAAGTATGGCTATTTCCTGTCTGCGTTCATCCATGCTCGCCTGTACTTGTGCAATCAATACCAGACTGCCCGCTAACAATACGAGCACCAAAATAAATTCAACGGCAACAGACACCTGATCCACAATCTCTCGCAATTGATTAATTCGAGCATCAACGTCGAACATAGTTATTGATGCAAACGGCTTAAGTAAGTTAGTTAGCTCTGCCTTTCTCTCGGTAGGAAGGTAGAAACTAGTAATATAAGTTGGACTAAATGCCGCCATTGCCTCAGGGTGAATAACGAAGAAAAAGTTAGGCTGCATAGTCTGCCAATTCACAGTACGAATACTCGTTACTTTCGTTTCGACAATCTCGCTTCCCACATTGAAAGTAAGCCGATCGCCCATTTTAATGTTCAACCTTTCTGCAACGCCTTCTTCAACGGACACCGGGAACCATCCTTCGCTGTATTGTTTATCCTCATCGCCATGCCAGTTCCCATCAATGACCTCGTTTTCTTTTTGAAGCGTGTTGCTCCACGTTAGGTTTGCTTCTCTGCCTAAACCTCTTCGGCCTTCTCGATTCGGCTCATCTTCTTTAGAAACCTCGGTGTTTACCCCTTCTCCATTTACCGAAACAAATCGGCCTCGAATGACAGGATAAAACTCTTCAATTTTTACGCCATTGTCAGCGAAGTGTCTGTCCAACTCGGGTTGAATATCCGGCGTAATGTTAATTAAGAAGTAATTCGGTGTACCTTCTGGCAGTTGCGAGCGCCATTGCGAAACCATATCGTTGCGCATTACCAGCACCACTAAAAGCAACATAATGGTGACGGAAAAGCTAATAAGCTGCACGCTGTTGTCCATTGCACGTCGCTTAATACGTGCCCATGCCAACTGCCACGCCCCCATTCTTCCACTGCCCAGCTTGCGACCTACTGCAATTAAGATATACGTAGCACCAAGTAATCCGAGCACCAACGCAGCGCCGGAAACGAAAAGAATAGCGCTAATTTTTAAATCGCGGCTATACATCCACATCAATAAAAATATCGCACCACCTGATGCCACGAACTGAATGCTTCTGGAACGTAAATTCGCTGATATGTCCTTTCTTAATACGCGAAGCGGGGGAACTGAAAATAGCTGCAAAAGCGGATATAAGGAAAAGAGCAATGCACACGTAGCGCCTGTAGCAACGGCAATTAAAAGTGGTCGCCAATGCCACACGTCAAGAGATACATCCACTCTGTCCGCTACAAGTGAAACCACCACTTGCTGACCGATAAAACCAATAACAAGGCCGATAAATATACCAAGCCCAGTAATGAATAAAATTTGGAATAAATAGACTTTTCGGATAGTGCTGCTTGTTGCCCCCAAGGTCTTCATTATTGCTACGGGATCAAAGTGACGTTGAGCATAACGCTGAGCAGCAACGGCAATGGAAACGGCCGCTAGTACTATTGCTAACAAACTCGCTAACAGAAAATAGCGCTCAGCACTTGCGACAGAGCGCCCTATCGCTGACTCGTCATCTTCGACTGTCCGCCACGAGTGTAAGTCGTCATTTAATTGGGGCAATAACCAAGTATTGAAGTTTTCTATATCACCCGCATCACCGGCAAAAAAGCCCACATAACGAGCGCGACTCCCTGGCCCGGTTATCGCAGTTTTTTCCAAGTCGTTTAAGTTAATTAGCGCAATAGGGTCAGTATTAAACACGCTAAAACCAGCATCGGGAATATCTACCAATACATGGGTAACGGTAAAAGTGCCATCACCAATATCGATGCTATCGCCAATAGAAAGCCCCAAGCTCTGAAAAAGCCGAGACTGTACCCATGCTTCGCCAGATTGTGGCAACTCTGCAGTATTGCGTTTTTCTCCAAAAGGCTGGTCAGTAATATTGACCGTCCCTTTCAGTGGATAAGCGTCATTCACGGCTCGTAAATCAACAAGCGACATCTCGTCGCCTTTAAATACCATTGAACGTGTTGCTACCTGCTTTGCCGTCGCAAGGCCCTCTTCTCGGGCTCTAGCTAACCACTCCTCGTTTATAGGGTCGTCTGAACGAAGTTGCGCATCTGCTGCAATGAAAGCCGCAGAGCGAGCCTTTAGTGCGCCCTGTAAACGCTCGCTAAAAAGTGACAACGACAATACGGCTGCCACAGAAAGCACAATGGCCAGCAATATGATGGTCAGTTCACCACGTCTAGCTTCATGCTTGAAAAGCCGCCAAGCTAAATTAAAAGACGTCGACATCTAAACCGCCTCTTTCTTATTCATTGTGTTCGCGCCAGTTGTTTCAACTAATTCGCCAGCATTCATAGTGAGTTGCCTGTCACAATGTTCCGCAAGCTCGTTATCATGAGTTACGAGTACGAGAGTTGTGCCTTTTTCTCTATTCATCTCGAACAACAGCGCTTCGATTTTTTCACTATTTTTGGCGTCTAGGTTGCCGGTAGGCTCATCGGCGAAAAGTATTTTGGGAGAGGTAATAAATGCTCGCGCTATGGCAACACGCTGTTGCTCGCCCCCCGACAACTGATTAGGGAAGTGATGTGCGCGATGTTTCAATCCGACTTGCTCTAGAATATCCAAAGCTAGTGCCTTTGGGTTATCAAGCCCTGCAATTTCTGCAGGTAGCATCACATTTTCTAAGGCAGTTAAGCTTTGAACTAACATAAAGCTCTGAAAAATAAAGCCTACTTTATTTCCTCTTAAAATCGCGCGCTCTTCTTCATTCATGCTGTGAAGAGCTTCGCCATCTAAGAAAATTTCCCCTTCTGTAACTTGGTCAAGCCCTGCCAACAAGCCCAAAAGGGTTGACTTACCCGAGCCTGATGCGCCAATAATGGCAACGGACTCACCAGACTTGACTTCAAAAGAAATAGGACGAAGGATCTGCAGTGAACCTTCACTCGTATCCACTACTTTGGTTACAGCATTAGCTTTTATCATAAGAGGTCATCAATTCGTGTTTGTTAAATTTCGTTATTTGTTCGCTTTTTTACTTATTCTTTTAATACCCTTTCAAGCGCTATCAGATCAAGCCGAGCAGAGCGACACAAGCGAAAATGCGGTTTTACTTATCTTAGGTGACAGTTTATCCGCGGCTTATGGATTACAGCAACATGAGGGTTGGGTCAGTTTGTTACAAAAGATGTGGCAAGACGACAACATTCCGATTGATATTGTAAATGCTGCGGTAAGCGGAGAGACCACTGACGGTGGTTTAGCGCGATTTCCCCGTTTATTAGAGCAACACAACCCTACCCATGTATTGATTGAACTGGGCGGTAATGACGGCCTTCAGGGCCATAATATCGGTAAGATTAGGGATAATTTAGATTCGCTGGTAAGTGTTGCAAAGGAGAGTAATGTCGTCGTGTTTCTGCAAGAAATGCAAATTCCTTCTAATTATGGCAAGCGCTACACGCAGATGTTTACGCAAAACTTCAATAAAGTAGCGGAAGCTCAGGACGTTCAAAAAATCCCCTTTTTCCTTGAAGAAATAGCGCTAAATAAGGACTTAATGCAAAACGATGGTATTCATCCCAATGCTGAGGCACAGCCTTTTATCGCTAATTTTATGGACAGACACTTAAGAAGTTTAATTCTTGGCGCTCAATAATTGTGCTAATCTTATTAAATGATTTTTCAAATGCGAGGTTTGTTTATGGACGTTTCTTTTGTTAATTCGTCACCCGTTTCCACAGTTTTAGAGTCGCCACAACGACCTACGCAACAGGTTGAGCCCCGTAATGTGCAAGAAAGTCGCGAGACTCAGCCTCAGAGCACACAGCAGACCTCAAGCACTAACGATGGGCGTGTGGGTTCTAGAGTTGATGTATATGTTTAAATTCCCTCTTATTGAAAACTGTTAGGGACAGACACTCGCTAAATAAGAGTGTCTGTCCTTTTTTCTTTTAGTCTATTTGACGCAACGATAGATTTTTATCCGTTGTGAAGCTCGAGTGTCTGTCCACGATTTTCAGTTCTATTTATCCAACTTAGACTGATACTCACAATGAGATTTAACTTAATGAGCTCTCATTTGAATTAACCGTCGCTAAAACTGTCCCAAAGACCACTTAAAATTGACGCCGTAAATATCATAATGTCAATAAATAACTATGGGATACGGATATGCCTCTACCTCGTTACAAGCAAATAAATACTGATGTTACACCTTATTACCACTGCATTTCTCGCTGCGTAAGGCAATCTTACCTTTGTGGTCGCGATGCCCGCACTGGCATAAACTATGAGCATAGAAGAAAGTGGATTCAAGACAGGCTCCATAAGCTTTCTCAAGCTTTTGCCATCGACTTATGCGCCTACGCTGTTATGCACAACCACATTCATGTGGTATTGCATATAGCAAAAGGCAGAGCTGAAGGCTGGACGATGGATGAGGTCTTGCTTCGGTGGAGGATGTTTTATAAATGCCCGCCCGTAGTGCAGCGATATTTAGAAAATATTGATTCTTTAACGTTAGATGAGCTAGCAGAATTAAAATCACTATCTGTTATATATCGAGAGCGACTTCAAAGCATCAGCTGGTTTATGCGTATGCTCAATGAATATATTGCTCGAAGAGCAAATAAAGAGGATGAATGTAAAGGCTATTTCTGGGAAAGAAGGTTCAAGTCACAAGCTATACTCGATGAGAAAGCACTGGCCAGTGTAATGGCTTACGTCGATTTAAATCCCATTCGAGCAAAAATAGCAACGACGCTAGGCAACTCTCACCATACTAGTATTCAATATCGCTTGAATGCTAAACGCTCGAACAAAATGCCTAAGTTTTTGATGCCCTTTAGCGATAGTCACCACAAGAACACCGTGACATTGCCTTTCGCATTTACCGATTATTTGCAGCTTATCACTGATACGATGAATGCGGAGAGTAATAACGATACCTGTAAAGTCCCAAAGCTTCCTAACCGCTTGCTAAGTAAGCTTGGAATGACAAAAGAGAACTGGCAGCTAGTAACTAGTAATTTTGAAACACTTTTTACTGGGCCTGTCGGTTGTCCCGAGGTGATGGAGAATTTCGCCAGATGCTGCCAAAGAGCATGTCGTCCAAACGTTGCAAATGCCCAAAGGTATCTGTCGTGAACCTCTAACGCCATTGCAAAAGTACTTGGCTAAATATCGGCTTGGCGTGCAAGCACATCAACAATGTCCTGAGATTTCGTTAGGCGCCTTATGTCGTTGAACAGAACTTCAGCTTCAGGGTATTGTCTTTTCAGATAGCCGCACCATTGCTTAATTCGGTTGGGGTAATATTTGCCCTTATCACCAAAAATTTCGTAGCCAGAGTACTGAATCAGCAAAGCAGCCAGTTCAGACCATGGCATAGGTGCTACACCCTCTTTAATACTCAGCGCCAAATTAGGCATTGCCAATGCACCTCGTCCAATCATAAGGTTAGTACACTCTGATTGGTTCTGACAACGCTGAGCGTCTTCAGCGTTCCAAATTTCACCATTTGCGACAAGTGGAATATCGGTGTGTTGTTTTATCTTCGCTATCCAATCCCAATAAGCCGGTGGTTTATACCCCTCCGTTTTGGTGCGCGCATGAACAACGAGCTCAGAAGCGCCCGCTTCAGTGATAGCTATAGCATTCTCGATAGCTAAAGATTTGTCTTCAAAACCTAGTCTGATTTTGGCTGAAACTGGGATTTCTGCAGGAACAGCATTCCTTACAGCTTTCACAATGTCATAAAGGGTTTGGGTTTCTTTCAACAAAACCGCCCCGCCCTTACTTTTATTAACTGTTTTGGCAGGGCAACCAAAATTTAGGTCAACACCAGGAGAGCCCAGCTCTATTGCTGTTTGTGCATTCTCTGCAAGCCACTGTGGATGTTGTCCTAATAATTGAACTCGGACAGGCACACCTGCCGGAGTTTTGCCATCATTACGAAGCTCAGGGCAAAGTCTATAAAACGTTTTCCTTGGTAATTTTTGATCGACCACTCTTACAAATTCAGTAACGCACTGATCGAAACCACCCACGCGAGTGAGCATATCTCTCATTAAGTGGTCGACAACGCCCTCCATAGGGGCAAGCATTACTTTCATTGCAAAAATCTCAGTTTAATAGAACATAAAATCGGCGCGGGAGTTTAGCAAAAAGCACTTATATCAGCCAGGCTTTGATGCTTAGTTTTTCAACTTCTGTGACTGTCTATTTAAGGTGGTTTTAAATTGCAGCTGTTTAAATTTAGTAAGTGTCTGTCCGCTAGACACTTTAATTCATGTGGGAGTGATGCTGACTTCTAATTTTATACGAATAGAAAAGCTTGTGTGTCTGTCCGTTCGTAGAGAGTTTTGATAGAAGTCCGCACTTAGCCTATTTACGAGGCTGTGACTGGGTAGCGGCTTCCTTTTCTAAATTTTCAAGGCGAGTGAATACGGTCTTCTTTTGATTATCGGTGTATGTCCGCCAATTAATGATTTCTTCAATCGTACGTTTACACCCAATGCAAATGTCTTCTTCAGTTAGTTTGCACAAGGCTACACATGGGGAAATTAAGTTCATAAAGCTTCTGTTTTATCCAGACCGTCTTTTTTACTCTGTACTCGCGAAGCTGCGATAGCTGCCATTGTAGTTTCTGATAGCTCTTTATTGGACCACAAACAGACATGACAACCAAAGCGCGATTCAAGATATGAGGAAAACTCAGTGTCTGTCCCACAGTCATACCTCACTAAATTTTGCTTTTTACCGTCGTAAATAACCGCAGAATAAGTAAACACAAAGAGCCTCCTAAAAAAGAGGCTCAAATATACATCTAGACGTCTAAACGTTCAAGCGTCTAATTCAAATAATCGAGTGCAGCGCAAATTGCGGCCACCTGAGCATCATTGCAATTCTCGGGTGTCGCATTATCGCTATCGGGATAGACTTCTGTGGTTGTGACGTACTTAGCATCTGTCATACCTCCACAAAGGTACAACGACTTCTTGTCATAGCAAATTACACCTTCACTCACCACATCTGCACCTATAATCTTTCCGTTTTCATCGGCCGGTGCGATATGCGTTACTTTTTTCACAGCCTCAATAACTGCTTTTTGAAACTCTATTTGGGGGCTTGGAGTATTAGCAACCGTATAGAAACCATCTGGAATGTTCCAGTTATCATGGCTCACCCCATCCCGTGCAGCTAGTGCTGGTCTAAACTCACTATTGTCCGTTTCTGTCGTTTCATGCAAATCAATATGAAGCGTAAGAGATAACGCTAAATCAGATACTAATTGCATAAGCTGAGCAGACTCTGGTGCAGGAGAATCACTGTAAAACGAGCGATTCGGATCTAATGCCATTGGGTTCCATCGATTTATCGACTCGTATCCCCAGGGACTTACACATGGCACCACAACTATATTTACTTGCTCTGCGTACTGAGCCAACTTTGTTTCAATAAATTGAAGCGCTCCTTGCACACCACTAGTTTCGTAGCCGTGAACACCGCCTGTAACGAGTGCAGACGTCTTTTCAGCGTCAAAACTCTTGGGAATTACAGCATATAGTGGGTAACGCGCTGTATCATAAGGAAGTGCGCCATACTGCTTTAACTCAAAGCCTTCAGGGATAATGTTGAAGAGTTTATTAAGTACTTCTTCCTGATAACTTCTTTTCACAGTCTGCTGTGCTTTCCATTGGGCTTTTTCTTCTTCGCCCCACGGCTCACCAGGAGTTCCAATTGGATAATTCTGCATATAACACCTCTTTTGTATTTTTTAGATCATAACAGTTCAACAAGCTCACGTATCTATCACACAAAAGTTTCTTAAAGGGTTGTGACATGAGTTCTTTACGCATTGAACCTCTGAAAAGTACTTGCGCGAAGGTGTTGACGCCTCTTTTGTAAGAATTGCAAATTCCGATGAAAATGATCGGTGTATGTCTAGGTAGATGGTTTAAAGAGGGAAAGAAGAGTGTCTGTCCACTGAAGCTTTCTTAAAATGGCTTTGCATCTATTTGCTTACAGATTTAATTGCAGTGTCTGTCCACAAAGTTTTAAGCCAGAAACAAAAAAACCAGCCGAATGGCTGGTTTTTTCGATATGGCGTCCCCTAGGGGATTCGAACCCCTGTTACCGCCGTGAAAGGGCGGTGTCCTAGGCCTCTAGACGAAGGGGACTGAAAATCTTCTTTCGAAAGCACCGCTTTCGAGATTTTCAGTAAAGCGAAGTGAGCTAGCGAACTGAGCGACCTTTCCTTACTGAAACTTTCAGTCAGAAGTTGAATAATCAACTCCAGCCTATTTCACAGTTTTAATCGACTGTGACGCGATAAAATGGCGTCCCCTAGGGGATTCGAACC